>JAADIY010000017.1 GCA_013151045.1 Gammaproteobacteria bacterium
AGCAGGGGATTGAAAATCCCCGTGTCGGCGGTTCGATTCCGTCTCTGGCCACCATTAAATCAATGGCTTACGTGGTAATGCGCAGAATCTAATATAGGCTTGCGTAAATTTTACGTGAACCATACGATTCATAAACATCTTACTCTCACTGAAGAAGAGCTCAGTAGCATTTACAAATTCTATACTACCCTATAGCAGACAATGTAATCATTGCTGATAGCCAAAAAACTCTAGCATGCTTTTTTGACTATCAGGCGGCAAAGCATCCATTGCTACATGCAGCAAATTTCGAGTATTTTCAACACGATTAACTTCATTACCATTAGCTGCATTTTCTTGCTTCAACTCATCAAACCTGACTTAGTCAGTCTAATTTTTAACTCGTTTATACGTACTTATACATATTTATACTTATTTTTATTTACTTTAATCTTACTTCTATGCGTCACACAAGAAAATTTGAAAGGCAATGTTAATTGGGTGGTAACAGCGACAAAGGAGCCTTCACATGCATCATTATCATAATCCGCTATACATATGCCATGGAGCTGAGGATGAAACGGAAGGGCTGAAGCAAGCACTGAGTTTGGCACGAAACAACGAAGCACCACTGAAAGTGCTGGTTGTAAACCCTGAATTTCCTCAAGAGTTCACTGACTACCAGAAAAAATACACGAAGTTTCTTTTAGCGCAGGTCGAAACCTCTATCAAGTCAACCAAGGAAGCCATCAAACTTGAAGAAGGCACTGTTGATATTTCCATAGAGCTGATTGGCGACAAGCACCCCACCATCAAAATCATTCAATATGTCCTGCAACATAGCCATGACCTTATTATCAAGGAAGCAGAGGCTAGTGACAGTAAAGTCGGGTTCAAGGCGATTGATATGAGTTTGTTGCGCAAATGCCCAATTCCGGTCTGGCTCTGCCGCCCCATTAAACACTCACACCAATATATCCAAGTGGCCGTAGCGATTGACCCGATATCACAGGAGCCTGCTGCGCATGACCTGTCCATTCGGATGTTAAAGCTGTCACGCTCGTTCGCCGATAATTGCAGTGGTGAATTACATATCGTTTCCTGCTGGGATTATGAGTTTGAGGAATATATACGTGGCAATGTCTGGACAGGGGTAACCGATGACGAACGGATGAAAGCGGTGAATAAAGTTCAACACGAGCATCGTTCAGCATTGGAAAAATTGATTAAGAAAGCCGGCATCTCTGGCACGCATCATGTCCATCACCAACGCGGCAGGGCTGATGAGTTGATCCCAACATTTGTGACGGACAAGAAGATTGATATTCTGGTAATGGGCACAGTCGCGCGTACCGGCATACCGGGTTTCATGATCGGCAATACCGCAGAGAATATCGTACAGAAACTTACCTGCTCTCTCATGGCATTAAAACCAAATGGCTTCGTCTCTCCAGTAAAGGCATATTAGCCACGGAGAGCGAGCATGCAGGAAGCAAAAGCAGTTGGGATTCGAATTGGATGGCATAACTCGTCTACGAGCGCTGCGCTTAAAGAACTGGAAACCTCTGCTACTGGCCTGAACCAGGGTGAAGCTGAGGCGCGTCTTGCAAAACACGGGGCCAACCGCCTGCCACAAGCTGCCCGACGCAGCGTCTTTATGAGCTTCCTACTACAGTTTCATAATATCCTGATTTATGTACTGTTGGGCACCGCTGTCATTACAGCAATGCTGGAACACTGGATTGATACTAGTGTCATTCTGGCAGTGGTCATCGCCAACGCCATTATCGGCTTTATACAGGAAGGCAAAGCAGAAAAAGCGATGGACGCCATCCGCCACATGCTGGCACCGCGTGCCAATGTAATGCGTGGTGGCGAGCGTATCAGTATCGAAGGTGAACAGCTGGTTCCTGGCGACATTGTTCTGCTCGAGGCAGGCGATAAAGTGCCTGCTGATCTGCGGTTGCTGACCATTCATGGCATAGCAATACAAGAGTCAATTCTAACCGGTGAGTCCGTGCCAGTGGAAAAGCAGACCAAGCCCGTGGCTGAAGATGCACCATTGGGCGACCGCTCCTGTATGGCTTTTTCCAGCACTCTAGTCACATCTGGGCAAGGTAAAGGTGTAGTGGTAGCGACAGGCAGCCAGACCGAAATCGGGCGTATAAGTGGCCTGCTTGCGGAAGTGGAAACATTAACCACACCGCTAGTGACACAGATGAACGTGTTTGCCAAATGGTTAACCCTCTTCATTCTGATGATTGCCGTGCTATTACTGGTCTATGGCTATTTTGTCAGCCATCATGATTTCGCCGAAATGCTCATGACAGTGGTCGGCTTGTCGGTTGCTGCCATTCCTGAAGGCCTACCCGCTGTGCTGACCATCACCTTGGCCATTGGTGTACAAGCCATGGCTCGGCGCAATGCCATTGTCCGTCGTTTGCCTGCCATCGAAACGCTTGGCTCTGTATCAGTCATCTGTACCGACAAGACCGGAACGCTTACCCGCAACGAGATGATGGTGGCCTCGGTACTCAATCACCAGCATCTATTTACGCTGGATGGCGGCGGATATACACCGCAAGGATTACTCAAGCTGGAAGACACATATGTGCTGCCGTCCGAACATGCCATGCTAGAAGAGCTCGCCCGTGCAGCGGCGCTCTGCAATGATGCCGCTTTGCGTGAACATGAAGGCGTATGGGTGGTGGAAGGTGACCCAATGGAAGGAGCGCTGCTAGTCTTCGCCGGAAAAATGGATGTGGATACCCGTAAGGAACAGGCGGCATGGGTACGCACCGATGCGATTCCTTTTGATGCCAAACATCGCTTTATGGCAACACTGAACCATGATCACGAACATCACGCATTCATATTCGCCAAGGGTGCACCAGAACAGATTCTTGCCATGTGCGAGAATCAGCGCGATGCCGATGGCAAAACAAAAACCCTCAACACAGCATATTGGAACGAAAAGGCGGAATCTATCGCCGCGCTTGGCCAGCGCGTATTAGCTTTTGCGGTAAAGCCAGTAAAGGCTAAACATACCGTGCTAGAACACGCAGATGTGCAAAGCTCGCTTACTCTGCTCGGTATGGTAGGAATGATCGATCCGCCACGCACGGAGGCGATTGCAGCCGTAGCGGAATGTCATAGAGCAGGCATTCAGGTGAAAATGATTACCGGCGACCATGCCAAAACCGCCGCCGCTATCGGCAAGCAGATCGGGCTGCAAAATCCGAGCAAAGTACAAACGGGTACCGATTTGGATGCTATGGACGATGCCGAATTACGTCAAGCCGTGCTGAACTGCAACATCTTCGCCCGCACTAGCCCCGAGCATAAATTGCGCCTGGTCATGGCTCTGCAATCGCACAATATGACCGTCGCTATGACCGGCGACGGAGTCAATGACGCGCCAGCGTTGAAACGCGCCGATGCCGGCATCGCTATGGGGCAGAAAGGGTCGGAGGCGGCCAAAGAAGCAGCCGATCTGGTGCTAGCAGACGATAATTTCGCCTCCATTGCCGCTGCCGTACGCGAAGGCCGAACCGTGTACGACAATTTAAAAAAAGTCATTTCTTTCCTACTACCCGTCAATGGCGGCGAATCATTCAGTCTAATTCTCGCTATTTTATTAGGACTAACTTTACCTATTACACCGGTACAGATTTTGTGGGTCAATATGGTGAGCTCCGTAGCACTCGCCATGGCACTCGCCTTTGAACCGCCTGAACCACAAGTGATGCAGCGCCCACCGCGTGCGGTGCATGCGCCAATCCTGTCGGGCTTCTTGCTCTGGCGCATTGCGTTCGTCTCGTTGTTATTCTCAAGCGGAGTATTCGGTCAGTTCCTGCTCGCCCAAGCGCAAGGTGTTAATTTGGATACGGCACGCACCATGACGGTCAACACTCTCGTGGTAATGGAAATTTTTTACCTGTTCAGCGTACGCTATACGTACGGCACGTCGCTCACCTTGCGCGGCGTATTGGGAACCAAGGCCGTTCTCTGGGCTATTAGTATTGTCACAATACTTCAGTTTCTGTTCACCTATACCCCCTTCATGCAGACTTTTTTTGCCAGTCAGCCACTCACTATCATACAGAGCATACAAGTAATGGCCTTCGGACTTGCCATACTCATACTGCTAGAAACAGAAAAATACTTGTGTAAACATTGGTGGAAAGCATCGTGAACACACTAACAGAGTGGATTCACGCTTCTCCGTTTTATGAACTAACGGCGCTGATAGCACTGGCAGCAATAATCGGCTTTGTCGGACTACTACTGCGGCAGCCGATGATTGTCAGTTTCATCGCAGTGGGCGTGCTGGCCGGGCCTTCAGCGCTGGGCATTGTGCAATCACACGAGCATATCGAGTTATTAGCTGAACTGGGTATTGCCATTTTACTGTTTCTGGTTGGGCTAAAGTTAGATCTAAAACTCATACGAACATTAGGCCCAGTTGCATTGGCTACGGGGCTGGGTCAAGTCACTTTCACTTCGCTTATCGGCTTTCTTATCGGTCTGGCGCTCGGACTCGATGTGATTATCTCGCTCTACGTTGCCGTTGCGCTGACTTTTTCCAGCACGATCATTATCGTCAAATTGCTTTCCGATAAACGCGAGGTGGATTCCCTTCATGGCCGTATTGCCATCGGCTTCCTGATCGTACAGGATTTAGTGGTGGTATTGGCAATGATGGTCTTATCCGCATTTGGCATCGGCGCACAAGAAGGAGCAGAAGGGTCGGTATTTATTCATATTGGCAGCGTCCTGGTCTATGGACTGATGATGTTGGGTTTTGTGCTACTTTTTATCCACTACCTAGCCACACCACTAGTCAGTCGTATTGCTCATTCGCAAGAACTGTTGATTACCTTCGCTATTGCCTGGGCAGCGTTGCTGGCTGCAATTGGCAGCCAACTTGGGTTCAGTAAAGAACTGGGAGGGTTGCTGGCAGGTATTTCGCTCGCCTCCACGCCATTCCGCGAAGCCATCGTGGCACGGCTTTCTTCCCTACGAGATTTTCTTTTGCTGTTTTTCTTCATTGCACTGGGCTCACAACTCGATCTCAGCCTGCTCGGCGCGCAAATCATCCCAGCGCTGATACTCTCTCTTTTTGTGCTTATTGGTAACCCAGTGATCGTCATGATTATTATGGGCAGAATGGGTTACCGTAAACGCACCAGCTTTCTGGCAGGGTTGACTGTCGCGCAAATCAGTGAATTTTCACTCATCTTTATGGCGATGGGTTTAACGCTGGGGCATGTCTCGGCGGAGTCTCTTGGTCTGGTGACGCTAGTCGGACTCATTACCATCTCCCTATCCGTTTATATGATCAGCTATTCCAACAGCCTGTATGCCAAACTGGAACCATGGCTGGGTATATTTGAACGCAAGAAACCTTATCGGGAAAAAAAACTAGAACAACAATATACCTCAGAGCAAAGTTATGATGTCATCCTATTCGGGTTGGGCCGCTATGGCAAAGCCATTGCTCATTATCTGCAACAGGAAAAATTCAATCTACTAGTCGTGGATTTCAACCCAGATGAAGTACGGCATTGGTGCCATCAAGGACATGCGGCAATTTATGGCGATGCCTGTGATCCGGCATTCATTAGCACACTCCCGCTAAAAGGTATTAAGTGGGTAATTTCGGCCATGCCACAACATGATACCGGAGTAACGCACGAAGACCCGCGCCTGTCGCTCATAGAGGGATTGAAACAGCAACACTACAAAGGCGGTATCGCTATATCAACCCAGCAATTGCATGATAGAGAAATACTGAAAGAAAAAGGTGCGACGCTCATTCTGATGCCCTTCTATGACGCTGCAAAACGGGCAGTGGAGCACATGAAGGAGTCTTCACCATAAAACTCTTACACTGCAATAATGGCATATTTGCGTTATCTGCCTAATGCAAAAATTCCGTATTTGAGTTAGAAAAATATATATTTATCAGGCAGCAAAAATATTTTTACAATTTGCTGAGTTCAAAAATAGCAGAAAATATGGCGTCCTAAATGGCTCTGTAAGTTATACCAATTCAGTACAGGAAGTAATCAGAGACAAGTCATTGACCTTTGCCAACACCATTGATACACCAACACTGGACGCTTTACTCAGATTTACTGAAAGACGCTGTGTATTACAGCGTCTTTACTTATCTAAACCTTAGCTTCTGTGCTTAACCCATGCCTTCATCTGATTTTTGCGATGCTAACGCTCAGCGTTATCAATGCCAATGCCACACCTAAGTAAAGCAATTATTTCTATGGCAAAAACTAGAATCATTCATACGGCCTGTATCATAGTTAAACTTCCATTCAACTGGTTACGTTAACAACACCTATGTTTAAAAATGTGCACGACTTCAGACACTTCGACGTATAAAATAGGCGAAAAGGCCCATAATGCTACCGATCAAATTGTTCAACATATCTTTTTGCGTGTCCCATTCGTCCAGGTCTCCAGCACCAATAAATAATACGCCCTCACCTTCACCCAGTAACATCGCTCCAGCAAACTCATAAATTTCATGCGCTGCAGAAATGCCTAAAACAAAAACTATAGTTAGTAACATGCATGTTCTTAAACCCAGATTTTCACTTGAAAAAACAAACGCCCTCATAATAATTAATGACGAAACAATCCCAAAAAAACCATGTATCCAGTAGTCATATTCAATACCTAATGGATATCTATCATAATATTGATACATGCCTAAACTATGAAAAACCAGAAACACATTAAACAGTAAATAATGAAACCAATATAAATGCAAAGCCTTGCGCACTAAAAAAAGTGCTATCGTTAAAAAAATACACATTATAAGATCATACTTATAATGACTGTCCATGTTGATAGCGCTAAATTCAAGCCCTACAAACAATAAAACAGCGAACAACAGAATCAGCTTTTCTATCGCTACATTTTTTAACACTATTTTAGTCATAGCACTATTCGCTTTCGCCTAACTCCTCCGAGAGTAACGACATGCGCACGAGTTGCGCCAATGATCGTGCTCGCATTTTTTGCATAACATGCGAACGATGCAACTCTACTGTCCTTTGACTCAACCCAAGGTCAAAAGCAATGGTTTTATTATGCGCACCAGAAACGATTTTTTTCATTATCTCATTTTCTCTCGGCGTCAATTGTTTTATGCGGTTGGCGATTATTTGCCGTTGTTTCTCTGCATGACGAGAAGCCGCATCAGCAGCAAATGCCCGATTAATGTCGCCGATAAGAATCTCATCATTAAAGGGTTTTTCAAGAAACCCCCACGCACCCTTTTTCATTGCTTGAACAGCCATAGGAACATCACCATGCCCTGTAACAAAAATAATTGGAATCTTAATTCCTTTCTCGTTGAGCACCTTCTGTAGCTGCAACCCACTCATATTCGGCATACGTATATCTAACAAGAGACAACCAGAATAATTTGCATTAAAATATTCGAGAAAATCTTCTGCACTGCTATAAGCCTCAAAATTTATTCCTGCTGAATTCATTAAGACACTCAGCGCATCAAGTACAGCAACGTCATCATCCACAATATAAACTTTTTGTTTTTTGATAGACATAATTTATTGCTACTCTCTAATAACTACTGGCAATGTAAAATAAAACTCCGCACCATGATTAATATCATTATTCAAATAAAGATCCCCACCATGGGCTTCAATTATTGAACGACTAATAGATAAACCGACGCCCATGCCATGGGCTTTATTGGTGACAAACGAAGAAAATATACCTGCCCTATCTTTTTGAGTAACCCCTTCGCCAAAGTCTCGCACAGAAACCAAAATAGCATTAGTTGTTGTTTTCGCTGTTTCATATAAAGTACGAATTATTATTTTTCTTTTACCAAAATCACTCATACAGATTGAATCAATAGCATTGTTAATTAAATTCAATAAAACTTGCTGTATTTGAATGGGGTCGCATTCGATCAGCAATGACTGAGACAAAGGGGTTATTTCAATATTGATTTTTGCAGAAAGCAATCTTGTTCTCGACAGTTCAATGACTTCACTAATAAGGTCATTAACATCTACCAGCTCATATTGAACATCGTGCTTATTTATTAACGACCTCAAGTGCTGAATAACTTTTGCCGCGCGTTGTGTTTGCTCTGAAATTTTATCAATAGACGAAAGAAACTCTTCATTATCAACAAGCCTATCTTTATTTTTTGCTAATCGCACACAGGCCTGCGCATAGCTGCCAATGGCAGTTAATGGTTGATTGATTTCATGCGCAATACTCGCCGCGAGCTCACCCACCGCACTGATTCGAGACAACTGTGAAAACTGTTCTCGATTACGATGTATTTCTTCTTCTTGTAATTTAAATTCTTCTTCAGCAAGTTTTCGGTCTGATATATCTCTAATAATTCCGGTAAAACTATGTTTACCATCAAAAACAACTTCACCAATAGAGAGATCAATAGGAAAAATACTCCCGTCTTTGCGTTGCCCCGAGACTTCGCGACCAATCCCTATGATTTTTTTTATTCCCGTAGCGAGATAATTTTTTATATATTCATCATGCTTATGATGCCATGGAGAAGGAATTAATAATTTAATATTTTTACCAATTAACTCTGCTTTTTCATAACCAAATATACGTACCGTTGCAGGATTGATATCTTCAATAATTGCATTACAATCAATGCTAATAATTGACTCAATCGCATTATTAAGTATTGCGGATAGGCGTTTTTCTTTTAACGATTGATATGTTTTTTCTCGCTCAGTGATATCATGAATAGTAGCGACAAACACTGGCTGTGATCGATAAAGCGAAACTTGAATATAGACTTCAACGAGATATTGCGAACCATTCTTTCTTTTATGAATGGTTTCAAAAATTATCTGTTTTTTTTTGCCCTCTAAAAGCAATGCCAATAAACCCTTGAAATCCGTTTCAATATATTGAATTTTCAGATCTAGAGGCGTAAGCAATTTAAATTCTTCTGCTGTATAACCCGTATTATGGGTTGCGGCCTTATTTACTGATATAAAATATAGACTTTTTATATCAAAAATATAGACCTCATTGAGTAAGCCATCAGCAACTTCGCCAAAATCTAACAATTCCTCTTCGATATTCATATATTCATATTTACTTGATCAAACACTATCCAACATTACCTATATACTTAGGCCTGAAATGATAATAAACCTCATTTTACAACATTGATAGTCGGTCAATAACCGACCTCTTGCTTTAACCACTTGCCTTACCAACATATTTAAATACTATTCACACCACCTTATACGTAGTTATACATATCGGAAAATACGTATATTCATGCGCATGATATTTCTATAGAGTTTTTTGTGTCACCCATTTTATTAGATTACGCTATGGAACATAGACATTATTACCGATTTGATTTGTCGCAACCTACGACCCTGCTTAAGAATAACTTAAGCCTAGGCAATTATTGTTTGACCAATATCGGCTATGGCGGCGCTTTCGTTGCAGGCCAGCAGCTTGACATTAATCGCGGCGACATGGTGTATCTCTATATCGAAATCAATCACGCAGAAAAAAAACTGAAGTACCAAATTAGCACTATTGTGGTTTATGTCAGTGCTGATGGTGTTGGATTAACTTGGATAGAGCCCGACGTTGATATTTACCAAATCATAGAATATACCGTACCCAATGCCGCATAGAATAGTAGTTACACCATCATCAGGAGGAAATAGCAATGTTAATGAATCAATTAGCGTCATCTTCGCTATCTGATAGAGAAGATTATAAATGTATTCATTGTGTTAATGCGCATTGCTGTCTCTCAAAAGAATTACATGACAAGGATTTGCAGCGGCTATCTCAAAAAATAAAACAGCGACACCCGCTTCATCGAGGCGAATCACTGGTCATGATGGGCGATGAATTTGTTTCCTTATTTATCGTACGTTCTGGGTTTTTCAAATCCTACCTTCTATCCTGTGATGGCGAACAACAGATTGTCGGATTTTTTATGCCGGGAGATGTACTAGGTGTAGATGCTATCAATATGAAGCAACATCGCTATACGATTGAAGCTCTTGATACTGCAAGTGTCTGCACATTGTCATTTCACGATTACGAGCTCTTATTAAACAATACACCTAAACTGCAAAGGTGGTTACTGAAATCAATCAGTCGACAAGTCATCTGCGAACAAGAAATGCTATTGATGCTAGGGAAAATGACAGCAGAACAGCGTGTCGCTCATTTTATATTGGACATGCATTCTCGCACGACCGCCAATAGCCAGACAAATTCAACGGCTAATCTACCGATGTCACGAGCAGATATTGCGAATTATCTTGGTCTAGCGGTAGAAACCATCAGCCGTCTATTGACGCGCTTACAAAACAAAGGGGTTTTGATTATATCTGGCAAATCTGTGACAATTACTGACTTCACTCGTCTGCAAGAAATTAGTGATCACAAATTTGAAGCAGCGAATAGCTTGCGGCATGTCGCATAGCAATTTTTGCCATACAACTCAATTAATGTAATACACACAGGGCTACCTCTGGCAACCCTGTATGCCTATCGTTACCAAGCGCTTTCAGGCAGATTGTACAGTGATTTTTTGTGCGCCTTCAGCTTCCTTCTTGTCAATCACGACGCTTAATACGCCGTCTTTAATTTTCGCCGAAATTTTATTTGAATCAGCGGTTTCCGGTAAGGTAAAGCGTCGATGGAAGACACCATAAGACCGCTCTACTCTATGATAACCCTTGTTATCTTCTTTTTTCTCTGATTTTCGCTCTCCCTGAATTGACAGCATACCGTGATTCATACTCACATCGATGTCTTTAATTTCAACACCTGGGACATCAACATTGATTAAGAATTGCTGGTCAGTTTCTTTAATATCTAACAACGGCAGCCAATCGCTACTAACAATCGTGTCAGACTCCCCTGCTAGCGGTAACATCCTCCTACCCAATTTCCACGAATGAAACAGATCATTGACGTCATCTTGAATTTTACCCATTAAATTTTGAGGCTCATAGAGTATTGGGTTCATTGTTCTTTCTCCTTTAAATAAACAGTTCGACATTGCTTACTTTCAATGTCATTACCTTATATCGCTGCTATACAGCCATATAGAATTTAATCTTTTAACCTTACCGCCAACACATCACACGTCGCTCGATGAAAAACCGCATTGGCTGTAGAACCAAACACCAGACCTAGCCCGCTTTTACCATGTGAACCCATAATAATGAGGTCAATATTATGCATATCAGCATAGCGTGCTATTTCCCTAGCTGGCGATCCTAATATTAATTCATGACTTGTTGGCTTAAGATCATAATTATTGATGAGCTGCTTGTACTGCCAATTGACTTTTTCAACAAATTCTTTTTCAAACTCACTCAATGGCATTTGTAAAATAGGTGAGCGGTTGATAACGTGAACCAGGCTTATTTGTGCATTATGATTTTTTGCCCATTCTTTTGCTTGTTCAACAACCCCTTCGATTTCAGGCATAAATTCGATGGCGAGCAATATTCGCTTGTATTTTTTAATGTCAATATTCGTTTGTTTATTAGTAGTATTCATTTTAGTCACCAAAACATTGAACGGTGACTTATGTAATACCGCATTTGCGGTAGAGCCTAAAATCTTTTCGGCGAAGGATTTTTCATGGGAACCAACAATGATAAGTTTGGCGTGTATTACTTTGGCATAGTCAATAATTTCATTTTTAGGGATGCCAACACGAAGCACTTGTTTGCTCCCTTTTTCTTTCACGCCCGCATTTTGAACAATATTTTCTAGACGTTTATTGGCAATCGCTTTGCTCTTGGCCGCGTCCGGCATTATTTCTATATAGCCATAGGCCTCTGGTATAGCAACAACATTAAGCGCCTCAACGACGTGAACAAGTTCTAGCTTAGCACCGTGACACCGAGCAATATAATTTGCCTGTCGGACAAGCTGTTCCGCTTCTTGGCCATAGCCGACAGCTGCGATCATTTTAGCAACGCTCATATATCACCCTACACCTTCACTTCAATGTGTTCGTATGATCACTCTATACAAAGTACCGTGTTGTTTATTGATTTAGATCAATAAACTGAACGCTTTTTATAGCCATAATTAGCCCGTGAAATATTAATTTAGCGAGGTAATATGGCGAGAAATAACTTAACTGATGACCAAATTAATCAGCTGAACTCGTTGCTCAATAAGAAAGCAGCGCTATTACAATCCATCATAAATGCAGGCGTCACATCTGGCATTAGATATCAGCCTATTACTGGTGAAGTTCATGATAGTGGTGACGAATCCGTTGCCGACACCCTCGTCGACACACAAATTTGCTCTCAGCATCACGCTAGCAATGAAATAAAAGAAGTTCACACCGCCCTAGAAAGAATCAAACATAAACACTATGGGGTTTGCATAGATTGCGGCAACCCAATCGATTTTTCTCGTTTAGAAGCGCACCCTGAAGCGAAGCGTTGCATAACGTGTAAAGAACAATACGAAAGGATAGCATCACATTCAAGTAGCCCGTATTTATGATTAGAATGTCATCAGCACCAACCGATAACCTACTTGATTATTTGGGGAAAGAGACTATGCAGCAAACTGATAACATTCGTTGGTTCGATGACCTAGGAATTGATGATGTCACCATAGTCGGTGGCAAGAATGCATCTTTAGGTGAAATGTATTGTCAACTTAGCCCATTAGGCGTTCATGTACCCAATGGTTTTGCGACGACAGCAAAAGCATATCGCAGCAACACTCAAAAAATTAATGAAAAAATTACCTCGCTATTGGCAAAAATCAAGCCTAACGACGTTAACAGCCTATCAAAATATGCCAAAAAAATTAGAAGTCTCGTTTACGAGTCCTGTCTTGATGATGCATTAAAAACTGAAATTTTACAGGCTTATCAGCAACTCAAAACGCAATACGGAAACGATATCAGCGTTGCCGTAAGAAGCTCCGCCACTGCTGAAGACTTGCCTACCGCAAGCTTTGCTGGCCAACACGATAGTTATCTGAATATTATTGGTGAAGACGCACTTATCGACGCCTACCGCCATTGCTTTGCATCCCTCTTTAACGACCGCGCTATCACTTATCGTGACCATAATAATTTTGACCATATGATGGTCGCAATGTCGGTGGGCGTAATGAAAATGGTGCGCTCCGATATTGCCAGTAGCGGCGTTATGTTTAGTCTTGATACCGACACCGGTTTTCAAGATGTCGTGTTTATTACCTCAACCTATGGACTTGGCGAAAACATAGTACAGGGCAATGTTGACCCAGATGAATTTTATGTACACAAACCTACTTTTAAACAAGGATATCGCAAGGTGCTTTATCGGCGGCTAGGTGACAAGCAATCTACAATGATTTATGCCGAAACCAGCCATAAAGAAACCATTCAAGATATTGAGACAACAGCGGCGCTCCGTCAACAATTTAGTATTTGTGATGCCGATGTGCTGACACTGGCTGACTATGCGATAAAAACAGAACAACATTATAGTGACAAGAAAGGCAAACCTTGCCCTATGGACATGGAATGGGCCAAAGACGGCATTGATGGCAAACTCTATCTGATTCAAGCGCGCCCAGAAACGATCATATCGCAACAAAATGCCTTCCATATTACCGAATACACACTTAAGGAATCGACTACCCCTCTATCATCTGGTCGCGCAGTCGGAGATAAAATTGTCCACGGCCGAGCAAGAAAAATTAATACAAAAGCGGACTTAGCACAATTCCAAACAGGTGAAATATTAGTCACTGACACCACCAGCCCAGATTGGGGGCCAGTAATGAATTCGGCTTCAGCGATTATTACCAATCGCGGCGGCCGCACCTGCCATGCGGCGATTGTTGCTCGCGAGCTGGGTATACCTGCTGTGGTGGGCACTGGTGATGCAACACAACGTATAGCAGATGGCGCCGAAATCACGGTATCTTGCGCGCAAGGCAGTACCGCCTATGTCTACCCTGGCAGTCTTGCCTTCACTACTAATCGTATTAATATAAAAAAGATAGCACAGCTAAAAACTCAGATTATGCTTAATATCGGCGACCCTGAACATGCATTATCTTATAGCCATTTACCCTGTGATGGTGTTGGCCTAGCACGCATTGAGTTTATTATCAGTAATACGATTAGAGCGCACCCGATGGCATTGCTCTACCCAGAAAAAATCCGCAGCGCTAAAGCTCGCCAACACATCACCGAGCTAACACAAGGCTATACTAGCGGCACTGACTATTTTATAGAAAAACTTTCAGAAGGCATTGCGATGATCGCCGCTGCCTTCTATCCAAAACCCGTGATTGTGCGAACGTCAGACTTTAAGACTAACGAATACGCCAGCCTTATCGGTGGAGATAGCTTTGAGTTTATCGAAGATAACCCTATGATCGGTTTTCGCGGCGCCGCACGTTATAGCCACCCAGCTTATGCCAAAGCGTTTGGGCTTGAATGCAAAGCGATAAAACGCGTTCGCAATGAAATGGGGTTTGATAATGTCAAAGTAATGATTCCATTTTGTCGACGCGTCAAAGAAGGGGAAGAGGTACTGCAATGCATGGCGACACATGGCCTTAAACAACATGAAAATGGGCTTGAGGTCTATGTGATGTGTGAAATACCCAATAATGTCATTCTCATTGACCAGTTCGCCCAATTATTTGACGGTTTATCAATCGGTTCTAATGACCTCACACAATTAACACTTGGTGTTGATCGTGACTCTGAAATCGTCGCGTTTGAATTTGACGAACATGATCCAGGAGTCTTAGAAATGATGCGTTTAGTCATAGCCGGCGCACATCGCAATAAGCGCCCAATAGGTATTTGTGGACAAGCCCCATCTGACTACCCAGATATTGCTGAATACCTAGTGAGTCTCAATATTGATTCAATCAGTTTAAACCCAGACTCTCTGTTTAAAACCCGAGAAAACATTGCCGCAATAGAAGAGAAGTTACAAACAGTAAAGATCCAAGAAACATAAAAGTGTAATAAAAAATAACCAGGTGGTTCGTATGAAAGTGCTCGTATACAGTGCTGCGCAATATACTCACGACACGTTTAAAAAAGCCAATCAAGGCCAGAAACATCAGTTCGTCTATAGTGATGCAACACTCAACGAACACACCACCTCACTAGCACAAGACTTCCAAGCTATCTGCTGTTTCGTCGATGATGAACTCAACGCCAAGGTATTAGACAAACTCGCTGAATTAGGTGTACAGCTCATTTTACTGCGTTGCACGGGTTTTAATAATATCGATATCGCAGCTGCAAAAAAAAATTCCATCACCGTCATGCGTGTCGCTAATTATTCGCCCTATTCCGTGGCAGAATTTACGATTGCGATGATACTCACACTCAATCGTAAATTACATCGTAGCTACAACAGGGTAAGAGAAGGAAATTTTTTACTTGATGGCCTACTCGGCTTTGATCTCAACAATAAAACAGTTGGCATTGTCGGCACGGGGAGCATTGGTAGTGTTTTAGCAAAAATCTTATCGGGCTTCGGTTGTCACTTATTGGCAAACGATGTCATCGAGAACGAATATTGTCTATCCCTTGGTGTCAATTATGTATCGCTAACAGAATTATTACAGCGCTCAAATATCGTCAGCTTACATTTACCTCTGACCCCTGGCACCTTTCATTTAATGAATAAAAAGACTTTATCACTAATGCAAGACGATGCCATACTCATTAATACGAGTCGCGGTGCTATCGTTAACACAACAGACTTGATTACCGAACTTAAGCGTGGACGCTTTAGCGGTGTCGGACTCGATGTCTATGAAGAAGAGTCGGGGCTCTATTATCACGATCTACGCGATCAAATCATTGACGACGATATGTTCGCAAGACTAATCGGTTTTCCCAATGTATTGGTCACCGGTCATCAAGGGTTTTTTACCAACGAAGCACTGAATGATATTGCCACCATCACACTAAAAAATATCAGTGACTATGAAGCAGGGATAAGTAGTTCCAATACCATTAGTCACTGTGAAAAAAATGGCTAGGCCCACTACCTTAGCCCGTCGAATAGATTTACCACTTTTGACATTCTATGCTCTTGGCACAATTTTAGGGACAGACATCTATGTCTTAGTCGAAAAAGTGGCTGAACAATCAGGTTCATTAGCGCCACTAGCATTTTTAGTGGTAGCAATTGTTACTAGTGTCACCGCACTCAGTTATTGCCAACTCGCCGCCCATTTTCCTAAAAGTGCCGGAAAAGCCTATTAATGACACAGGAACCTGAGTTTTGGCTAACACTAGGCGGGCTTCTATTAATTGGCTTACTAACGTCACCCCCGAGTCATCACTGCCTTTCCACTGGCGTTATTTTATTATTGCTAGCGTCACAATATCATCAAACCCTACTATCAATAGTAATTGCTTACATCGTATTTTTTGAAACAACCGGCCCCGTGTTGACGCGATTAGCCTTGGAGAAAACACACAAAACTGAATGGTTTTAATTTAGCACCGTCTAACATGTAATAAACCGTTAAACACATAGCAAAAAGGAGAGTAACAATGACCATCATTAGACATGGCCTATCAATAGGCATTGACCGCGTTGAAACAGATTTTTTTCTTACATTGCGAATAGTCGGAAAACTCACGCACGGTGATTATGAAAAAATCACCCCACTGATTGATTCGGCACTAGAAGGGGTCAAATCACCCAAGGTTAATGTATTCGTCGATGCCTTAGAGCTCGAAGGCTGGGAATTAAGAGCAGCCTGGGACGATCTCAAATTGGGGCTCAAACATAATAAAGACTTTAACAAAATAGCCATTCTAGGCCAGAAAAAATGGCAAAAATATTTAGCCAAAATAGCATCATGGTTTATCTCAGGCGAAGTTAAATATTTTGAGGAAGTCAATGCCGCATTTTACTGGCTGAAAGAATAACTGCACGACTTAATAGACTGACAAGAGAACAATTATGAATAAACAAGCACTCATCCAGCAACACCATCCTGACGCGATACGCAAACGTTTAGCCACGCCTAACAAACCACAATATATCTCTGATGCTGTACTTGGGGGCATAGATGGCTGTGTTACGACATTTGCCGTCGTTGCCGGTGTGCTTGGTGCAGGCTTCTCGTCTTCGGTGGCATTGATCTTAGGCGTAGCGAACCTCATTGCTGATGGGTTTAGCATGGCGATGAGCAATTATGAATCGGTCAGAGCACAGCATGAATATAATAATCGTCTTAGGCTAATAGAAGCTGAGCACGTTCAACAGGTGCCAGACGGCGAACGCGAAGAGATAAGACAGCTATTTCAAGCTAAGGGCTTTGATGGGGCGACACTTAATCATATTGTCGACACGCTGACTCAGAATCAAGACGTATGGATAGACACCATGCTGACAGAAGAGCATGGCGTACAAAAAACCCTATCAAACCCTAAGCAATCCGCGCTGACAACATTTGTTGCATTCATCTTAGTTGGCATAATGCCTTTACTGCCTTTTTTATCAACATCATTAGCACCACAACAACAATTCATTTTTAGTGCTGGCATCGCGGCAATAATGTTTTTTCTCATTGGCATGATAAAAGGCCTTTATGTCGCAACACCTTTATTCATTTCTGGTTTGCGCACATTGCTAACAGGTGGCGCTGCAGCCACGCTCGCATTTTTAACTGGATATTTACTGAGAGAAGTTTTCGGCATTGGTTAATTGCTGGCAGCAAAGCAATAAACCAATGATTGTTAAAACTAGCGGCATTGCTTTTGCCATGCCACCATTTAGACAGGAGTAGTCGACATGACACTTGAAATCATACGTGATGTACTGGCCTGGTCTGCGGTCATTAATTATTCTATTTTACTCTATTGGTTTGTAATACTGACTTATGCTCATGATTGGGTTTATCAGTTTCATAGTCGTTGGTTCGATTTATCAACCAACACCTTTGATGCCATTCATTACTCAGCCATTGCTTTTTATAAATTAGCGATTTTCTTATTCAATCTTGTGCCTTATCTTGCATTGCTAATCGTCTTATAGCTCTGGACACGATGAGTTTACATTTTTTGAAAAATAGCGAGGAATGATTTTATGTAATTCCATCATAATTAATACAACTAAGGCCAATACCAACCACTGAGCCCACAGTTGCAGTGATGCTGACTGTATATTCAACACATCGCTCAGCCAAGAAATATACATTGCAGAAAAGTGCACTAGTTGTGCGACCACAGTACCTAGCAATAAAAGCCGATTACTGAGTAGGTCATGACAAAATACAGAACGTGTTTCGGATGAAAAACAGCAAACCAACCACCAAATCGCTATACTGTACTGCTGACAAAGCAATCTTAGCGCTCTTGACAATTGCCCCGCACCATTAAATAACTAATATAAGCCAAGCAACTACTATGAAAACCTTTCGCTACCTCTTATTAACATTGGCTATAGTCTTTAGCAGTTTTATCGGCTGGGGTTGGTGGATTGGCCAGCAAACAGAGCTCTATCAAGTTGAGCTCGCACCGGAAATTGAAGCAACTTACGGCTTTAAGATTAGTACACCGCAAGTACGGGTCCATGACAGACGTCGACAAGTACTGGCAATACACCCTGAAAAAAATGGTTTGCTCTACCAGGCCGGGTTTCGCGACAATGACATTTTATTGTCACACCAAATCACTGCACTTTATCAAGCACTGTACAACCAACAAGACCAAACGCTGTCATTCAACGTCATCGATGGCGGTGACGGCCCGCCACTTAACGAACGCGAGCTACGCACTATTACGTTAAGCCCACACTACTAAGCCTGACACCAACCAAGTTCTGTTGAGTTATTAACTCATTTTTTCAGTTTTCCCCAACGGTCTATCTGTTCATAAGTCAGTGCACCACTATGAGCAAGGCGCGTAGTGGCATCGAGATAAAAATAAGCGCGCGGCAATTCTCCATACCATTGCTTATCTATTTGATAACGCAATCGTGGCGAGTGACTATTTGCAAATAACCAGTTATCAAGGTCAGTGATAGCAAATCTATGCAATACAGCCCCAACCTCTGCAAGCTGTTCTGGTCCGTCCGTTGAGATCAGTACGACATCCAAGTGTATTTGCGTTGTATGCAAACGTGAAAGCAGCTCAAGCTCTTTCATGCAAGGCTCACAGTCAATTGACCAGATCACCAGGATAAACGGTCGGTTTTCGCGTTGGGCTAGAATATCAGCTAGGCTGCTTTCTTCAAATAACGTGATGTTATTTGCCAATGCCGAACTTATCGACAAATAAACGATCACAAAAATAACAGAGAACTTCTCAATCATTATGGGCGTATGTCTAGTTCTTTAATCACTTGAGCCTAGCCTCAGCAAGCGATAGCCCTCATCATCGGTACGCCATGACAGATAGGCTTTATCACCATCACTAACCAAAAATAGCTGATCTGATTCATTTTTTGTCTGCGCCACAGCCTGGTAGGCAGACCAACTTTCACCGCCATCAAATGACGTAATCAGGCGCACTTCAGTGGCATCTCCAACAAAGCGTTTCCAGGCAAGATAAACCTTATCACCCAGCACCAACACTCGTGGATGACTCGCAGCGGCAGAACTATCGATAGAAATATCATGCTCCAATAGATCTTGCTGACTGTCAAAACGACCGTAGACCAAACCAGGGCGCTTACCTCCACCATTAAACCAGGCAACGTGCATGCGATCGTGTTGATCAAGAGAAATGTCTGGACCATGATGTGGGCAAGCATCAATCTGCCACTCATCATAGCTCACACGAACGGGAGCTTTTGCTAGTGAAGAGCCTGACAAAATCGCCATCGCGTTGTCGCGGGCAAAACCCGGATAAATATTCCGCCATAGCGCATGCACACTGCCATCGTTTGCACTTGCTATGCGCATACGACAACATTCACAACTATTATCAACCACTTTTATATTAGGCGTAAACGTAGCACCACTGTCACTTGAAACGGAATAGTAAACTGAGCCACCCGGATATTCTTTACCTTCAGCATCCGCAGCAGCTTTATCACGCTTATCAATCCAAGCAAGATATAAGCGACCTTGTTTATCGACAGCCATATTGTCAAAACGATGGCTAGTCAACGCACCCTCATCAATGGGCGTCATTGATGCTTCAAATGTAGCACCCTGATCTAAGGAACGACTAAAACGTACTTCACCGCTATATTTCGCTTTACGTTTACGCGTCCATGACACATAAACTTCGCCTTCATGACCAAAAGCTAATTTCGGTCTATTTTCCTTATCCGCGTAAATATGTTCTGGCACTCGATTTACTGCTACTGGCACAGAAAAATCTATACCTAAATTTTCTGAACGTGCGACATAAACGTGGCCATGACTAACAAAGCTTAACCATAGATCACCCTCAGCAGAAAAAATAGGCATAGGTGCCTTAGCACAGTCGACCGATGGCACGGCAAAGGGTGAAGCGCAACGCAATGCTAATGAATGTGCAACCTTGCTTGCACCGTGCTGATGTATTTTATCACTTGGCTTATCTTGAGATTGAACTGCTAGCACAATACCTGACCAACAGACGCTAATAACTGCGACAAGCAAAATTATTTTCAAGAACAAACATTTTGTCGCAAACATCTTCATAACTACTGCCCCCAACCTTAATAGACAATTCACCAAAGATAGCATCCTAGTCTAAAGACACTGACAAAACCCTAGGGTGCGACAATATGCCACATTCCCGGAGCATCGATTGCTCACTATAATCACGCCACAAAATTTCTGATAATAATTCCACTAGGGTACTTACATGCGTCATTTTTCAATTACCGTGGCGGTTGCTGCTGTGCTGTCATCAACCACTGCATATGCTGAAAAAAAGATCGAGCTCTCACCTATCTTGGTTGAAGGCCAACAAACTGAACAAAGCTTAACGACACCATCGATAGAGCTATCTCAAGAAAAACTTAATGCAGTGCCCGGCGGTACAACCGTTATCGACCCTGAGCAATTTCGTAATGGTGCAGTTCGGGATATCGCAGACTCATTGAGATTAACGCCTGGTGTTTATGCGCAAAGTCGCTTTGGCTCAGATGAAACACGGCTTTCTATCCGTGGCTCCGGTATCTCATTAACATTCAACACACGAGGCATTCGCTTACTTCGCGATGGCCTACCCCTTAATGAAGCTGATGGTAACTTTCGCCCACAATTACTTGAGCCACTAGTCGCCCAACAAATCGAAGTTTATCGTGGTGCTAATGCCTTAGAATTTGGCGCTGCGACCTTAGGTGGAGCAATCAATATTATCTCACCCACCGCACGCACAGTCGATGGCTTCACTCAGCGTCTTGAACTTGGCAGCGATGCTTATCGCCGTTTTCAAATTACCAACGGCAAAGTGATTGATGACAAATGGGATATCTATGGCTCACTAACCGGTATCGCACAAGATGGTTTTCGAGATAATGCTGAACAAGACACCATACGTTTTTACGGTAACGTAGGCTACCAATGGGGCTCAGGCAGTGAGACACGTATTCATTTAAACATACAAGATAACAACCTTGAATTGCCAGGCTCTTTAACATTAGAACAATTAGAAGAGGACGCCTCACAAGCAAATGCTGGATCAGAACTTGTTAACTCGCAACGGGACTTTGATTTATATCGAATCTCAGCGCAGCATAGTGTGCCACTTGCAAACGGCGGTAAAGCAGATTTTGGTTTGAGCTTTCAACATTTAGACTTTTTTCACCCGCTACGCTTCGCTTTATTGCTATCAGACCAAAACGATACGACGTTTAGCACTCGCGTTGAGCAGCCGATTGGTGAGCGCCATAACTTAATCTACGGCGCACTAGCAAGCTGGGGCGAATCTAATGATCAGCGTTCTAGCAATTTTGGCCTTGCAGCAGGCGTACTGTTTAACCAGGGCTCTATTACTGAACGCGGTGACTCACGATCATTTGGCTTGGAATTATTTATTCAAGATACTATCGCACTGAATAACACGGTCGATGCAATTGTCGGCACTCAAGCCATATTCGCGCGCCGCGAATCGAGCGAACTTGACCTACGTAGTAACGAATTCGGCGAGCGCGAAGAAAACTATTCTGGCTTAAGCCCACGCATCGGCTTAATTTGGGCGCCTACCGAAAACAATCAATATTTTACAAATTTGAGTCGCAGCTTTGAGGCACCCACATCTAGCGCCTTCGCGATAGATCTCGACAATACAACCGAAGGTATTCTTGACGAACAAATTGCGATGACTTTTGAAATTGGTACACGTGGCAATATACGAAATCTTAATTACGAATTAGC
The DNA here is from genome assembly GCA_013151045.1 of Gammaproteobacteria bacterium. GTDB lineage: Bacteria > Pseudomonadota > Gammaproteobacteria. Next base: position 22,354 of record JAADIY010000017.1, read on the forward strand.
CGTATATTACTCAGATATTGAGAATGAAATTTTAACCGTAGAAAACCCACTACAAGACGGTGACACTATTACTTCAAATGCCGACGACACTGTGCATAAAGGTGTTGAATTTGGCATATCTGGTGCGCTCACTCCGTGGCTAAACGTCATTGCTGCTTACACTTACAATAACTTTAAATTTAACAATGACACCTTGTTTAGCAATAACGAAATTCCAAGCATTCCACGTAATTTCGCTAACGCTGAATTCGAATTTCATAACCAATCTGGCTTTAGTATTGGGCCGACCATCCAATATGCCGACAGCCACTACGTCGACTTTGCCAATACAGTACGCAACAATGCCTATGTCATCTACGGCTTAAAAGCTTCTTACCAAGCCAATAATTGGTTCAAAGTATTCTTAGAAGCACGCAACCTAGAAGATGAAACGTTTGCATCAAATACTGGCACGGCTTCCAATCTAAATGGTATATCGGATGCCACCAATGCGACTACTGGCGGCTCAGTGTTTAACCCTGGCATTGATCGCAGCTTTTTCGCCGGCGTGGAAATCAAACTCTAAAAATAAAAACAGGCAATAAAAGGCATTTATACGACCAAGGATGGTCACCGGCTTAGGCACAACAGTCGCGAAATTAAACGAACTCTCGTACACTTTAGCTATCCATATCGCTTCTGATCGTACTTTCTGGGGTAGTTTAATGATTTCGTCTTATTTATCACCGTATCGGGCACGCCGATTAACGGTGACCTTTGGCCTGTTTTGCCTCATTTCACTCGTCGCTTGCACTGAAAACAAGCAAAACAATACTGCGCAACAATCTAATCCTCAACCCCTATCAAACCCAGCTAGCGAGCCTGCTACTGAGCCAGAACCACAATCACTCGGCGATAATCGTGAAACGCATTTAGCGAACATTAAACAGCTAACGTTCGGCGGTCAAAACGCTGAAGCTTACTTTTCGTATGACGATAGCAAGCTAGTCTTTCAAGCGACTACACGCGATGCAGCAAAACAATGTGACCAAATCTATTCTATGAATAGTGATGGTAGCGACAAGAAATTACTCAGTACGGGTGATGGCGTTACCACCTGTTCATTTTTCTACCCCGATGATAAATACATTCTTTACGCATCAACTCATGAGGGTAAAAAAGATTGTCCACCGCCAGCCAATTTTAGCGAGGGCTATACTTGGCGCCTGGAGAAAGAATATGACATCTATAAAAGCGATCTCGACGGTAACATCGTTGCCAAATTAACCAATGAGCCAGGTTATGATGCAGAAGCCGTAATATCACCCACTGGCGATAAAATCGTTTTTACCAGTGTTCGTAGCGGTGACCTCGAACTCTGGACAATGGATCTGGATGGTAGCAACTTAAATCAAATCACCGATACACCTGGTTATGATGGTGGTGCCTTTTTCTCACCTAACGGCAAAAAAATTGTCTGGCGTGCGAGTCGCTTTGAGAATGACGCTGAAGGACTCGCTGAATATCAACGGCTATTAAATAAAGGTCTTATTAGACCAAGCTCGCTTGATCTCTATATCATGGATGTCGATGGCTCAAACAAACAGCAGATTACTGACTTTGGCAAAGCAAGCTTTGGCCCCTACTTCCATCCATCAGGTGAAAAAATTATTTTTTCATCAAATCTCGATGACCCAAAAGGACAAGAGTTTGATTTATACCTAGTAGATATCAATACTAAAGAACTTGAACGTGTAACCTATACTGGAGACTTTGACGGCTTCCCTATGTTTTCTCGTGACGGCAAGAAACTAGTATGGGGTTCAAACCGCCATAATGAAAAACCACGCGAAACCAATGTTTTTATTGCCGACTGGGTCGAGTAAACGGAAATTATTATGATAGAAGCACTCATCGAATACGGTTTATTTTTTGCCAAAACTGCAACGCTATTAATCGCATTAGTCGTTGCATTAACGATTATTTTTTCACTAGGTCGGCGCGACAAAACAGCCGAGCGCCTGACTGTACGTAGTATCAATCAAAAATACGACACCATGCGCCAGCTACTAGAACATGAGGTGTTAAATAAAAAAGCGTTAAAGAAAACGAACAAGGAACATAAAAAAGAAACCAAAGCCAAAAAGAAAGAAAAGTCAGAGGCTGATAGAAAGCGTGTATTCGTTCTCAACTTTAAAGGCGACATACGCGCTAGCGCCGTAGCCTCTTTACGCGAAGAAATTACTGCACTACTGACTATTGCCAACAAAGACGACGAAGTCTTAGTTTGCCTTGAAAATCCAGGTGGTACTGTTCACGAACATGGCCTCGCTGCTTCACAATTGTTACGCATCAGACAACGAGAAATCCCCTTAATCGTCGCCGTCGATAAAGTTGCTGCCAGTGGTGGTTACTTAATGGCTTCAACCGCTAACAAAATAATTGCTGCCCCTTTTGCCATTATTGGTTCAATCGGTGTCATTGCTCAAATTCCTAACTTTCGCCGAGTGCTAGAAAAACATGGCGTCGATTTTGAACAAATCACTGCTGGAAAATATAAACGCACCATCACTATGTTTGGCAAAAATACCGACGAAGATCGCGCCAAATTAAAACAAGATTTAGAAGAAGTGCATGACTTATTTAAAGCCAGCGTTACCGAACACCGAGAAGAGCTCGACATTGAACAAGTTGCCACAGGTGATCACTGGTATGGCCAACAAGCATTAGAGTTAAAGCTCGTCGACGAGCTCATGACTAGCGATGATTATTTGCTAGAAAAAAGTAAAGACTCAGATTTATTTGAAATCGAATATAAGCAAAAGAAAAAAATTGGTAAAAAACTAGGTGCTGCGGCACGCGGTGCTTGGGATGAGTTCAGCAGCAATATTTCTTCAAGATGGGAAAAATAGCTAAAATTAACAAATAGTTTTACGATATAGCATAGTGAAATTTTATGTATCAAAGGCTATTCTAAATTTAAGTAATCCTTTAATGATCTGGCCTTTACTAATACCTATCAGCAACTTCGGAAAAATGAATTGGTCAGATAAGCATGGAAGCACTATAACTAGAGCGTGATTAAAAACTTAGCATAACCATCAGGAGAGACAATATGTCTGACGAGAGCAAATGTCCATTCACTGGCGCCACGGGTAAACACTCAGCAGGTAATGGTACTTCAAACCGAGATTGGTGGCCAAACCAACTGAAACTCAATATTTTGCATCAGCATTCTCCTTTATCCGATCCAATGGATGATGATTTCGACTACGCTGAAGAATTCAAAAGCTTAGATCTCGCTGCATTAAAAAAAGACCTTAACGAGCTCATGACTACCTCACAAGATTGGTGGCCAGCTGACTATGGTCACTATGGTCCATTATTCGTGCGCATGGCTTGGCATAGTGCTGGGACCTACCGCACTATGGATGGCCGCGGCGGTGCTGGAACGGGCAATCAGCGCTTTGCACCTTTAAACAGTTGGCCAGATAACGGTAACCTTGATAAAGCACGTATGTTGCTGTGGCCAATCAAACAAAAATACGGTAAGAAAATCTCCTGGGCTGATTTGATGATTCTGACGGGTAACTGTGCTCTAGAATCTATGGGGTTTGAAACCTTTGGTTTTGCCGGTGGCCGTGAAGATGTCTGGCAACCCGAAGAAGATATCTATTGGGGCTCAGAAGCAGAATGGATGGGTGACAAACGTTATTCAGATGATCGCGATCTTGAAAATCCTCTCGCTGCGGTACAAATGGGGCTGATTTATGTCAACCCGGAAGGACCGAACGGCACCCCTGATCCTGTTGCTTCCGGACGTGACATTCGCGAGACCTTTGCGCGCATGGCGATGAACGACGAAGAGACTGTCGCATTAGTCGCTGGTGGCCATACCTTTGGTAAAGCGCATGGTGCCGGCGACCCAGCTAATGTTGGCCCTGAACCTGAAGCGGCTGGCATTGCTGCACAAGGCCTAGGCTGGAAGAACAGCCTGGGCAGTGGCAAAGGCGCTGACACCATCACCAGTGGTATCGAGGGCGCTTGGACACCCACTCCGACTACTTGGGATAATAGTTTTTTTGATACGCTCTTCGGTTACGAGTGGGAGTTAACGAAAAGCCCTGCTGGTGCGCATCAATGGATACCTAAAGATGGTGCTGCAGCTGATACCGTACCAGACGCACATGACCCGTCAAAACGTCACGCTCCTATCATGACGACTGCGGACATGGCCCTGAGAATGGATCCTATTTATGAGCCTATCTCCCGTCGTTTCCATGAAAACCCGGATCAGCTTGCCGACGCTTTTGCTCGTGCTTGGTTCAAACTGACTCACCGTGACATGGGCCCTCGTGCACGTTACCTCGGTGCAGAGGTTCCTGCCGAAGAGCTTATTTGGCAAGACCCTATTCCAGCAGTGAAACATGAGCTAATTGATGATCAAAACGAAGCTGATATCAAAAGTAAGATTGCTGCGTCAGGGCTGTCCGTATCGCAACTGGTTGCAACCGCTTGGGCATCTGCCTCAACCTTCCGCGGCTCTGACATGCGTGGCGGTGCTAATGGCGCGCGCATTCGTCTTGCACCACAAAAAGATTGGGAGGCCAACCAACCCTCTCAATTAGCCACGGTACTGCATACACTAGAAAGCATTCAGCAGGACTTTAATAAAACAGCATCTGACGGTAAAGCCGTTTCTCTTGCTGATGTTATCGTTCTCGGTGGTTGCGTTGGTGTTGAACAAGCAGCCAAGAAAGCTGGTCATGATGTCAGCGTGCCATTTGCACCCGGTCGTGCCGATGCTTCACAAGAACAAACCGATGTTGAATCATTTGCTGTGCTTGAGCCCATTGCTGATGGTTTCCGCAACTATCTCAAAACAAAACTCAGCGTATCAACTGAAGAACTATTAATTGATCGCGCACAATTGCTAACACTCAGCGCACCTGAAATGACTGTTCTTGTTGGTGGCATGCGTGTTTTAAATACCAATGCTGATGGCAGCCAACATGGTGTTTTCACTAAACGACCTGAAACATTAAGCAATGATTTTTTCGTGAACTTGCTCGACATGAGTACAACCTGGAAAGCAACTTCAGAAGATGATGAGGTCTTCGAAGGCAGTGACCGCGTAACAGGCGAAGTCAAATGGACGGGGACACGCGCTGATTTGATCTTCGGTTCAAACTCACAATTACGTGCGATTGCTGAAGCTTATGGCTGTGCTGATTCGGAAGAACAGTTTGTACAAGACTTTGTCTGGGCCTGGGCGACGGTGATGCATCTTGACCGTTTCGACTTAACTTAAACTTAGTAGCTATAGCAGTCGTGGCGTTTCACTATAATCCGAAACACCACGACTGCTTTTTAATTCTCAATTCGGTTTAGTAAAACCTTCGCCTTCTGACTAAGCCACTTTGCCATCCGGGTCTGTAATATATTGCTGCCAGTCGATATCTTTATCTCCTGCAACAAAAAACCACGGGTTCAGTAATGAGTCTTTGGTGTTATATGTTAGTGTCTCAAACGACATCTTAGTCAAACGCCCACCTGCTTCCTCTACCACACATTGCGCTGCACCAGTATCCCACTCTGAGGTTGGCCCAAACCGCGGATAAATATGCACCACGCCTTCAGCAACCAAACATGACTTTAACGAACTACCCATACTAATAATTTCATAGTCACCAATTTTTTCAAGCATTCCATCGAGCGAATCACCTCTATGTGAGCGACTGCCAGCAACTTTTAACGCGCCACCCTCCCACTTCTTACTTGATATTTTTACGGCTTCCTTACCATCGGTCTGTTTATATGCCCCATATCCACGCACAGCATAGTAGCTTAGCTTTTGCACTGGCACATAAATCACTCCGAGCACTGAATCATGATTATCAATTAGCGCAATATTGACAGTAAACTCACCATTACGCTTTATAAATTCTTTTGTACCATCAAGCGGATCAACTAACCAGTAACGGCTCCAAGTTTGGCGCTCTGCAAAAGGTATTTTTGCCGACTCTTCTGATAAAACTGGAATATCAGGTGTCAACGCTTCCAGACCTGCTACGATGCAATTATGCGCTACCATATCTGCTTCTGTTAACGGAGTATGATCGTCTTTTTCCGTTATCTCGAACTCACGATTATAAACTTGCATTATATTTCCCCCAGCACGCTTGGCAATATCTATTACTGAGGGCAAATACTGATTGAAGTCTTCGCTCGACATTTTTAACTTCCCTTTAATTTATCTCGCACCATATATAACGCAGCAATACTGCGGGCCTCGCCTATCTCACCACCCGCTAACAATTTATCGATCTCACTTAAGCGCCAAGGAATCACTTCAATTTCCTCTGGCTCATCACCTTCTAATCTGCTTTCATATAAGTCTTGCGCCAAAATGATTTGTGTTTCATGACTTAAATAACCCGGGGCAATGCTGATAGTCCGCAAATGCTCAAGCGAACGCGCGGCATAACCAATTTCTTCTCTTATCTCCCTGTTAGCAGCGTCCAACCAATCTTCCTGAGCTTCCACACGGCCCTTTGGCAAGGCCAGCTCATAACGATGAACACCTGCACTGTATTCACGAATAAGCAATACCGTATCTCGGTCTAACATCGGCACTATCAAAACCGCTCCGGCTGAGCTACTGAGTAAGCGCTCATAGTGAGTCACAACGCCATTACTAAACTCCAGCTCCAATGCTTCTACTTTGAATAACCGTGTTTGTGCAATAGTCGACTTATTGAGTATACGTGGCAGTGTCTTCGGCATAGCGCTTGCAGTATCCTACTTTAAATCTATTGAATGAGTTTACCAGTAATGATTAATTGGCATCAGATCGATACCATTTTGCTCGATCTTGACGGTACTTTGCTCGACTTACATTTTGACAACCATTTTTGGTCTGAGCATTTACCATTGCGTTATTCTGAGCATCATGGCATGAGTTTGGTCGAAGCCAATGCGTTTCTAAAGGCGGAACTCAATCAACATCGCGGAAAGCTTAGTTGGTACCTAACGAACTTATGGAGTGAACGACTGCAACTAGATGTCGTCTCGCTCAAACACCAAGTCGCCGATAAAATTACAATACGACCTTCAGTATTACCTTTTCTCAAATTTTTAAGAAACCAAAACAAGCGGCTAATCATTGCAACCAATGCCGATCACAACAGCCTAAATCTAAAATTCAAAAAGACCCGTATTCATCAACATGTTGATGAAGTATACAGCTCAGAGACATTTGGCAAACCGAAGGAGGAACTTGGCTATTGGCAGCAATTAAAATTAAAAACACAATTTAATGTACAGCGAACATTGCTCATTGATGATAATTTATCGGTATTAGATTGCGCGCAACGTTTTGGCATCCGCCATCTACTCGCTGTCAACAAACCTGATTCACAAAAACCAGCAAACAACATTACAACATACCAAAACGTTGAATATTTTGATGCCTTATATCCAACAAAGGATTAACTGGCCTTCTTTTCTTTTTTCTCTTTTTTTGCCCACTGTTCGTGGCGACCATCCCACGTTTTAAAACGCTTACGGCAATATTTGTCGAGCTCTTTATCATTACGAAAATAAAGCTCAAAACCTTCTTCTGCTGGCTGGTCGTATTCACAATAGTCGTTGGTGTAATCACGACAAATTTGTGGCCGCGTTTCATAAGTGCCACAGCACCCATCAGGTAAGAGGTGAGCACATTTCCCGGTAATCAGCAAATACCAAGCGTCATCATCTTTATATAACTGCAAATTATCATGAGAAATTGTCCACATTAAATGGTCAAAATCTTTTTTTGACTTCGGCGTATCAATTTCTTGTGTCACATACTGGCAACATTTAGCACCCTCGCAAAAACCACATTTAGTTGCCGATGTCATTTCAGGCTTAATCGGAATTATTTTTGCGTCTTTATTCTTACTCCCCATAACTAATTAGACCTTGCTGTAGAGCTGCGCACCCTGTGATTCGAATTCTTTGGCTTTTTCTGCCATCCCCTCTTCTAACACCTTATCGTCCTCGAGTTCTTTTTGTTTAGCGTACTCGCGGACTTCTTGAGTAATTTTCATTGAACAAAAGTGCGGACCACACATTGAACAAAAATGGGCGACTTTAGCTGAGTCCTTTGGCAAGGTTTCGTCGTGGTATTCACGCGCACGATCAGGATCAAGGCCTAGGTTAAATTGATCTTCCCAACGAAATTCAAAACGTGCCTTTGACAATGCATTATCACGCACCTGTGCAGCAGGATGGCCTTTGGCTAGATCTGCAGCATGTGCTGCAATTTTATAAGTAATAACACCTTCTTTTACATCTTCTTTATTCGGCAGGCCTAAATGTTCTTTTGGTGTGACATAACACAACATCGCCGTGCCAAACCAGCCTATCATGGCTGCCCCAATCCCTGAGGTGATATGATCATAACCTGGAGCAATATCTGTAGTGAGTGGACCAAGCGTATAGAACGGCGCCTCATCACAGCATTCAAGCTGCTTATCCATATTCTCTTTAATCAAATGCATAGGCACATGCCCTGGGCCTTCAATCATCGTTTGTATATCATGTTTCCATGCAACTTTTGTCAGCTCGCCTAACGTTTCTAACTCACCAAACTGTGCTGCATCGTTGGCATCAGCTATGGAGCCGGGGCGCAAACCATCACCTAATGAAAATGACACGTCATAGGCTTTCATGATTTCGCATATATCCTCAAAATGGGTATAGAGAAAGTTTTCTTTGTGATGCGCTAAGCACCATTTCGCCATAATAGATCCACCACGCGAGACAATACCGGTCGTGCGTTTTGCTGTTAGTGGTACATAACGTAATAATACGCCAGCATGGATAGTGAAATAATCAACGCCTTGTTCGGCTTGCTCTATTAATGTATCGCGGAATAATTCCCATGTTAAATCTTCGGCCTTACCATCTACTTTTTCTAAAGCTTGATAGATTGGCACAGTACCAATAGGCACAGGTGAATTACGCAATATCCATTCACGTGTTTCGTGAATGTTTTTACCCGTCGAAAGATCCATGACGGTATCACCGCCCCAACGAATCGACCATGTCATTTTTTCAACTTCGTCTTCAATCGACGAGGTCACCGCTGAATTACCAATATTACCGTTAATCTTTACTAAGAAGTTTCGACCAATAATCATTGGCTCTACTTCCGGGTGATTAATATTTAGCGGGATAATAGCTCGACCACGGGCGACTTCTTCGCGGACAAATTCTGGCGTCACATGAGCGGGTATCGATGCGCCAAATGATTCACCTTTCACATCTGTAGCAATCTCTGCGAGTTGATCACGTCGCTGGTTTTCACGAATGGCCACATATTCCATCTCAGGCGTAATAATGCCGCGTTTGGCATAATGCATTTGCGTGACGTTTGCGCCAGCTTTGGCACGTCGCGAAGGTCGCTGAGCAGTGAATCGAATAGAGACTAAATCTGGATTTTCAGCTTGACGGCGACCGTATTCGGAACTGATCTGCTCTAAAATTTCTGTGTCATCGCGCTCTTCTATCCATGGTGTACGCATGGGAGCCAAACCATTACGTACATCAATTTTTACATTCGGATCGGTATACGGGCCTGATGTGTCATAAACTACGACCGCTGGGTTATGTTCAACGCCAATGGTCAAAGGCGTGTCGTTTAAGGTGATTTCTCGCATAGGCACTTGGATATCAGGGCGCGAGCCTTCGACATAAATTTTGCGTGAATTGGGAAAATTTTCGATGGCAGCCTTGTCAACCTGCGCTGTTTGACTAAGTACACGCTCTTTAATTGCGCTCATGGTCATGCTCCTAGAGAAATAAATCAGGCAGGGAATAATGAGAGAAAGAAAAAGAATGCAGCAGGCGATCGTCTAGCTGCTTCCCTCCGCCGGTTTTAACCGGGTCAGGTTCAATGGGTCTTTCTCAGCCTAGTTCTATCAAGGCACCCCCGCAACACTTGTTACGGCATAGAATACCACCGTAGCCCGACAAATCACACGAACCTTATGATGACACTGGCGTCCTACTGCTAGGCTAGCTAAAATAGCCATACTTTTGATCGCTATTGGTAATGATGATGGAACTTGCTCAAGCTCGATTTAATATGATTGAACAGCAAATCCGCCCCTGGGATGTGCTCGACCAGCGTGTCTTAGATTTATTGGACATGCTGCATCGTGAAAATTTTGTCAGTGACAGTAACAAATCGTTAGCCTACGCTGACGTTAGCATTACGCTAGACCATGGCGAAGTCATGATGCCACCTAAGGTCGAAGCACGCTTAGTCCAGGCATTAAACATCAAAGATAATGAGCAGGTACTCGAAATTGGTACTGGCAGTGGCTATGTCACAGCAATGCTGGCAAAAATGGCTACACACGTGACTAGCGTTGATATCCACGAAGATTTCCTGGCTCAAGCGAAATCACGGCTCGAGGCATATGACATTAGTAATGTCACCCTCGAACATGGCGATGCTTCAAACGGTTGGAAAACCGATGAGGCCACCTACGACGTAATTGCCATAACAGGCTCGTTACCACAATACATAGATGCCTTTCAGAAAAGCCTTAATGTTGGCGGTCGTTTATTTGTTATTGTTGGCCAAGCACCCATTATGGAAGCGCTGCTCGTCACCCGCGTCACCATGGGCGAATGGGTAAAACAAAGCTTATTTGAAACAGACCTAGCGCCACTGCAAAACGCTTCAACACCTTCCCGTTTTGTATTTTAAGCGGCTGCAGCCGCTTAATAAGGTCATAACCAACATGAAGAAAGTGCCCGTTCATATACTGTGTTTGCTCGGTGCTATCGGCCTCACATTCAATACACAGGCTGACGATTTAGAAAAAGTTCTTAGCCTAGCCTTAGAAAATGACCCACAGGTTAATCAAACAAAAGCGGCCTACGCTGCTGCATTAGAGTCCCGACCGCAAGCGCGTGCGAATTTTTTGCCAAATATTAGCTTTAGTGTTAACACGACCGATAATGCACAAGACCGCCAGTTTGGTGCCGGCAGTATATTTAGCGGTAACGAAGACTTTAACTCTCATGGCTATACTTTGAGTCTGACTCAACCGGTCTATAACCGTGATTCCATTGTGCAGCGACGCCAAACCGACGCCATTGTCGGTGAAGCCAAAGCTAATTTATCAAGTAGCGAGCAAAACCTCGTTGTCCGTGTCGCCGAACGTTACTTTGACATACTCGCCGCAGAAGACAATGTCACCTTTGCTAAAACAGAAAAAAAAGCGATCGCTCGTCAACTTGAACAAACTAATGAGCGTTTTGAAGTTGGCCTGATCCCAATTACCGATGTCAATGAAGCACAAGCGAGCTACGACCTCTCCATTGCCGATGAAATTGATGCAGACAATACTCTGCTAAATGCGCGCGAAGGCTTACGTGAAATAACGAGTAACGATCATGAGTTTTTAGCCCCTCTAATAGCCAACACACCGCTAATTTCTCCTGACCCAGAAAACATCGAACGCTGGGTTGAAGTTGCATTAAACAACAATCTATCCGTAATAGCCGCAGAGTTTGCCAGCACAAACTTACGCCATGCTATCGATCGGGCAAAGTCTGGGCTTTACCCCACTATCGATATTGTAGCAAGCCGATCAAACAACGTCTCTGCTGGTGGCAGCCTTGGTGGCAGCGAAATCGACAGCACTGCCTTAGGTTTAGAACTAAATGTACCCCTTTATGCTGGCGGCCGTATTTTCTCGCAAGCTCGCCAAGCACAAGCACGCTTAGAAGAATCAAATCAGCTTCTGGAACAGCAACGACGCAGCGTAGTACGCCAAGTTAGAGAATCTTATCTCGGCGTGCTCGCTAGCATTAGTCGCGTAGAAGCACTCGTTCAAGCAGAAAAATCCAGCCAAAGTGCCTTAGAAGCCAATGAAGTGGGGTTAGAAGTTGGTACTCGCACAACCGTTGATGTATTGAATGCCCGACGTGTTTTGTTTGGTGCAAAACGGGACTTAGCAAGAGCGCGTTATGACTATATTTTAAATACTCTGCGCCTAAAGCAAGCTGCTGGCACATTGAGCAATAATGACATTAGAGAAGTCAATCGTTGGCTTGCACGTTAATGTAAACTGCCCCCAACCCTATTCATTTAATTTCCTACAATCACGTCAAGCCGTTTAGCTATTAAAGTTTTTACCGCTTCAACTGCACCACGGTTTTGCTCGATGACTAATCTACCCTGTTCACCTGCATCATCTCTTAAATTAGGTTCTTTTAAAAACTCGATAACGGCTAAACCTAATTCGTTAGCATCCATAACTCGCCTAGCCGCACCCTTGTCCAGCAACAACTCACTTATGTATTCAAAGTTATGAGTGTATGGCCCAATAATAACCGGCAAACCAACTGCTGCGGGCTCCAATAGATTATGCCCACCTATAGGCACTAAACTACCGCCAACAAAGGCAACGTCAGCCGCCGCATAAAACATATTTAGCTCACCCATCGTATCGCCAAAAAAAACATGAGTATCATCGTCACACACCGCTCCAGAACTGCGCCTGACTAAATTTAAGTCTCTATCTTGGCACAGCGCCTCGACCCTATCAAAGCGCTCTGGATGACGCGGAACTAATACTAACAATGTCTGAGGCACAATCTTTCGTACTAAATTAAAAGCTTCTAACACTTGCTCATCTTCACCTTCGTGAGTACTCGCTGCAATCCAAATTGAGCGATTGCTACCCCAGATCCGACGTATGGCTTCAGCTTCTTCTAGCTGACTTGGCGCAATACTAATATCAAACTTCACATTCCCTGTCATAACCACGCGCTCTCGCGGCACACCTAAGCTAATAAATCTCTCCGCATCAGCAGCCGCCTGTGCTGCAATCATATCCAAACACCCTAAAGTGCTGGATGTTAACCCTCGAAACCTGCGGTATGAGTGTGCTGAGCGCTGAGATAAACGCGCATTAATTAACATCAGTGGAATAGAGTGTTGCGCTGCATAATGATAAAGATTCGGCCAAATTTCAGTTTCCATAATAAGTCCGATACAGGGTTGGCTACGCCGAATAAAGCGCTTCACCGCAAAAGGTAAATCGTAAGGGATATAAGAATGCGTTACGTGCTCACCCAAACTTTGTTTAAGCCTATCTGCACCCGTTGATGTCATCGTTGTAACAAGTACTGGCGTATCAGGATAACGATCAATAATTCGTTTAAGCAGCGGTAAAACCGCTTGCACCTCGCCAACAGATACGGCATGCAGCCAAATAGGGGGCACAGAAAAAACTGGGGTCTGACCCAGACGTTGTCGCCAAGAATGATTAGCCTGCTTTGACCAACAGGCGCACCACCACAAACGAAGCTCAAAAAATATAACTACGGGTAAAGCGAGTAAAGTATAGAGATAACGCATTAGCAATCTGACCGGGTATTAATTGACAAGCAAGACTAAAATCTAGCGATAATCGCCATGCCAAGCACTCAATCCATCAATTAACAGCCTGCGTAGACCATGTTCACAGAAAGACATATGCTAGCATAGTATGCTTTAGCTCAATCCCATATCATCTATTATTTACGCCTACAATAACATTGAAACACGCCGACCTCTATCACCCACGCCACTGGTTATCTTGGCTCGTAGTAGCCATCTTGCGCTGCATAACGCTGCTGCCAGCGAAATTGCTAATGTCGCTTGGCCCACCACTAGGGAGCCTACTCTATCGTTTAGTCAGCCGCCGTCGTCAAGTCGCCAAAAGTAATATAGAACGCGCTTTCCCTGACAAAACACCCAGTGAAGTCGAGGCACTCGCACGCTTTCATTTTCAATCGCTCGGTATCATGGCCATGGAAATGCTAATCACTTGGTGGAAACGCAGCGATCAAATTCCCGCAAAAATTGACATAACAGGACTTGAAAATTTAGACCAAGCTTTATCACAAGGTAAGGGAGTACTGCTTCTCAGCGCGCATTTCACCTCATTAGAAATAGGTGGGGCTTTACTACAGCGTGAGACCCAAAAAATTATCCACGGCATGTATCGCCCACACGAAAACCCAGTCATTGAATTAGCCATGAAAAAAGCAAGGCAACGCTGGTTTGCAACTATGATCCCCCGCGATAACGTCAAACAAATGCTCCGAAGCTTGAGAAAAGGCGCCATTGTTTGGTATGCACCAGATCAAGCTTATGGCGGTCGCAATAGCATTCAAGCACCTTTTTTTGGTCACAACGTCGCGACCAACCCTGGCACCTCGCGCATCTCTAAACTCAGTGGTGCACCTGTCGTACCCTATTTTCCAATACGTAAATCTAATAGCCTTGATTATGAATTACGCTTATTGCCTGCAATAGAAAACTTTCCTAGCGACGATTTAACACTTGACGCAACTAAAATTAATTTACTGATAGAAAACATTGCTCGCCAATACCCCGAGCAATATTATTGGGTACATAGACGCTTCAAATATTCGGACTAATCAAGCAAATAGCAGCCAAAAGTGGGCATAGAGTTTTTTAATCGATCATCTTATCAAGTAGCCGAATAGCCCTTGAGCAGTTGCTGCCAATCGGTCATTTCAAAGTTAAACTGCGTTTCCTTTTTCTTGCCTTTGAGCAAGGATCTTAGAAGCCTTTCGATATTATTGATCTTCCATGCCTCACCAAGCTTGATTTGACCTTTATCAAAATCGAGGAGAAATAATTCTTGTTGCTCATTAATAATAATATTATTTGCATTAAGATCGGCATGATAAACACCTAGCTGATGAAAGCGTTTAATCAACACACCAACAGCTTGCCAAGCTTCATACCCTAGACTGACTTCAGTTAATTTTTCTGCCAATGTTTTAGCCAAATTAATTTTCTCAGTAACCAAATCCGCACGGTAGAAACAACCTTGAATCAGCACACGTGCAGCCACAGGCTTGGGCACTGGTAAACCTAGAGCACGCATCTTCCCTAACAAATGCCATTCTTTAAACGCTCGTGTTGCCTCTACATCACAAGCGAAATACTGATCGTGAACAAAGTGAGACAGCAAGCCTCCACGTAAATAATGTTTAGCAACCATTTCATACGCACCATAGCGGAAAAATATCGCCTCACCACGCCCCGTCTTGCTGACCTTATCGGGAACTGAATCAACAGAGAATATTTCAGCACACTCATCACTCGAACAGTAATTTGGATCAAATAAGATATACTGGTCATTGGATTT
The DNA here is from genome assembly GCA_013151045.1 of Gammaproteobacteria bacterium. Taxonomy (GTDB): domain Bacteria; phylum Pseudomonadota; class Gammaproteobacteria. Next base: position 37,569 of record JAADIY010000017.1, read on the forward strand.
AATTATCTGACTCACTTATTCTTCTACGCTCATTGATTAATAAACTAGTCCAATACGGCCCACGATGTAGTATACGTCGACATAGCAATCATTGCGCAATAAAGAGCAAACGGCAAACGAGGTAATATGAACGAGGCAATGACACCCATTTCATTTGGTGAACTCATAGACAAAATAACTATTCTTGAAATCAAATCTGAAAAAATTTCAGCCCCTGAAAAGCTGAAAAATATACGCCACGAACTCACTTTATTAAATTCAGTTTGGGATGACTGCAATTCAGGCGAAATTAATATTTCACAGCAATGGCAGGCCTTACAAAATATAAATGGCAAACTTTGGGCTATCGAAGATGATATTCGTGACCTAGAACGAGCCAGCGATTTTGGCGATGAATTTATAGCGCTCGCTCGCGCAGTATATTTTACTAACGACGAACGCGCACAAGTGAAAAGAGAAATAAATGTAGCGCTAGGATCAACTGTAGTAGAAGAAAAATCTTATGCTGATTATGCAAAACCCAGCAATAGTTAATCCTCTAAACTCGCTAATAATTGGTCTGCCCTATCAATGACCTCATCAGCTGTAATTAACGACATTACCCCGGGCATTTCGATTTTCTTACCCCAGCTCAATTGCGAAGCATCTTTACCCAAAAACTCTTGCGCCGCCTTATCATAAGCATCAACACACCATTGACGGCTATGATAAGGCCCAGAGCGTTGAGGATCAGTTGCAGCATAGAGCCCTAATACTGGCGTCCCTACGGCGTTCGCAATATGTGCTGGCCCTGAGTCAGGGCTAATTAAAAAAAGTGCATTCTTTAATATAACGACCATCTGCTCTAACGTATCTTGGCCAATAATATTATTAGCCTGGCATTGCATTTTTTTTTCTATCTCAAATCCTAGTTTCTTTTCAGCTTCACTCTTGCCACCACACAAGACTACATCAAAGCCATGCTCTCGTATCAAATGATCAGCAACCGCCGCATACCCACTCGCTGTCCAATTACGAAGCTCATGGCTGGATGCTGGACTAATCACAATGTAATGTTCAGATGAGACTAGTTTTTTTGACGCATCAATCGCCGACGCTGACACAGGCATGTCGTAATTTATAATTTTTCTATCAATCCCCAATAGCTCTAAAAAGCTAAGCAGCACCTCAAGCACATGCTGATTAGAAACATAACTAATATGTTGATTAACCACTAAAGAATGACCTTCTTTTGAGCGCTGACTATCGTAGCCAATTTTAATAGGCGCCTTGACCATTTTCGCAATAATATTCGCGCGCAGCGACAATTGCATATGCAGCAAAACATCAAATGAGCGATTTTTTAACAAGGAATATAGTCTAAAGTATTCAGAAAAACCTCGGTTTTTATTAAATGTAATAAACTCAACATCAGCCAGATCAGAAACCAGCCTTTTTTCAAATGCCCCAATAACCCAACTAATCTTACACTCTGGACACGCGTCTTTTATCGCGCTAATAACAGGCAACACATGCGTAACATCACCAAGCGCAGACAATCTAACAATACATATATGTTTAAATTTGGCCATGAAAATAACTATCGACTAAAATTAGCTTGAGCTATGAAGAGCTACTGCTAGCAACTCTGAACAAAAGAGTATTTATTAACACCAACTCTCAAACACTCATCAATAAATACAAATAATAATTTGCTCATTTTTTTCGGTTTATCATAGAAGAATTTTCTCCACATTAAATCGGGTGATTCATGCTTGCTAATGCTCTTCCATAAAATCATCTATATTTATTTTATTTGAAGAATCCATCATTATATAATCAGGCAGAAACCGTGCACTAAATTCTAACGGTGACTGAATTTCATGCAACTGTTTCTTCTCTCTGTCTACACCAAAAATCGAATAACCTATTCCCGTCATTAATTTCAAAATACTTTCCGCACGACGCTTCTTATCTTGACAAGAAGCACCACTCTCTGATGGCAAATTCCACACTTCACAGTAAATATAAGGCATATATTTTTTTATGGTCGACTGCAGCCCCGTTAACACTTCCAGCTCGGCGCCTTCTACGTCAATCTTCATAACACAGATCGCATCTGGGATTAATAATTCAAAAAACTCATCGCCAAGGCATGTCAACAAATTAGTGGCGATTTTTCCTTTCTTTTCAGTACGGGCATTTTCATGCAGCGAGCCCATTTTATCACCCTTCCTTAAAGTGAAAAATTCTCTAAGCTCTTTTTGGTCCGATAAGGCAAAAGGAAATATTCTTGTATTGCGAAAACCATTTATAGCAATTAATTCTTGCGTATAAAAATTACAAGCGGGATTCGGCTCAAACCCTATATACCCCCGCTCTAAATCAAAGGATTTAAGTTTAAGCAGGTACAGCCCAATATTTACGCCAATATCAACAACTACACCTGGCTTATTTTTCAAAAAAGCGGCCAAACATGATGACATCCAAGGGTCTCGAAAGACAAGATGGTCTGCTCCAAGGCCTTGAAAGATTGGAATATCTAAAGGCAAGCCATCATAATTTACAGCTGCTCTCGACAAACCAACACGCGACAGAGATTTATAGAGCTCTCGCCGAAGCTTACTAAATAGCTGGCCGTTAGACATGTTTTCACCTTCAGCTCTAATATCTATATTCGCTTATCAAAATAGCGTCATCGCGACCATGTATTAAAAATAATACTATTCATATAGGCTTTTTTGACTATACACTATACGAATATTTTTTCGCTGTATATTACAATTAATATTAAACTTGTACATACACTGCGACCCAACCAGCTATTCCTATAATCAACCAATGCGTCATCTATTTTTTATTACACAAAATTATTCATATTCGATATTGCGCCCTCTACAAGACGTTATTCGAAAACGTGGCGAGGAAGTTGCGTGGCTGTTAGCTGGCGATGAACTCAATTACAACTACCTGCGAGAAGACGAAACTAGACTTCATACGGTTGAAGAAGCTATACACTACTCACCTGATGCGTGTTATGCACCCGGCGATGCCATCCCCTACATGATTCCTGGAATCAAGGTAAACGTCTTCCATGGTTTTAATGTTGCGGGAAAGAAAAATAAATTTAAAATTCGTGGGTTTTTCGATCTATATTGCACTCAAGGACCAGATACCACACAACCCTTTCAAAGGCTATCAGAAAAACACAATAGTTTTAGAGCTATCGAAACTGGCTGGCCTAAACTTGACCCGCTATTCACAAATACCACCTCTAAATTAAATGCTAAAAAACCGACCATTCTATATAGCTCGACTTTTTCTGATCGCCTAAGCTCTGCGCCACATTTGCTAACCACTATAAAACAGCTTGCATCACAAGAAGATTGGCGCTGGCTTATTACATTGCACCCAAAGATGAAACAAGACGTGGTGGCTGACTATAAGGCAATACAGAATGAAAAAATTACCTTCATCGAAAGCGATAACTTAATACCCATTTTACTTCAAGCAGACGTAATGCTGTGTGACGCCTCATCAATTATGTATGAGTTTTTATTGATGAAAAAACCCGTGGTTACTTTTAACAACCCTGTTAAAAGCGCCTATTTTCTTAATACAAACAACAACAATGAAATTTCAAGCCTTCTAAAATACGCGCTATCAAAACCAAACAGCCTTATGCAATCTATAGATGATTACACAAAAACCATCCACCCCAATACTGATGGAGCATCAAGTGAGAGAGTGCTCGATGCTGTCGAATGGTTTATGAATGACGGCTGCCGTGGTCTAAGGAAAAAACCACTTAACCTTCTGAGACGCTACAAAATACGCAAAAAACTCGGCTACTATAAGTGGTAAATCAACAAGCTTACTTCTGAGCAGCAAGCCTTTGAAAATACTCAATAAATTGACCAGCTGTTTTCTCTAACGACACATCTTTATTTATTTTTTCTTTGCAACGCCGTGACATGGCGGCCACCAATTCGGGGTCGTTATAAAGTTTGCGTACGCGATCTGCAATAGCATCTGCATCTTTAACTGGAACCACATAGCCCGTCACCCCGTCTTCGACAACTTCTTTGCCGCCTCCTGTATCGGTGATCACCGGCGGCACTCCAGAGCTCATCGCCTCCATCATCGCTCGCGGCAGACCCTCACCACTGACCGAGGCCTGCACTAGCACGTTACTTGCGGCGATAAGCTGAGGCGCATCATGGCGATAACCAGTAAGGTGTATTCTGTCTCGCATTGCATTGTTAGCAATTTTCTCGGTGTAAGGCGCTTTATCGATATTTTTCCCTACCAAAAGTAAATGTAAATTGGAAATATCTGCCAGCCTATTGGCTGCTTCCAGCATCACCCCAAGCCCTTTACTAGGCCGCGCATTGACGGCACAAATCACTGTAAAATCGTCAGCGCCAATGCCAAATTCAGACAAGTCTCCCGGTGGCTGATCATACCACTCAAGCTTATGCCCCTTATGGATAGCTACGACATTGTCTTTATTTTTCCATACTCGCTTTACGACATCCTGCCGCACTGCATCTGACACACATATAATGCCATTAACACGCGGATGCAAATGGGTGAGATAGGCGCTAGGATCATGACGATAAAGCCCACCCGTGGTACCACGGTAAGTCACCAGCTTGACTTTAGCCCCTTTGGCAGCAAGGGCGGCATTAGGTATCGATTTTGAGTTAGTCGCCAATAAAATATCATATGGCCTTCTTGCCAATTCATTTTTTACCAACTCAATTGAACTACGACATATCTTCTTTTTTGGCGTGCCGTCTATGACTTTAATTCCTTGCTCAACATAACGTCGACCATATTCTGTCTCTTCATTTGTAATGATAGTTATTTGATGTCCACGCTTCGCTAACTCAATAAAAATTTCTGCTTCCGGGCGCAAGCTATTAAAAGAACTATCAGATGAAGTGAATACCAATATATTCATTAGTTTATCTGCGTTTATTGGCGTCATGGTACGCTTTTCACTCTCTCGCATTGCCCATGCTCCTGCATATTTATTAAATGTATATTGTGCATAAATCATCGCCATTAAAAAGCCATGGCCACCGTCAAGAACACCTAAACGCAATATATATATTTGGAAAAACACCCAGACTGCTCTTAACAATGCAACAAAAAGACCTCCACCATAACGGCCGGCATGGTGGCGCTTTTCAGCGCCAAGAGAAGCATATAAGCCTGTCTTGTCAAGCAAATGTCTGAAATCACGATTTGAATAGTGCAATAAGCGATGCCTTAAATTCGATGTTTTACCTTTAGGCAAAAGCACTTTCTCATGCACCAAGTCCTGACTAAAACGTGCATCCTTGCGCCGAAATAGGCGCTCAACATAACGCGCACTACGACCATGATCTAAGCGCTTACCAAACAGCATAACCGCCCATTGCATCTTAAATGATATTTCTTCAGGTGAGCTAGAGAGAACTGTTTTTATCTCCCCAGCAAGCTCGGGCGTTAAGGCTTCATCGGCATCAATCGACAATACCCAGTCGTAACTGGCGCGCTCTAAAGCGCGTTGTTTTTGAGGCCCGAAACCCGGCCAATCTGTAACATATACCTTGTCAGTATATATTTTTGCAATTGCAACCGTATCATCATCGCTGCCACTATCCAGCACGATAATTTCATCCGCAATATCAACCACCGAGCCGAGACATCTAGGCAGCCTGTCTTGCTCATTCTTGGTAATAATAATAACGGATAAACCAAGTGATTTGTCTTTTAACATTATGTCGTGGTAAACACCCTTAATAACGCCGCGTATTTATGGTAGATATTTGTCCAAGCCATTAACACAGACTGGATCGGTTATCATCGCCTTTTGTCGAAATATTTTTTCACTAATATCCCAGGAAACCTTCCTGCTACCCGCATTGTGATAAAGATGGTATTGCAATGCGGCAAAACGCGAACATTTTAATTTGACACCCGCCAACTTCAATCGCCTTTCCACATCTGTGTCTTCACCAAAATACGGCTCATTAAAGTCTTCATCAAAGCCGTTAATGGCAAGCATGTCTGCCTTGGTCAAGCAAAAACTATGTCCTCTCAAGCCCCGGGTTTTCCCTGAGCGCAACAGTGGAAAACGAACGGCTTCTTCTTTATGACGACTGTTTGAAAACAGTATTCTCAACACGCTTAACTTGCCAACCTTGCCAACAGAGAGCAATTGCTTGCTGAGTTGTTGGTCGAGCATGACACGGCGACCAAATACGCATATACCTTTTTTGACGTGCCGTAGCATCGTCGCAATGTAGTCCTTGTGTAGAATGCAATCGCCATCAATAAATAGTAAAATCTTTCCCTGGCTAGCACAAACAGCCTGATTCAGAATCTTATTTTTGCGAAACCCCTTATCTTCCTGAGACAGGTGCTTGATAGATAGCTTGCTTTGCAGTGAGTGTTCTTCCACCACTCTTGCAATAGAATCGTGCTGACCATCCTCTGCGACAATCAATTCAAAATCTTGGCAGGACTGCTTTTCAATCGAAGCAAGCACAAGATGCAAAAAATCATCACGGTTGTAGACCGATATCATAAGCGAAACTAATGGAGCATTAATTTTTTCAGTCATTGCTTTCGTCATGCAATTTGCTCTTTACAGCCCTGCCAACGCCCTGCTGCCAGCCCAGCCGTGAGCACCAATAAATAGAGAATGGTTCCATAGGAATACAACTCGCCGTGGAAAAATTGCGAGAACAAATAGCCTGCTGAGACGGCTATAGCCGCATGCACATAAGCCTTGTGCCCAGGTGACACCTGCATCAGTGATTGATAGAGATTGTAAAACAGTAGCGCTCCACAAACGGTCATAAGCAGAAACCACAGTGCTCCCCATTCCACCAGTATCTGCAAATAACTATTATGGAAGTCTCCTGGATAGAGAGCGGCTAAAGCATGGGTCTGCTGATACTCAAGTGGCTGATCATCCAAATAGTCAACAAACCGTTGCTCTAGGTCTGAGCGCCCACTGCCCAACCAAAATTGATTCTGTGAAAAATCCCAACCAGATTGCCAAAGCTGCAAACGCGCACTATTGGAATGATTATCGCTCACATCAGAAATCGATCTGGCTTCATCCATAAGCTTACTTTCATTGGCAAACAGAAAAGCCATCGCAATCATGATGGTGAGCACCACTAATAACTTACGGCAAAACATCAAGCCATAGGTTAACGCGCCGACAAAGTAGCCTAGCCAAGCGCCACGAATGCCACTCATTAACAGTCCATAGCTAAATATCAACAGGGATGGCAACAGTAACCATATCCATTTTTGATACCGCATTCGAAAATCTTTATCGAATAAAAACACTGTTATCGTCAATATAACGATAAGCAGCATATCGGCATTACGGCCAATAAACAGCACGCCATTAAACGCTCCAAGACTCCGCTGCTCGGCGTGACCGACACCATATAACGTGGCAACCAATGCTGACGCCCACGCGGCGACAAACAGACCAAGAAATGTTTTTTCATTTCGGGCCACAAGAATAATCGCAAGTGGTAGTAGGAAGAATTTGAACCTTGCCAAAAACCGGCCAATTTCTTCAATGCCGCCTGCAGCAGTCAACGATGAGGTTAACAACCCAAGCGTCAACGGCAACAGAAAAAGAACCCACCAGGAATAGGTGCGCAGCAAACGAAACCCATCGCGCCACAGAAAAACCAAGACGGCGATGTAAGCGAGCCCGGTAAAAATATTAATAGCCGCTTTTGATATAAAGCTACAGAGAAATACGGCAATCAAAGAAAAGTAAATCGCTTTATGCAAAGGCGTATGAATAGACTGCACGCCAACACTAAACGTCATCGCCTAAACACCTTCGCCAACCAAGCTCTTTCGATAAAAGATTATATCTACCGAGGCGACATCTAAAATACTCAAGCCTAAAAACACCCATTTTATGAATTATTATAGTAAAGCTTTGTAATTAGAAATCGATCTAACCTTGACCAACCAAAATATAATCAGCACCACAGTAAGGACACTTGGCTTGGCCTTTTTCTTCTACCTCCAAAAACACGCGTGGGTGTGAATTCCATAGACTCATACCAGGCATCGGACAGTGAAGTGGTAAATCAGACTTAGTCACCTCATAGCGGTTTTCTGCATTGGGCTCAATTAGATCAGTATTTCCAGATGTATTTGTCTGCGCCAAAATGATACCCCTTAACTTTTCAGTGCCTAGCAATAATAACGGCTACGAGAAATAAATTAGTTAACATAACTTAACCATTCGCTATGCTCAGTACGGCGTCCGTGCACTTGGTCAAAATATAAAGCCTGCAGCTCTTTCGTCACGGGGCCACGGCCACCTGCACCAATGGCTCGACCATCTAACTCACGAATCGGCGTTACCTCTGCAGCACTACCTGTAAAGAATGCCTCGTCAGCTACGTACACTTCATCACGCGTAATACGCTTTTCAACCACTTCATAGCCTGACTCACGTGCCAAAGTAAACATGGTATCACGTGTTATACCTGCCAAAGCCGAACTCAAATCAGGTGTATATAAAACATTATTTTTAATAATAAAAATATTTTCGCCACTACCCTCAGCAACAAAACCATCGACATCAAGCAGCAAAGCCTCATCGCAGCCAACAGCCAGGGCCTCGCTCAGCGCCATCATCGAATTAACGTAATTACCATTAGTTTTTGCGCGGCACATTGTAATATTAGTGCGGTGACGAGTATAGGAGGACGTTCTCACCTTAATACCATTGGCCATATTCTCATCACCCATGTAAGAACCCCACTCCCAAGCGGCAACTATCACATGCGTCTTCAAATTATCGGCTCGTAAGCCCATACCTTCTGAGCCATAGAAACACATTGGTCGTATATAACCCGAATCCAGATTATTTTCAGCGACCGCCTGTATTGTCGCCTGATTGATTTCGTCTTTGCTATAAGGCATAGCCATATTAAGGATATGAGCCGAATCAAATAGACGGTCGGTGTGCTCTTTTAATCGAAAAATTGCAGCACCACGCTCAGTTTTATAGGCGCGCACGCCTTCAAAAACACCCAAACCGTAATGTAAAGTATGCGTTAATACATGTATCTTGGCATCGCGCCAAGGCACCAGCTCGCGGTCAAACCAAATGACGCCGTCGCGATCATCCATCATCATGGATCATTCCTCTTGTTATGCCTGCATCGCAAGCTATTAATTGATTCAGCGCTCCTAAAGCTCGCCCCAAGAGCGCTTACTCATGATTGGCTAATGCCAATCACTCAGGGCGCACCCCAAGAGTACTTCTTCATAATTGGCTATCGCCAATCACTCAGGGCGCTCATTTTGTGATGGACGTCACGTTCTGATGCCCGAATCCTTCCATTTTACCTACTTCAGAGACATAGTTTTAGTGTTTTCAACATTAAAGCCGCAATAAACATACGCCGATAACCCCTAGTACAGACTTCCAACAATAAATTCGGTAAATATACGCATGGAATTTAAAGATTATCTCAAGATATTAGTTCTAAAAGAGGGTTCTGACCTGTATCTCACTACAGGCGCCCACCCAAGCATCAAAATGCAGGGCGTATTAACACCGATTGAGGGCACACCTTTGCCTCCAGGCCGCGTTAAAGCGATGGCTATGGCGCTAATGGACGAAGAGCAACAAGCCTCTTTTGAGCACACCCCAGAAATGAATCTAGCCGTATCAGAACATGGGATTGGTCGTTTCCGTGTCAATATTTTTCAACAACGCCACGAAGTCGGTATGGTCGTTCGCTCGATCAACACCGTCATTCCAAGCCTAGAAAATCTTGGGCTTCCACAAATTCTCAAAAAACAGATCATGGAAAAACGCGGCCTCATTTTATTTGTCGGCGGAACCGGTTCGGGTAAATCAACTTCGCTGGCATCGCTGATTGATTATCGCAACACTAACAGTGGTGGTCATATCATCACCATCGAAGACCCTGTCGAGTTTGTTCATAGCCATAAAAAATCGATTATCAACCAACGCGAAGTTGGTTTTGACACCAACAGCTATACTGACGCGCTAAAAAATACCTTACGACAAGCGCCCGATGTCATTCTAATCGGCGAGATTCGTGATCGCGAAACGATGGAACACGCTATCGCCTTCGCTGAGACGGGTCACTTAGTGTTATCAACACTACATGCTAACAGCGCCAACCAAGCCTTTGGTCGTATTATTAACTTCTTCCCAGAAGAGCGACGACAACAGCTACTTTCTGATCTGTCATTGAATATGCGCGCCTTTATTTCGCAGCGACTTGTACAAACACTAGACGGTAAGCGTGCCGCTGCCATTGAAATTCTTTTGGGCACACCGATTGTTAAAGATTTAATTCTTAAAGGTGAGATTGAGCAAATCAAAGACATCATGACCAAGTCCGAAAATCTCGGCATGCAAACTTTTGATGCCGCACTTTATAAACTCTATAAAGACGGCAAAATTTCCCTAGAAGAAGCATTACGTAACGCAGACTCGCAAAACAATCTGCGCCTACGGATCAGCCTGGAAGAAAAAGATACAGAAGATAGTGGCAGCGGATCTATTGGTGGCTTATCCCTACAAAACCATGACGAAGACCCTGTCGAGGTGCGTAAAACCGGGCAAATGTCTATGTAAGTCGACCAACATGATTCGCCTGATTAGATACCTATCTAATCAGGCGAATCATGTCAGCCATATGATAAAGGCACTAAAATCTTAACGGTGCCCTAAACCATGATTGCGATGGTCGTCGTGTACGCGATGCGCCCCAAGAGCACTTTCTTGGGAAGGCTAGCGCATTCCCTCAGAGCGCATCTCCCAATTACCGCATTTCGGGCAACGGTGAGAATGAAACGTCAGCAAATGCCATATGGTCACAACCGGGCCAATGATCACAAGATAGATATTTGCCGTAATAAACGCAGCAATCAAACCAAAACCCCAAGCAAACACATCGATCAAAACACTGCTGTATTCATCGTGTAAAGGCTTGCCTATATAACCACAATCGCCGCATTCTTTCGTACTCATGACACACCTCCTTCTTACGTGATTTTAGTGTAAAGAAGGGCGGCCAATAAGTCTGTGATCTTGTCACTAATACACCGCAAACTACCGTCAAATTTAAACCGGCTATTGGCTTTTAAAATGGCATAAAAAAAGCCTCGCTGATTTCTCAGCGAGGCTTTTTAACTGACTTTCTAACTAGAAAGTGGGGTATTTACATACCACCCATACCCGTCATACCACCCATGTCAGGCGCTTCGATGCGACCATCATCAGGAGCATCAGCAACCATGCACTCAGTAGTAATGATCAATGCAGCAACAGAAGCCGCATTTTGCAATGCACTACGCGTTACTTTAGTTGGATCAAGAATACCCATTTCGACCATATCACCATACTCACCGCTAGCAGCGTTATAACCAAAGTTACCAGAACCTTCAGCAACCTTGTTCAATACAACAGAAGCTTCGTCACCAGCATTGGTTACGATCTGGCGTAGAGGCTCTTCCATCGCACGACGTAAAATAGCAATACCAACGTCTTGATCAGCATTATCACCTTTAAGATCACCCATACCTGAAAGGACACGCACTAATGCAGTACCACCACCAGCAATAATACCTTCTTCAACCGCAGCACGAGTCGCGTGCAATGCATCGTCAACACGGTCTTTCTTTTCTTTCATTTCTACTTCAGTCGCAGCACCCACTTGAATCACTGCAACACCACCAGAAAGCTTAGCAATACGCTCTTGTGCTTTCTCGCGGTCGTAGTCTGAAGTAGCGTCTTCCATCTGAGCGCGAATTTGGTTAACGCGACCTTCGATGTCTGCGCTTTTACCAGCACCATCAATGATAGTAGTGGATTCTTTAGTAATTTGAATACGCTTAGCAGAACCTAAGTCATCAACAGATGAATTCTCTAAGCTCATACCCAACTCTTCAGTAATAACCGTACCACCAGTCAAGATAGAGATATCTTCAAGCATGGCTTTACGACGATCACCAAAACCAGGTGCTTTAACCGCACACACTTTAACGATACCGCGCATGTTGTTAACAACTAAAGTGGCTAGTGCTTCACCTTCAATATCTTCAGCGATGATGAACAAAGGACGGCTTGCTTTAGCAACGGCTTCCAAAGTTGGGATCAAATCACGAATGCTAGAGATTTTCTTGTCGTGAAGAAGAATGTAAGGATTTTCTAATTCTGTAATCATATTGTCTTGATCAGTAACGAAGTACGGAGACAAGTAGCCGCGATCAAATTCCATACCTTCAACAACACTTAAGTCGTTATCAAGACCAGAACCTTCTTCAACGGTAATAACACCTTCTTTACCCACTTTAGCCATTGCATCAGCAATGATCTCGCCAATAGCTAGGTCAGAGTTAGCAGAAATAGTACCGACCTGAGCAATAGATTTTTCATCAGTACAAGGGACTGAAATCTCAGCTAATTTTTCAACGGCAGTACGCGTAGCCTTATCAATACCGCGCTTAAGATCCATAGGGTTCATGCCAGAAGCAACCGCTTTCAAACCTTCGCGAACGATAGCTTGCGCTAATACTGTCGCAGTAGTTGTACCGTCACCAGCGATATCAGAAGTTTGTGAAGCAACTTCCTTCACCATCTGAGCACCCATATTTTCTAGCTCATCAGACAGCTCGATCTCTTTAGCAACCGAAACACCATCTTTAGTTACAGTAGGAGCGCCGAAGCTCTTGCTTAATACAACATTACGCCCCTTAGGACCTAGCGTTACCTTTACAGCGTTGGCAAGAATGTTGACACCCTTGGCCATGCGAAAACGTGCGTCTTCGCCAAAAAATACTTGTTTTGCACCCATAATATTTCCTCTTAAATTCTGGATTGTGCCCCAAGGGTTCTTTTTAAGACCGCCCTGAGGGATACACGTAGCATCAATTCGAGATCAAGTGGCCTTAGCCTTCGATCACACCCATGATGTCTTCTTCCTTCATAACTAAAAGCTCTTCACCGTCAACTTTGACTTCGTTGCCGGAATACTTACCAAACATAACCTTGTCACCAACTTTAACGTCCATCGCGCGGACATCACCATTTTCCAAGATCATGCCTTTACCAACTGCAAGCACTTCACCTTGAGCAGGCTTTTCTGCTGCATTACCAGGAATGACGATACCGCCAGCACTTTTTAGTTCTTCTTCAGAACGACGTACTAAAACCCGGTCGTGTAATGGGCGAATGTTCATTTTCTTCTCCTAAAAATCCGTTAACAATCAAATAGTTAGTTACCGTGCCTAGAACAATAACCGCTTACACAGGCAATTGTTAGCACTCACCCTCATTGAGTGCTAACAATCATAGGGGCGAAACAGACAGAGTCAAGGGTTTCAGAGAAAATAAATTGGATTAATTATCGCTGAAGAACTAGCAAAGCAGAAAAATCAGTCGTCTTCGCGACGGTATTCGCCCTCAAGAGTCGCCGCCCCAGACTGACCAGGCTTATTTTTATCACTACGACCCGGGCCACCAGCTGGGCGAATAATGGCGCCAAAACGACCCATCACCGCCATAATCACACCACGGCGTAGCGGTGTAATCAGGCATAAGAAACCCAAAGTATCGGTAAAAAACCCAGGGGTAAGCAATAAAGCGCCACACAGCAGCAATACCACACCCTCCATCATCTCGATGGCTGGCAACTGCCCAGCGGCCAAGCTCGTCTGCACCCGGCCAATGGTGGCAAGCCCCTGCCAGCGCAGCAGCAAAGTGCCGAGCACAGCGGTAAACACCACCAAGGCCACAGTAGGCAAGGTGCCAATCAGACCGCCGACCTTAATCAATAGATAGATCTCAATCAGCGGAACGACAATAAATAGAGTAAGTAAGAGTCGAAACGGGAACATATCAGTTAAAGTAGCGCCACAAGCAGCCAATAACAAGTCACAATGTGATGCTGTAGCAAATTTGTTCAACAAACTTTGCGCCTAGACACGCATTATGTCATCTTGCCAAACCATGCAAGCTCCTGATTCAAATGCGAAATTAAAACTTAAAATGGTCGCCGACGACGACCCAAGCAATAATAAACCAGTTGTTGTTTACATCACCTGCGGGCCGCAACAGGCTGAAGATCTGGCGCGTATCCTGGTGACAAAAAAAGCCGCCGCCTGTGTGAACATTGTGGGTAATGTACGTTCTATATACCGCTGGCAAAATAAAATCGAAGAAGATAATGAAAGCATGCTGATCATTAAAACGACCACCTCGTCACTAGAGCTAATGAGCAAACTAGTTAAACAACATCATGAATACGATCTCCCAGAGATTATCGCAACACCCATCGTCGCTGGCTCGCAGGATTATCTCAGCTGGATCAATAGCGCCACCACAATCAATACTGGCCCCAATGGAGCCGATAAATAGACCATGAAACCCATACACAGATTCTACAGCCTCGTCTTCGCGCTATTTTGCTGTATAGCGCCGCTGCAAATTGCCAGCGCAGCCGGTAATGCCGTAGAGGGTGATCTTGCCGATCGATTGCGCGCACTCAGCGACGAACTCGGTTTAAATAAAGCCGAACAAACCGTGTTGTCACCCGGCGAAGCCTTTATATTTGATGCACAAGCCACCAATGGCCAAACCATTGAAGCCAGCTGGATCATCGCAGACAACATATATATGTACCGCGACAAGTTTCGTTTCGAAATTATCGACGGCGAAGCCAATAACATCCAACTTGGTGAGCCACAATTTAAACCAGGCAAAAAGAAATACGACGAAAGCTTTGGTGATACCGAAGTCTATTTCCACGAAGCCGTCATTACACTGCCCATCATTCGTGATGCAGGCCCGGCGCAAACCATCCAGCTCCAAGCCTATTATCAGGGCTGTGTCGAAGACAGTTTTTGCTACCCACCGCAAAAGAAAATTATAGATATCGATTTACCGAAACTGACCCAAGCCTCATTAACCACATCGAGTAGTGATACAGCCAGCAATAGCGAAGAAATATTTGTCTCAGAACAAGATCAGTTTGCTGCCACCATCGCCGGCGGTAGCTTGTGGCTCATCATAGTTTCCTTCTTTGGTATCGGCTTATTACTCGCCTTTACACCCTGCGTCTTCCCCATGATCCCGATCTTATCAGGGATCATTATTGGCCAAGGCAAAGAACTCACAACACGTCATGCCTTTATGCTCTCACTCGTCTACGTCATAGCCATGGCATTAACGTATACCGTTATCGGCGTGTTAGCAGGCTTGTTTGGCGCCAACCTACAAGCGGCGTTTCAAGACCCCTGGATTATCTCAGGTTTCGTGCTGATCTTTATCGCACTCTCATTATCCATGTTCGGCTTTTACGAACTGCAAATGCCTAATGCACTACAAAGCAAAATAACCCAATTTAGCAACTCACAAAAAGGCGGCAGCATGATTAGTGTTGCCATCATGGGTGTCTTATCAGCACTGATCGTTGGGCCTTGCGTAGCTGCACCTTTAGCCGGCGCACTCATCTACATCAGCAATAGTGGTGATGCCGTATTAGGTGGGCTCGCCTTGTTTGCCATGAGTCTAGGCATGGGTGCGCCGTTATTAGCGATAGGCGCCTCAGCAGGCAAACTCCTCCCCAAAGCAGGCGCATGGATGGACGGCATTAAAGCTGCATTCGGCATCATGTTATTAGCCGTTGCCGTGTGGATGCTAGAACGCATTGTCCCAAATATGATAGCTATGTTGCTGTGGTCGTTACTATTTATATTCAGCGCAGTATATCTTGGCGCACTAGATCGATTAGATAATGCCATGGGCTGGCAGCGTTTTCGCAAAGGCTGTGGCATCGCCTTACTCATTTACGGTTGCTTCGTCATGCTCGGCGCAGTCAGCGGCGGCCATGATGTCACCAGACCCTTGCATGGAGTGAGCTTTCTAGTAGGCTCAGCACAATCAAATCATGAGCTAGAATTTAAAACCATCAAAAGCGTCGATGACCTACAACATGAAGTCATCAGCGCCAGTCAAAACGGCCAAGCCGTCATGCTCGATTTCTACGCCGACTGGTGCGTCGCCTGCAAAGAAATGGAAAAATACACCTTCTCAGACCCCGCGGTGCAACAAACGTTGAGTAATGTAGTCTTACTACAAGCTGACGTCACCGCTAACGATAATATCGATAAAGCGCTCATGAAACACTTTAATATCCCCGGCCCACCATCAATAATGTTTTATGATGCCCAAGGTAAAGAACGCAAACCTTATCGAATCGTTGGCTTTATAAAAGCCGCCCCCTTCAAACAACATGTGGATAAAGCGCTAGCACTCTAAACAGCGCAATCAAATTTATGAGCCAAGAAAATGGGCACGGCCGTGCCATTAATATCGCTATCGTTACACTATTTGTAATTGGTGGCCTAGGCGTTGCCTTAAATCACTTTTATCAAAAATCGCGTGAAGCAAAAATTAACGCAGCCGTAAAAATTGAAAGAGCAGCAGCCAATGAAGTCGCTGCAAACTTGAGTGCTGATGAATCAACCAACGAAGCTTCTGATGCCGATATTACAACCGAACTAGTCAAACGACCCGACTTCACCTTGCCCGATGTCGAAGGTATTAAACGCACCGTCAGCACCTGGGATGGCAAAGTCCTAGTGCTCAACTTTTGGGCATCCTGGTGCGAACCCTGTTTACGCGAAATACCCGCGTTCGTTGACCTACAAAATACCTATGGTGAACAAGGTCTACAATTCGTCGGCATCGCTGTCGAAGACCTATTGCCGGTACAAGAATTTCTCGCTGTGATTCCGATCAACTACCCAATACTCGTCCACCCCAGCAAAACTATCCCCATCGCCGAAGCCTACGGCAACGAATTCGGCATCCTGCCCTACACCGTCATCATCAATCGCGACAGCGAAATAGCCCACACACAACTAGGCGCAATGAGTCACGAAGATGCAGAAGAGATTATTAGAAACTTATTGTAAGATGCTTTAAATAGAGCGCTAGCAACTCGACCAACAAGGACGAAAAACAATACAAACACATAAAAACCACAAACGTCGCCGAATTCCCCAGATAAACCAAAAAATCATCAAGAAACCGCTAGACAAGCCGATTGATAGAGGGCAAACTTCCATTTAATACAATTTTTGCGAAATAAGCGATTTTTAACGAAATTAGCCGCTATTTTCGATAATTTGGTGAAATAACAATCAATGGCTCACATTCTGGTCGTCAATGGCCCTAACCTAAATCTACTCGGTGACCGTGAACCCGATATTTATGGCCGCGTCACGCTTGATGAAATTATCACCGATCTTGCGGCTAACGCCGACAAAGTGGGGCATAAATTAAGTGCTTTCCAGAGCAATGCCGAACATGAGCTAATTGGCCGCGTACAGCAGGCTAAAACTAAGGCAATCGATTTTTTGATTATTAACCCAGCAGCTTTCACCCACACTAGCATAGCCTTGGCCGACGCAATTAGCGCTGTAGACATTCCATTTATTGAAATTCACTTATCGAATATTTTCGCGCGCGAATCATTTCGTCATCATTCTTATTTTTCCGCCAAGGCCCTAGGCACGATCACTGGCCTTGGCGCACACGGTTATGAACTTGCCCTCAACGCTGCAGATAATTATCTGCGAGCCGTTGCGGGGTCCACTACCAGGAAGTGTTAACAATTATTTTGGCAACACTGTTGCGCCTAAAAAAGTACCAGACAACGCGCCCTCGGGGTGCAAGGCAAGAAGAGAGAAACTTGGTGATTCCAAATAAGCGACGAACAACGCGGTATGGCGTTTTTTTAGACTCAACCCGAAGCGCCGATGATCATTTTTCACCCAACGGCGTTGTTGCTCGTTTATGTGGCACAACCACATCGCACTCGCGCCGCTTTGCTCGACAAAAAATGATCATCGGCAGTGCTGCCAAAATAATTGTTAACACTCCCTCTAGACAGGCTTAGTACTCTATGGATATTAGAAAAGTTAAAAAACTCATCGAGCTGCTTGAAGAATCAGGCATCAATGAAATTGAGATTCATGAAGGCGAAGAATCAGTACGCATCAGCCGTGGTAGCAGTGTCACCACGTCAGTTATTGCTGCTGCGCCACCTGTACATCACGCTGTTACAGGTGGCGCAGTCGCGACAGCCGCACCACCCACCCCTGTCGAAACAGCGGTTAGCGGTCATATTATGCGCGCACCGATGGTTGGGACTTTTTATCGCTCACCTTCGCCCGGCGCCAAGCCTTTTGCCGAAGTTGGTGCCACGGTAAAAGCCGGTGACACGCTCTGCATTATTGAAGCAATGAAAATGCTTAACCAAATTGAAGCAGATGTTGGCGGTACCATTGTTGAAATTCTGGGTGAAAACGGCCAGCCCGTCGAATTTGACCAGCCTCTTTTTGTCATTGAATAAGCGGCTGTAACGATGTTTGATAAAGTCCTAATCGCCAACCGAGGCGAAATCGCCCTTCGCGTACTGCGCGCTTGTCGCGAACTCGGTATTCGCACGGTTGCTGTTCACTCTACAGCCGACCGCGATCTTAAACATGTACGCCTTGCTGACGAATCTGTCTGTATCGGCGGCCCTAATTCTGTCGATAGCTACTTAAACGTGCCTGCACTCATTAGCGCAGCCGAAGTCACTGACTCTATCGCTATTCATCCTGGTTACGGATTTCTTTCAGAAAATGCTGACTTTGCTGAGCGCGTAGAACAAAGCGGTTTTACTTTTATTGGACCTCGCCCCGAAACCATTCGCACTATGGGCGATAAAGTTGCCGCCATTGCTACTATGAAAAAAGCCGGCATTCCTTGTGTGCCCGGATCCGATGGGCCAATAGGCAATAATAACGAAACTAACTTGCGTATAGCCCGCAAGATAGGTTATCCGATTATTGTCAAAGCTGCGGGCGGCGGCGGTGGTCGCGGCATGCGTGCTGTCCACACCGAAGCAAGCTTGCTGACTGCAATCTCCTTGACGCGTACCGAAGCAGCCAATGCCTTTGGTAATGACACGCTGTACATGGAAAAATATTTAGAAAACCCTCGC
Source organism: Gammaproteobacteria bacterium (assembly GCA_013151045.1). GTDB lineage: Bacteria > Pseudomonadota > Gammaproteobacteria. Next base: position 56,636 of record JAADIY010000017.1, read on the forward strand.
CATATCGAGGTGCAAGTATTAGCCGATGAGCATGGTAATGCGGTGCACCTTGGCGAGCGCGATTGCTCTATGCAGCGTCGCCACCAAAAAATTATTGAAGAAGCTCCAGCACCAGGCATTGACGCTAAAACACGTAAAAAAATTGGCTCACTTTGCGCTAAAGCCTGTCGTGACATTAGCTATCGTGGCGTTGGCACCTTTGAGTTTCTTTATGAAAACGGTGAGTTTTATTTCATTGAAATGAATACTCGCCTGCAAGTTGAACACACAGTAACGGAAATGATTACCGGTATCGACTTAGTGAAACAACAATTATTAGTTGCCGCAGGCGAAAAGCTTTCGCTGCGACAAGATAATGTTGTCTTCAGCGGCCATGCCATTGAATGTCGTATTAATGCCGAAGACCCAGAAAATTTTATGCCTTCACCCGGCACTATCAAACAGTTTCACATGCCTGGCGGCCCGGGCATTCGTATCGATTCGCATCTTTATAGTGGTTATGTGGTCCCGCCTTACTATGATTCGATGGTGGGCAAACTTATCGCTCATGGTGAAGACCGCAAATCTGCTTTGGCACGAATGCGTAATGCACTTAACGAAATCGTTATCGAAGGAATCAAAACTAATGTGCCCTTACATCAAAACCTGGTTGACGACAGCAAGTTTGCCATTGGTGGCACGAGCATCCATTACCTCGAACGCAAGCTTGGCATTAGCTAGCTTAGCCCTACGCACATAAAGATAGAATTGGCAATCCTGCCACGCCAATCATTATGAGCGAGACTAAAACATGGCTGCAAATTATTGTTAGTGTTAACGCCAACAATAGTGATGCAATTTCAGAACACTTAGAGTCTATGGGCGCACTCGCCGTCACGCTGCAAGACGGCACGCCAAATGGCGTAGAGGAAGCACTTTACGAAACTGAGCCTCACAGCGAAAGCCAGTGGCAAAACACTAAAGTCGTTGGCCTATTCGATGGCGACCAAGACAGCGTGCTTTTGAGCGTACAATTTCAACAATACTGTGGCGAAACCTACCCTAAGTTCAAAATTGAAACTTTGCAAGACGAAGCTTGGGAGCGACGCTGCCTAGAACACGTCAAACCCATGCGTTTTGGTAGTAGTCTATGGATTTATCCGAGCTGGAGCGAGGATCAACCGCCACCCAACGCTCGCGTAGTCAGCCTTGACCCCGGCCTTGCCTTTGGTACTGGCACCCATCCGACAACTTCTCTTTGCTTAGAATGGATAGACAACTGCAACTTCACTAACAAATCCGTTATCGACTATGGCTGTGGCTCAGGCATTCTCGCGGTAGCAGCGATTAAATGCGGCGCTGAGCACGTTGATGCTGTCGACCATGATGACCAAGCCGTTTTGGCAACGACCGATAATGCAGAAAAAAACCAATGTTCTGCTCAGATCAGCGCCTACCTGCCAGAGCAATTTAGCCAAGCCAGCACCGGCCCTGTCGATATCGTATTCGCCAACATCCTTGCTGGCCCACTGATCAATCTTGCCAACACTTTAGCCAATTTGTGTCGTCAGCATGGAAAGTTGATCCTGTCCGGACTATTATCAGAGCACCATGACACCATCCATAGCGCCTATTCACCATGGTTTACGCTAGCAGCACCACGCGAAAAGGATGGCTGGCTATTAATCGAATACACTAAAAAATGAACAACACTGTGAATGATTCAGGGAACAACCAAATAGAACCTAAACGTGGCATTGAAGCAGCGCTACGTGAACATACGCTGCACCCCAAGGACACGCTGCACCATCACAGCCAGCTACACCTGCCTCGTCGCTCATTTCGTTGGGTCGCGATTACCTTATTGCTCATCGTCTTCTTGATCGTACAGCTTAGCTTTGGCTTTCAAAAAGAGCTGCGCGCCTACCCTGCGGCAGAACCCTGGCTATCACTGCTTTGCAAATGGCTGCCTTGTCAAGTCACTGAAAACGACCCATATAAGGTATTACGTATTGTCAGTCGCGAGGTGATTGCACACCCGTCGACAAAAAACGCCGTGCAAGTAAATGCCACTATCATCAACCAAGACAATCGAGCATTGCCCTTCCCAAGACTGGGCTTAAGCTTCAAAAATATTGATGGCCAAGTCATTGCAAACAGAGAATTCGAGCCTGAAGAGTATCTCGCTGATGACTTAGATCAAAATAAGAGCATGCCGTCACATGAGCTGATCCGCGTCTCGCTAGACCTAGTTGATCCGGGCAACAGCGCCGTTGCCTTTGAATTTACCTTCAGCTCTGCCCATTAAATTGGTCACAAAATAGTCAATCAATGCTTCCAAAGGCCAAGCAAAATTTAGTATGATGTTTGGCCTTTTCTTTTAGGTGATACTGCAGATAACGCCTTAACTGTCTGACTCAACCATCATGTTCAAAATTGGCCCTTACACTCTGAAAAACAATGTCGTACTAGCACCTATGGCGGGCGTCACCGATCGTCCTTTTCGCCAGCTGTGCAAGAAGATGGGTGCAGGCATGGCTGTCTCAGAAATGGTGTCATCCAATTCCCTTTTATGGGGCAGCGAAAAAACCAAACGCCGTGCCAACCATGATGGCGAAGTCGAGCCACGCTCCATACAAATCGCTGGTACCGACCCAAAATTGATGGCAGAAGCCGCCAAACATAATGTCGATAACGGTGCGCAAATCATCGACATCAACATGGGTTGCCCAGCGAAAAAAGTCTGCAACGTTATGGCCGGGTCTGCTTTGCTGCAATACGAAGACAAAGTCGCCGCTATTTTAAAATCTGTCGTTAACGCAGTTGACGTTCCGGTGACTTTGAAAATTCGTACCGGCTGGGATACTGATCATCGTAATGGCGTTAGCATTGCACGCATTGCAGAAGATTGCGGCGTGCAAGCTTTAGCTGTTCATGGTCGCACTCGCGCCTGTGCTTATAAAGGCAATGCTGAATACGACACCATTGCGGCAATCAAAAGTGAAATCAATATTCCGGTTATTGCCAACGGTGATATCACTACGCCGCAAAAAGCGCGCGAAGTTCTTGAATACACAAAAGCAGACGCCGTAATGATTGGTCGTGCTGCACAAGGTCGACCTTGGTTGTTAGGAATTATCGATCACTATCTGCAACACGATGAATTATTAGTTGACCCACCCACGCATGAAATCCGTGATATCATGCTTTCGCATCTCGAAAATCTATACGCCTTTTATGGTGAATACAGCGGGGTGCGCATCGCGCGCAAACATATCTCTTGGTACAGTAAAGGGCAAAGAGATGGAGCCGCCTTTCGACATGCTATGAACCGCGTTGAAAGTGCAGACGCTCAACTCACTATGGCGCGTACGTTTTTTGATCAACTAGAAAATAAAATAGGTCAAGCTGCGTGAGCGCACTATCAAAAGATATTATTGAATTGAATGCTAATGCCATGAACAACGGCACTAGCAACCTGGAAAACAGACTTCCATTAAATGGCCATGTCAAAGCCGCTATACAACATTATTTTAATGACCTTGATGGCCATATGCCAGAAGATCTTTATAAAATGGTATTAAGCGAAGTAGAAAAACCTTTGTTTGAAACTGTGTTGCAACAATGCGGCAACAATCTTAGCCAAGCCGCGCGTCTACTTGGTATTAACCGCGCAACATTACGCAAAAAATTGTGCCAGTACGGCATCGAACACTAACCTCTAGCGCCCTTCTTTTAGGGTAAGTCATTAAAATCATGCCTATTAAACGTGCTTTAATCAGTGTTTCTGACAAACGTGGCGTCGTTGAGTTTGCTCGCGAGATGAGTCAACTTGGTGTCAGCCTACTCTCTACCGGTGGTACCGCTAAGTTACTCGAAGAAAATAATATCGATGTCATCGAGGTATCTGAACATACCGGCTTTCCTGAAATCATGGGCGGACGTGTTAAAACGCTACACCCAAAAATTCATGGTGGCATATTAGGTCGTCGCAGCATCGATGACGATGTTGCTACAGAGCATAATATAGACTACATCGACTTAGTCTGCGTTAACCTCTATCCGTTTGCAGCAACAATCGCTAAACCAGATTGCTCGTTTGATGACGCAATTGAAAACATCGATATTGGCGGCCCTGCCATGGTTCGGGCGGCCGCGAAAAACCATTCTTCGGTAGCTATCGTTACCGATCCTGACGACTATGATTCAATCATTGATGAATTAAAAAATGGCGGCGCTAACATTAATGATGCTCTGCGCTTAGAGCTAGCGCGTAAGGCCTTTGCACACACAGCAAATTACGACGGTGCGGTATCAAACTACCTGGGCAGTTTAAAGCCTAATCAAGATGATCCATTTCCAACTAGCTATAGTGTGCAATTTAATAAAGCTCAGTCTTTACGCTACGGTGAGAACCCGCATCAACGTGCAGCGTTCTACCGTGATCTTGAAATCTCCAGTGGCAATGTTGCTAATGCCAAGCAGATTCAAGGCAAGGCCATGTCGTTTAACAATATCGCCGATGCCGATGCCGCATTAGAATGTATTAAAGCATTAGGCACAGCACCCGCCTGTGTCATTGTTAAACACGCCAACCCATGTGGTGTTGCTTATGGCAGCGACTTATTAAGCGCTTACCAACGGGCTTTTAGTTGTGATCCCACCTCAGCTTTTGGCGGCATTATTGCGTTTAACCAAGAGCTTGACGACGTCACCGCGAAAGCGATTATTGAACGTCAATTTGTAGAGGTTATTATCGCGCCTAGCATTGGTGATACCGCACGTGAAATGCTGGCAGAAAAAAACAACGTCAGAGTATTAGCTTGTGGCGAATGGCTAGCGCCGAGCACACAACAATACGATTACAAGCGCGTCAACGGTGGCCTATTAGTACAAGACAGTGACTACGGTACCTTAAGCGACGACATGATCAAAGTCGTCACCACCCGCACACCCAGCGAGAATGAAATGTGTGATCTGCGTTTCGCCTGGTCAGTCGCGAAATATGTTAAGTCTAATGCAATTGTTTATGCTAAAGACCAATTTACAGTTGGCATCGGTGCGGGTCAGATGAGCCGCATCGATAGCGCCCGCATTGCTGCAAGCAAAGCACAAGATGCAGGATTCGATGTCAGTGGCAGCGTAATGTCGTCCGATGCCTTCTTCCCGTTTCGCGATGGCTTAGACAGCGCCGCCAAAGTCGGCGTTACCGCAGTCATTCAACCCGGTGGCTCTATACGTGACGACGAGGTCATTGAAGCCGCTAACGAACATAATATTGCCATGGTCTTTACCGGCATGCGCCACTTCCGCCACTAACATAAACGAATACGCGCATGAATATATTAATCGTTGGTAGTGGTGGTCGCGAACACGCTCTCGCTTGGAAGGCGTCGCACTCGGCAAAGGTCGAAACCGTTTACGTCGCTCCGGGCAATGCCGGCACTGCGATGGAAGCCAATATAGAAAATATTAATATCAGCGCCGAAGACCAGCAAGCGCTGTTACAGTTTGCCCAAGAAAAAAATATCGGTCTTACCATTATTGGGCCTGAAGTGCCTTTAGTGGCCGGGATTGTTGATTTATTTCAAGCAAACAATCTCGCCTGTTTTGGTCCGTCACAAAAAGCCGCGCAACTTGAAGCGTCAAAAGCCTATACCAAAGACTTTCTCGAACGCCACAATATTCCGACTGCGTTTTATTCAAGCTTTAACGATGCCGACAGCGCGGTTGATTATTTAAAACAACAAACGCTTCCCGTTGTTATCAAAGCCGATGGGCTAGCTGCAGGTAAAGGCGTCGTTATCGTCGAAGACCTGCAACACGGCATCGATACCATTCATAGCATGATGCAAGCCGGTAAGTTCGGCAGCGCCGGCGAACGCATCGTTATAGAAGAATTTTTACAAGGCGAAGAAGCAAGCTTTATCGCCATGGTCGACGGTAAGAATATTTTGCCGCTGGCAACATCGCAAGATCACAAAGCACGCGATGAAGGTGACAAAGGTCCGAACACTGGCGGCATGGGCGCATATTCACCCGCACCGATTATTGATGACGCCCTGCACCAACGCATCATGAATGAAGTGATGATTCCCACTGTTGAAGGCATGGCTGCTGAAGGCGCACCGTATACCGGCTTTCTCTATGCTGGAGTAATGATCACCGCCGATGGCACACCCAAGGTATTAGAGTTTAACTGCCGCTTTGGCGACCCTGAAACACAACCGATTATGATGCGCTTGCAAAGTGATTTAGTTGAACTATGCTTCGCAGCCCTTGATGGAAAACTAGACAAAACAACAGTCAAATGGGATCCACGCGTAGCACTCGGCGTTGTCTTAGCCGCTGGCGGCTACCCCGACAGCTATCGTAAAGGCGATGTCATTTCTGGTTTAGACAAGGTCAGCAGCGGCAAGGTATTTCATGCCGGCACCGCGACAAGCAATGGCAATGTCGTAACCAACGGCGGTCGCGTATTGTGCGTCTGTGGCCTGGGTGATAATGCACTGCAAGCTCAAGCAGCTGCCTATGCGTCAGTGGCATCAATAAATTGGGCAGATATCCAGTACCGCAAGGATATCGGTCACCGCGCCGTCTCTCGCTTGGCCGAGTAAGCCTGATGAGCTGGCAACTTCGCCATGCGGCACGCATCGTACATAACGGTGGAATCATTGCCTACCCCACCGAAGCCGTTTATGGCATTGGCTGCCTGCCTAATGACTATCTAGCGGTCGAGCGTTTATTAGCGATTAAACAACGCGATATCAATAAAGGATTGATATTGATTGCCGCAGACTTTAATCAATTAGCCCCCTACGTCGATGAACTGTCAAAGTCTATCTATCGAAAGATAGAAAAAAGCTGGCCTGGCCCAATTACTTGGCTGCTACCTAAAGCTGAACACACACCACCCTGGTTATGCGGCAAGCATGATAAAATCGCTGTGCGAGTCACCGCTCACCCTATCGCAGCTGCCCTGTGTCGCAGCTGTGGCAGCGCATTGGTTTCAACCAGCGCTAACATCGATAGTAGAGCACCCGCCCGCAACAGCCTCTCGGTGAGGCGTAAATTAGCAGGCATAGACAAGATCATACATGGCAAAACTGGTGGTTTGGCTCAGCCCAGCACCATCATTGACGCCCTAAGCGATAAAGTAATAAGAGCGAAAAAAACATAATGGAAACCCTAAACATTAAAGCCGTTAAACAGTATTTGCTTGGTCTGCAAGACCGCATCTGTGATGAACTTGAACAAGAAGATGGCAGCGGTCAGTTTCTTGAAGATTCATGGCAACGTGCCCCCGGGGTGCAACGTGCAGAAGGTGGCGGTGGCCGTAGTCGCGTATTAAATAACGGCACTGTTTTCGAACAAGGTGGCGTTAATTTCTCACACGTGATGGGTGAAAACATGCCCAAATCAGCCACCGCGCATCGTCCTGAACTGGCAGGTCGCCGTTTTGAGGCCATGGGCGTATCGCTAGTGATGCATCCGAACAATCCTAATGTCCCGACCTCTCACGCCAACATCCGCTTCTTTATCGCCGAAAAAGACGGTGAAGCCCCCATATGGTGGTTTGGTGGTGGCTTTGATTTAACGCCTTATTATGGATTCAAAGAAGACGCTATTCATTGGCACCAAACTGCGCGCAAGGCCTGCGCTGATTTTGGTGACGACGTCTATCCACGCTATAAAAAATGGTGTGACGAATACTTTTTTCTCAAACACCGTAACGAGCCTCGCGGCATTGGCGGCCTGTTCTTTGATGATCTAAATGAAGGCGGGTTTGAGCAGTGCTTTGCCTTTATGCGCAGTATTGGTGATCACTTCCTCGACGCCTATCGACCCATTATTGCGCGTCGTAAAGATATGGCTTTTAGTGATGAGCAACGCCAGTTCCAGCTTTATCGGCGTGGTCGTTACGTTGAGTTTAACCTGGTCTATGACCGCGGCACGCTGTTTGGTCTACAAACTGGTGGGCGCACTGAATCTATTCTCATGTCGCTGCCACCCTTGGTGCGCTGGCAATACAATTATCAACCAGAGCCTGGCACACGTGAAGCCGAACTCTATGAAATCTTCTTGAAACCGCAAGATTGGGCTGACCAGACTTGCTAGTCAACCTGAAACGAGTAAACTGCTGCCTTCAACAAGGCTTTATAGCTTATTAATGCATTAATTTAGGTAAATCACTTAGGTAAAAATACAATGGACAACAATGACGATCTCATCACTATTCAAAAAAATCGCGTAGGGTATTTTCAATTCACCCTAAAAGACGACGATGATAATATTCTGATGGAAGCTGATGAAGACCGTAGTTATGTCCACGGCCACGGCGCATTGATCGTTGGTTTAGAAAATGCCTTAGAAGGCCACAAAAATGGCGATGAATTTTCCGTAGCCATTCCTCCTGCACAAGCCTATGGCGAACATAGCCCTGACCTTGAGCGTGTGTTTGGCATTGATAAGTTTGATATGGGTGATGACGAACCGGAAATTGGTATGACCTTTGACCTTCCTAGCAATACTGGCTTCCATCGTTTTCGTGTAGTAGGCATTGAAGGTAAAAATATCGCTGCCGATGGTAACCACCCTTGGGCAGGCATGACGCTGCATTACGACATAAAAGTCACTGGCGTACGCGATGCTAAAGCCGAAGAAATTGAGAAAAAAGCACCGATTGAAATCGCAGTACAGAGCATCATAGGCGCCTAAACCATCAAGGCTTGAATTAGATTGGTCGTTTCGGCCTTGAAATTTTTTTTAATTGCTCAAGAATATCGCCATAACCACCAGTAATCACTTGTCGCAGATCTTCACGCGCTGACTCATGTGTCTTACCCGCTGCGGCCATTTGCGCAACCAATTGATCAAATTGCTCTCGACACTCACTCGCTAAATCACTACTGCCACGGCGACTCTGTACCGGGCTCATTAGCGTTGAACCACACTGACAGTTACGAAATAGCTCTACGATTGCTTGCTCATCATCAGTAAAGCCTTGCTTGAGACCAGCGCCTGCTGTCGTTGACACCGTATCACGTATGAATTCACCAATTGTTTGATAAATACGACCACAATTTCGGCACGTCTTCGGAAAGTCATCATCAACGACCGCACATAAACCCACCACATTCATTGTCGGTTTTGCTTTGTTCAAGTCCACTTGTTGTTCAAGCAAACCTTGTAGAACTTCGACGATAGCGGGTGACTGACCTAGATAAGGCGTCATTTCAATTGCACAATCATCATGCTTAAGTCGCGAAGCTGACACAATATTTGGAATATCTTCGCCAACATGGCGCCCTTCGCTTAAAAAGTAGGGCATTATTACTATTCGCTTAGCGCCAGCTAAAACCGCATGATCAATCGCATCAGGGATACTTGGCTCAGCCAGCTCTAAGAAAGCGCTACTTACTGCGGCAAACTCAACAGCTGAATTTAAACGCGCAGCGAGCTCAAAGACTTCTTGATTAGCACTTTCACGCCGACTGCCATGAGCAACCAACAGTAAATGAGAACCGCGATCCATAGTTTCTCCAGCTAAACACTAGCCATTACAATACATCCCACCACCATACATCAAAGTGTAATGGTTTTACGCCAAAAAAAACGATGTCCAGCATTAATGCTCAACACAGAATTCACCAGACTCAGTTGAGAACGGTAAAATTGATTTTGGAACACTCGACTTATGGACGATACGATGATCTTTACCTGCCACCACCGGTGGAATAGCCATATCAAAATCATAACCTTTTTGTTCAAACAATGCTTTAGCACCACCTGTTGCCATATTGGTAATTTCACCGACCAAACCTGTTACCGAATCATCCTACTTAAGGGGATAGTCACCTCACATTTTCTTTGTTTGTTGCACTGCCATACCGATTAATGGCGGTAACATCACCTTTGGCAACATCATCCGATTTTAGCGCTGGCTGACCTGGCGTCACTTTAATACCCGCCATAGTCGATAAAATATTAACGACCGATTCTAGAAATGGATTTACAAAATCTGCATTCACTTTGCCTCTTTGCTGAACAACCGCTACCGCTACAAACATGCCACAGATTTACTATGCCAATATCAACCCGACATCGGACTCCTTATCCATTACAAAATCGGCATTAAAAAGAAAAACTTGATGTAGCAGCTAAATCTTGCCAATAACGACTATTCAGTAGCGACTACTTAAGCAACTGTTGCGTGTGTTTACGAAACTCTGGTACTAGGTCTCGTTCATACCAAAGGTTTTTTTTCAGCCATAGCTGATTGCGCGGTGATGGATGCGGCAGCGGCCAATACTGCGGCGCATAATCCTGCCACTTTTTAACCGTTTCAGTTAGCGTCTTACCTTTTACATCTAGATAATGCTTTTGCGCATACTGTCCAATCAACATGATCGACTGCAAATTAGGGAGTTGTGCTAATAGTCTTTGATGCCACTGCTCCGCACATTCTTTACGTGGCGGCAAATCGCCTGACTTGCCTGATCCCGGATAACAAAAACCCATCGGCATAATCGCTATACCTGGATGCGAGTAAAATGTATTACGATCTACGCCCATCCATTCTCGCAAGCGATTGCCGCTCGGGTCATTCCATGGAATGCTGGTCGCATGGACTTTTCGCCCAGGCGCTTGACCAATAAGTAATACGCGCGCGGTTTTTTTTATAACCAATATTGGCCGCGGTTCATTAGGCAAATGCTCTGCACAAATTTGGCAAGCACGCACCTCACGTAGCAACTTTTGTAGCGTCTCATTCATTCGCAGCTAGTATAGTTAATTCACACTCGCTTAGCCTCTAAACTAGCCCTTAATTAAAGAGTAGCTCTTAAAATGCTAGATAGTTTTTTGCCAGCCTATATGAAAAGTGCTATCCACTTCTAATTGTGGTCCATCTAGATTTTGTTGAATAGGCTGAGAATACTCAATTGCTAGACGATGCCCTTTAAAAAACCCACTGCGCACCAAGTAGTTAACACCGATACCCAAGTCAGTACGGCGGCCAGCACGCAAATCTGTTCGTGCTGTCGGCACGATATCAATACCATTCATTGGATTAGTCACCAATAAGTCTGGGTCGGCGCCATCAATATTATCCCACTTTGACCAATTCAAACGAGCACTCATGCTAAAACTGGAGCTAATCCGTTTCGCCACCCAAGTCGTCGCCACATACATATCACCAAGCGTATAGCCTCGTCTATTCTCGCCCAAATGAATCGTCGCCGTCGCTTGACTACCCCAAGACCAAGTATTTTTAGACTGCCCCAAATACGTAATACCAGGCATTAAGTCATAGGTGCCGGAGCCCAGGCGCATCGGATAAGGTAACAAGCTATCAGAACCCATTGGCGTGGTATCACGCGTAGAGATATCACCCGTTGGCAAGCTTACAGCCAAATTGGCATGCCAGCGATGACCAGCGCTATCATGAAATTTATACATTCCACCAACACGAGTATCGCCAATACCTTCTGCTTCAGTGGTGAAATTGGCACCAGTGCGTGTCACATGATCCATACTTAATTTCACGTAAGGCAACATACCCATTAAGGTTAGCTTGTCATTCACTGCGTACATCGCGCCAAACATATGCATTTCCATTGTCATTCTTAGTGGCGTGACAATAAAACCATCAGTCCCTGCACGCACACCATCCGGACCATTTAATACTTCTTCTGCGCTCAGCCTATTATTACCATCGCGGTTACCGCTCATATTCATATTCATATAACGATAAGACAACATCAGCTCGCCGGTATTATGGGTATGATCACCCATCACTCCTATCGGTGCATGACTATCTGGGACAGACAAATCCCAATCGTGAGCGTAAGTTATTGGCGACGCGCTTAAAGTCGCCATCAGCAAAAATTTCAGTTTCATAACACTCGCCTCAAAAAGCTGAATTCATAACAAATCTATGGCTTGTATTTTAGAAGTAAAAATTTTGCTGGGTTGAAACTGCGACAATTTGCCGCACCCTTGGTAACTTGAGACAGTTGCAAGAGCCGCTACATACCCTCGACGCTAATTAACTTAGCGCTGCCATCCAGCGCTAAGGTGCTGAGTTTGCCGCCCCAAATGCAACCGGTATCTAAAGCAACGACACCATTACCGATATAACCACCAATGGTCGACCAGTGTCCAAATACTATAGATAGATCTCGGCTGGCACGCGCATTGAGTGCAAACCAAGGTACTAAGCCTTCTGCTTGAGTGCCGAAAGTGCCTTTTTCTTCCAGTGCTAGCGCGCCCTCTCCATCACAGTAGCGCAACCTTGTAAAACAATTAATGATGAAACGTCGGCGCTCTATCTCTGTGTTTAAGGCATCCCAATGATTAGGATCATTACCATACATAGTGCCAAGAAAATCGCCGTAATCATCGGCTTGCAAGCACGCTTCTACCTCGCGCGCTGACTGTTCGGCCAATGCCAGATCCCACTGCGGCGGCAGCCCAGCATGCAACATGGTGACGCCAAGCTGGTCATCATGATGAAGCAAGGGTTGGTGTCGCAACCACTCAATCAATTCGTTGCGATCAGGCGCTTCTAACACATCATGGAAAGTGTCTTTTTTGTGATAACGCAGATGCCCATTGGCAACCGCCAACAAATGCAAATCATGATTACCCAATACGGTGACAGCGCTATTTCCGAGGCTTTTTACAAACCTTAAGACTGACAAGGAATCAGGGCCACGGTTAACCAAATCACCCGCGAACCACAGCGCGTCCTCGGCAGGGTCAAAGCGAATTTTCTCCAGCAACCGTTGCAAAGGCTCGAAACAGCCCTGGATGTCGCCGATGGCGTAAGTTGTCATAGCGTAATATTCTTGTTAACTTTTGGTGCTTGCACCGAACTAAGGCAACAGTGATAATAGCCTGCTTAGTCGCCTAATAAGAAGTGCTATCCTGTGAATAATACATTTACTTTACGCCCATCTAGTTCCGTTTACCTGGTTGTACTGCTTAGCGCTTTATTGACGCTGACCGGCTGTTCAACCGTTAAAAAGCTTAATCCTTTCTCAAAAAGCAAGGATGAAACTGCTGCACCCGCCGTTGCTAGCGGTGAATTCACTGGCCGTGGCCCTGTCGCCTTAGAAACCAACCCGCCTGGCGCCACCATCATTACTCTAGGCCGCATCTTGGGTAAAAGCCCTTTACGTGTTGAAGAAAACGATATCTTTCCTTCAATCTATGCTAACGAATTAAAACCTATCTACGGTAAAGTGCGGTTCAAACTCAAAGGCTGTAAGTCAGTCACCCGTCAAATTACTCCTGAAGATATTGCCGCTGGCGTTAAAATCGATTTAGAATGCGGCGATGCCGTTACACGCAGTGCCAATTCACCCCAAAGTGGTTCAGCGCAAGGTAGTGATAGTTTAGATGCATCGATCAACTCACCATTATACAGCGGTGACAACAACGTCAAAGTACGCTTACTTCGCATCAAAAACTTATTGGAAGAAGGCTTAATTACTCAAGACGAAGCCAACACTATTCGTCGACGTATTTTAGAAGACCCTAGTCTTTAGTTAATGCGTATATTGAAGGTAACAGGTCCATCGTTAATAAGGTGGACCTGCATATCGGCAGCAAATACTCCACTATCTACTATGCTGTAGTTATGCTTTGCATAACGAATAGCATGCTCAAATAGTTTCCGACCAAGCTCAGGCTTAGCCGCAGGCGCAAAGCTAGGACGCAAGCCTTTTTGCGTATCTGCTGCCAAGGTAAATTGCGGCACAATTAACAAGCCACCGCTAACATCCCTTAAACTCTGATTCATCCGTCCTTCGCTATCACTGAAAATGCGATAAGCTAATACACGATTTATCATCTTTTCACTAATTTCTGGTGTATCGTCGCATTCAATAGCCAGCAGCATAACGATACCTTGTTCAATTTGAGCTACGCATTCGCTACTAATCTCAACGGACGCAGAAATAACACGCTGAATTACTGTAATCATGCTAACTGATCAGCAAAAGCATCCGTTGCTCTAATTAAAGCATTCACGATAGACTTTTCTGATGCTGCATGCCCTGCATCAGATATGATATTCAACTTACTTGACGACCATGCTTTATGTAACTGCCACGCACTTTCCATTGGACATACAACATCATATCGGCCTTGCACAATGATACCCGGAATATTCTTGAGGACATGCACGTCGCGCAAAATTTGATCTTCTTCAAGAAAACTATCATTAATAAAATAATGACACTCTATCCGAGCTAAGCTTAGCGCAATACTCGGCGTAACGAAGTGCGCACGCACATGCTCATTCGGCAACAGGTTAGATGTTCTGCCTTCCCATAAGGACCACGCTTTAGCAGTTGTTAACCGCAACCAATCGTCTTCGCTCGTCAGTCGTTGATAGTAAGCTGACAATAGATCATCTCTTTCTTGGCAAGCAATCGGGTGGATAAAATCTTGCCAATAATCAGGAAACAAGCGACTAGCGCCTTCTTGATAAAACCATTGAATTTCACGCGGCCGGCATAAAAAAATACCGCGCAAAACCAAACCCAATATGCGTTTTGGATAAGTCTCAGCATAAACTAAGGCTAATGTAGAGCCCCATGATCCACCAAAAACCAACCATTGATCGATACCCAAATACTGGCGAATATCTTCTATGTCTTGCACTAAAGCTGGCGTCGTATTGTTATCAAGACAGGCATGGGGAGTAGATTTGCCGCAGCCACGCTGATCAAATAAAATAATGCGGTAGCGCTGCGGATCGAAATAGCACCGATGAAATGGCTGTGTGCCGCCGCCAGGGCCACCATGCAGGAAAAGCACCGGTATTCCTTGTGGGTTACCTGACTCTTCTATATATAAATCATGAATGTCATCTGCTGCTAGCCGATGCTCAGCGTATGGGCTAATTGCGGGATACAATACTCGCATCAGCGTTATTCACCTTTAAACAATATAATTTTAATAATCATGATCGCGTATTATAAGCCATGAGCAATGCGCACGTGGTAGCAGGATTACTCGCGATACGTTTTGCAACAAAGCCTTCTGAAAATACACCCTCACCTAAATAGTCATTCAAGCAAATTCTCTTCTCTCAATAAATACGCCTCAGCTCACCTGCAAAACAGTCAAGTTCAATATCTTCTTCACATACCGTCGTTGTAGCAGTGTGGCGCGAATCACTACAGATTAATTGATAGAGCTCGATTACTTGTTCTTTCTCACCTGACTAACAACTGAAGCAAACTTTGCCGTTGATAGACTAATCAACCTGAAATGCGTCAAAAACGCGTATTGTTATCTTGCGCTTCTAGCAATAAATCAAGTATTCATCCAGATCACGCCGGCAAGTGTAGAGCAACTCATACAGCATAGCGCCACCCTTTAGTTATTGTTCATTCGTGCACACGATATTACCAAGCCACTATCGTCACTAAATGAACATGCCGTATACACGAGCCTAATGAACAAGACCCAGCTCTCATGCATTCTTGCAGGTAATTCCCTACAAAAAATACTGTTATTGCCTGGCAGATTTATTGATTTAATAAGTGGATACTGATTTCACTTGGAGTGAAGCAGGGCTCATGGATGAGCCCAATCTAATGGGGGAACGCCCATATCGTTCTCAATCTCTTTACTCCACTGACTCATGATTTGTAGGTGATTTACCTACAAAAAATACCTCTATAACCGGACATCAGCTTTTTTACCTAAGGCCGATACATCTCATCATGGAGCATGGAATTAGGTTCATGGATGAACCGGACTTCATCAATTAAACACTTTAAGACACATTTCTTCCGCTTTCCTACAAACGTGTCAGTATTATCCTACATAAAACCCCTGGGGAATCTGTAATAGTAGACCCTGCTGATCGGAATCAGCCCAGGACGGTGGTTCAAGGATGAACCTTACTTAGATCCCACCGCCCCAGCCACTCTAGCCATCTAATTCCTCTATAAAATCTCAAAATCAAAATTGCGGACGCAAACTGTCTGGTTTGTCCTACAGCCAAGCCACTTTAATTTTGGCATGATGTAAATCCGATGGAGCGGGAGACTATTCGTTCAAGGATGAACGACTTTCTCTCCTATCCGTCGGCCAATAAATAAGCTATTTATTGATTTTCAACTTTGCTAGCTTGGCTCATAACCAAGGTTTGGCGCCAGCCAACGTTCCGTCTCAGCCATACTCAAACCTTTTCGTTGTGCATAATCCGCTACCTGGTCACGATCAATAATCCCTAAACCAAAATAACGTGCATCTGGGTGAGCAATATACCAACCGCTCACTGCTGCGGTAGGCACCATCGCAAAACTTTCGGTGATGGAAATTCCCGCGTTGTTAACTGGGTCAATCAACTCCCATAACAATGTTTTCTCAGTATGATCCGGGCACGCGGGATAACCTGGCGCAGGCCGTATACCCCTATATTTCTCACGAATTAATTGCGTATTATCCAGTTTCTCGTCATTGTCATAGCCCCAATACTCTTTGCGTACTTGCTCATGCAAATATTCTGCATAGGCTTCAGCCAGACGGTCAGCCAACGCTTTCAGAATAATGGCCGAGTAATCATCATGCTCAGCAGCAAATCGCGCTATATGCTCGTCAATACCAATACCGCTGGTAACGGCAAAACCACCGATGTAATCATTAATACCGCTGTCTTTAGGCGCAACATAGTCGGCCAAAGCATGATTAGCTCGGCCTGGTGGTTTTTGCAGCTGCTGACGTAAATGATGCAGCGTAGTTAATACTTCGTTGCGTAATTCATCGGTATAAACCTCAATATCATCATCATTAATTGAATTGGCTGGAAACAAACCAAACACCGCTCGCGCTGTCAGCCATTTCTCGTCAATGATCTTATCAAGCATGGCGCTCGCATCAACAAACAAAGAACGTGCGGTCTCGCCAACCACGTCATCATCAAGTAATTTAGGGTAGCTACCTGCCAACTCCCACGCCTTAAAGAAAGGCGTCCAGTCTATGTAGTCACGCAACACCGATAAATCTTGATCTTCTATTACCGTCAGGCCTAAGTTTTTAGGCACAACTGGCTGATACTCAGACCAGTCGACCTGTGCTTTATTCGCACGCGCATCGGCTAAACTTAGCCAATTCGTTTTTGCTTGCTTACCCTTATGACGCTGACGTACTTGCTCATACTCTTCTTCAATTTTTTGTAAATACGGCCCACGTAAATCCTCACTCACCAAATTTTGCGCAACCCCTACGGCGCGCGAAGCATCTTTGACATATAAAGTAGCTCCCTCATATCCGGGCGCTATTTTCACCGCAGTGTGTACGCGGGAGGTTGTCGCGCCACCAATCAACAATGGAATATTAATATTTAAACGTTGCATCTCTTTAGCAACGTGCGTCATTTCCTCTAAAGACGGAGTTATCAAGCCTGACAAACCAATGATGTCGACTTTTTCCCTCACTGCAGCTTCAAGAATCTTAGCGGCAGGTACCATAACGCCCATATCAATAATTTCAAAATTATTACACTGTAAAACAACACCAACAATATTTTTACCAATATCGTGGACATCGCCTTTCACCGTCGCCATCAATATCTTGCCGTTATTACTGGTGCCCGCTTTTCCCTTCTCGATAAACGGCAACAGGTAAGCAACCGCCTGTTTCATCACACGCGCGCTTTTGACAACCTGCGGTAAAAACATTTTGCCTTCACCAAAAAGATCGCCAACGATATTCATGCCATCCATTAACGGGCCTTCAATCACCTCAATAGGACGTTCAAACCCTTGTCTTGCTTCCTCGGTATCTTCTTCTATAAATGCATTGACGCCCTTTACAAGAGAGTGCGCTAACCGTTCATTTACTGGTAATTCACGCCATTGTGTATCGTTGGTGCTCGCCTTCTTAGTGCCATCGCCACGATATTCATCAGCAATTTCCAATAGGCGCTCAGTTCCATCATCACGACGATTGAGAATGACGTCTTCAACTCGCTCTTTCAGCTCTTTCGGTAAGTCATCGTAAACAGCAAGCTGACCTGCATTGACAATTCCCATATCCATACCCGCTTTAATAGCATGGTATAAAAACACTGAATGAATGGCTTCGCGCACCATATTGTTGCCGCGGAACGAAAATGAAACATTACTCACACCACCGGATATTTTCGCATAAGGCAGTGTGCTTTTTATCTCGCGTGTTGCCTCAATAAAATCAACAGCATAGTTATTATGTTCTTCTATACCTGTGGCCACTGCGAATATATTAGGATCGAAAATAATGTCTTCTGGTGGGAAACCAATTTCATCAACTAATATTCGATAAGCTCTCGTGCAAATCTCAACCTTACGTTCTTTTGTATCGGCTTGACCGGCTTCATCAAAGGCCATGACAACGACTGCCGCACCATAGCTTAAAACAGCCGTTGCTTGTTTTCGAAAACTTTCCTCACCCTCTTTCATACTGATGGAGTTAACGATGCATTTGCCTTGCAAACACTTAAGTCCTGCTTCGATAACACTCCACTTAGAGGAGTCGATCATAATCGGTACGCGCGAGATATCCGGCTCAGAGACAATTAAATTTAAGAAGGTCTCCATCGCTTGTTCTCCGTCAAGCAAGCCCTCATCCATATTGATATCAATAATCTGTGCGCCGTTCTCGACTTGCTGTCGTGCGACCGTTAGCGCTTCATCATAATCACCATTTAAGATCAGCTTTTTAAAACGCGCTGACCCGGTGACATTTGTTCGCTCACCGACATTGACAAACAAACTATCATTATCAATATTGAGTGCCTCAAGGCCACTCAAACGTTGTATGTGACTATCGTTAGCGGGGGTGCGCGGCGAATACTGGCTTACCATCTCGGCAATCGCTTTAATATGCGCAGGCGTTGTACCGCAGCATCCTCCTACAACATTTAGAAAACCACTCGCCGCCCATTCATCCAACTCTTGCGCCATTGCTTCAGGGCTTTCATCGTACTCACCAAACTCATTCGGCAAACCCGCGTTAGGATGCGCACTGACATAGCAATCAGCATAACCGGATAATGACTCGATATACTGTCTTAGCTCTTTGGCGCCTAAGGCACAGTTAAAACCTATACTAATTGGCTTTATGTGACGCAACGAGCTAGCAAAAGCCTCGTCGGTTTGACCCGATAAAGTGCGGCCACTGGCATCGGTAATCGTGCCAGAAATCATTACTGGAAGAGAAGCTTTCTGTTCATCAAAATAACGCTTGATCGCAAATACCGCCGCCTTCGCATTTAAGGTATCAAAGATTGTCTCAACCAAGATGATATCTGCGCCACCATCGACCAAACCACTTATTGCCTCAACATAAGCATCAACTAATTCATCGAAGCTAACATTGCGAAACCCTGGGTTATTAACGTCAGGAGAAATAGAAGCAGTGCGGTTAGTTGGGCCTAACACACCTGCTACAAAACGTGGCTGACCTGACTTAGCGGCAACTGCATCAGCGGCCTCGCGTGCAACTTTGGCGCTAGCATAATTAAGCTCGTAAGCAATCGATTCTAACTGGTAGTCGGCTTGGGCAATCGTTGTAGAATTAAAAGTGTTTGTTTCAACAATGTCCGCGCCCGCATCAAGATAAGCGCTATGAATATCTCGAATAATTTTTGACTGGGTAATCGACAATAAATCATTATTGCCTTTAAGATCGCAAGGATGATTAGCAAATCGCTCACCGCGATAATCTGCTTCCTCTAAGCCATAGCCCTGTATCATCGTACCCATAGCACCATCGAGTATGGCAATACGACTGGCTAATAACTCTGCTAAGGCATGAGGCTGTTTTAATTGTGCTGACATTGGCAACTCGCTTTAATACCGTGCGGCTTTACAATATAAAAATATAATAGGGGATATTCATTTAATATCGCCAAATAATCTGCTTATTTTAGCATTAACTTAGCCAAACCACTGAATAGATTAATAAAATCAGCTAATGTAAGAACCATGCGTGCTATTTCCATCAAACTGTTGATTCAACTAATCTCGCTCTTGCCATTAAACATTGCCCAAGGCATTGGTAAGTTGATTGGTCTTGGTCTTTATTGGTTGCCAACACAACTTCGCCATAACACTGAAATTAATATTGATCTATGTTGGCCCACACTTAGTACCCAGGAAAAAATACGCCTCGTCAAAGAAAGCTTAATCAATACCGGCATGTCAATACTCGAAACTGGTGCGATCTTATGTTGGCCTCAAGAGAGAATACTCTCTCAAATTCAATCTATCGAAGGAGAAGACGCGCTGGATAATGCGCACCAACAAAACAAGGGCGTAATATTACTCACCCCTCATCTAGGCTGCTGGGAGATAGCAGGGCTTTATATTGGTCACCGCTACCCATCAACCATTTTATACAAGCGCCCAAAAATCAAAGCACTCGCCGATTGGCTCACTCAAGCTCGACAACGTACCGGCGCAACCTTAGTCGCCACCGATAAACTCGGTGCAAGACATTTATTTAAATCACTCAAACAAAAAAAAGAAATTATCGGTTTGTTACCTGATCAAGAACCGCCAAGTGATAGCGGCGTATTCGCCCCCTTCTTTGGTATTGAAGCCAATACCATGACCCTAGCCGTAAAACTGGCAAAAAAAACGGGGGCGCCAATTATTCTAGGCTTCGCCCAACGCTTAAAAAATGGGCAAGGTTACAAATTAATTGCGATTGCGCCTGAAAAGAATATCTATGATGACGATATCGCTATCGCTACTGCTTCAATGAATCAATCAATAGAGCAATGCGTTCGAAGAGCACCAGAGCAATACCAATGGAGCTATAAACGTTTTCGACAACGCCCTGATGGATCAGCGAGCCCCTACTAACAGGTGAAAATTTAAGCACGCCAAAATGCTGGAGTTAATAATACCAACAAGGTAAAAATTTCTAAACGCCCTAGCAACATGGCGAAACAAAGAATCGCTTTACCCACAGGTGATACTGACGCGTAGTTTGAACCTACTTCACCAAGACCTGGGCCTAAATTATTTAAACACGCTGCAACCGCAGAAAATGCCGACACCAGATCCAAACCTGTCGCAGCGAGCAGTAAAGACATAAAACAAAATGAAAGCACATAAAACGCAAAGAAACCCCAAACAGACCCTATAACACGCGGTGACAAACTCACACCACCAACCTTAACGGGTATTTCAGCGTTAGGATGAATCAATCGTAAAATTTCGCGCGAACCCTGCTTGATCAGCAATAAAACACGGATCACCTTCATCCCGCCACCAGTAGAACCAGCACAGCCACCGACAAAACTTAATAGCAATAACAAAGCCGGCAAAAATCCTGGCCAGGTGTGATAATCAGCCGTTGTAAAACCCGTTGTTGTACCAATAGAAACCACTTGGAATAAACCATGATGAAGCACACCGCCAACACTATCAAAGGTGTGATTAAAATAGAGATAGGTACAAGTAATCACTGCAACAATAAACAAAACTGAAATATAGGCACGAAACTCTGCGTCTGCCCAATAGGCCGTGACTCGCATACTTCTTACGGCGACAAAATGCAGCGCGAAGTTAACCCCCGCCAACAACATAAATATAATCGCCACACCTTCAATCGCTGCACTGTTAAAGTAGCCGATACTGGCATCGTGGGTAGAAAAACCGCCAATCGCTACTGTTGAGAAGCTATGGCTAATCGCATCGAATGCCGTCATGCCAAATGCCCAATAAGACATTGCACAAGCGACCGTCAAGCCTAAATAGATATACCATAATGCTTTGGCTGTCTCGGTAATTCGTGGTGTTAACTTATTATCTTTGATTGGCCCTGGTGTTTCAGCACGATAAAGCTGCATACCTCCAATACCAAACATAGGCAGTATTGCCACGGCTAAAACAATAATCCCCATGCCACCCAGCCACTGCAGCTCTTGACGATAAAACAACAAAGCCTTAGGCAATACATCGAGCCCCTCAATCACCGTTGCGCCAGTAGTAGTAAGTCCAGACATGGACTCAAATAGCGCTTCGGTAAATGACATACTCAGCTCATCAACCAATATAAAGGGCAATGATCCAAACAGTGCTAACACACTCCAAAACATGACCACAACAATAAAACCGTCGCGCAAATGCAATTCCCGAACATAACGGCGTACAGGTAACCACAAAAGAAACCCCGTAACCAAGGTAACTAAAAATCCAATTAAAAATGCACCAACAGCACCATCACCATATATCAAGCCCACCAGGGCCGGAGGCAGCATGGTGACGCTAAAGACCATTAGCAATAGCCCTAAAATACGTTGTATTACGCGCAGCTGCATAAGTGATTCGCTAAAACGGCGGCAGCCGCTAAAGAAAGGTAACCCCTACTTGGAACAAGCGTTCGACCTCATGAATACGGCGCTTATCTACCATAAACAAAATGACATGGTCCTCAGCTTCAATGACCACATGACGATGCGCCACAATAACTTCTTCGCCACGAACAATCGCGCCGATGGTCGTACCCGGTGGCAAACGAATTTGCTCTAAAGACCTTCCTACCACCTTGGAAGACGATGCATCGCCATGCGCAACCGCTTCAATTGCTTCAGCAGCTCCACGTCTCAGGGAATGTACGACAACCACATCACCACGTCTAACGTGGGTTAATAAACCACCAATCGTTGCTTGTTGTGGCGATATCGCAATATCAATCTCGCCACCTTGAATCAAATCAACATAGGCTGCTCGATTGATCAAAACCATCACTTTGTTAGCGCCCAAACGCTTGGCTAATAACGATGACAAAATATTGGCTTCGTCATCGTTTGTTACCGCACAGAATACATCTGTATTAGCGATATTTTCTTCTTGTAGTAGCTCTTTATCAGCTGCATCACCAACCAATACGATAGTCTTATCAAGACGCTCACTAATCCGACGCGCATGAATAGGATTACGCTCGATTACTTTAACCTGGTAGTCATCCTCTAATGCTTCAGCAAGATGCAAACCAATATTACCGCCGCCAGCAATCATGATACGTTTATTTGAGCGATCAACACCTCGCAGCTGATTAATGATAGGTCGAATATTTTTCACCGCAGCAATAAAAAACACCTCATCATCAACCTCAATTACTGTATCGCCATCGGGCAAAATCGGCTTACCTTGTCGAAAAATAGCCGCGACACGTAACTCGATTTTAGGCATGAGGTCCCGCATATCTTTCAGTGGATGGCCCACTAACAAACTAGCTTGATGCGCACGCACAGCAACCAACTGCACTTTCCCGTCAGCAAAATCAAGTACCTGTAAAGCACCTGGGTACTCAATCAGCTTGCGCACATAATCCGTCAATACTTGCTCTGGACTAATCAGCACATCGATAGGCATCGCCTCTTGCACAAAGAGCTCGGGATATGACAAATATTCCACTGCTCGAATACGAGCAATTTTGGTGGGAGTATGGAACATGGTATAGGCGATCTGACAAGCCACCATATTACTTTCATCACTATTGGTGACCGCAAGAATAATGTCTGCATCTGCAGCACCCGCACGCTCTAAAATATGTGGATGCGATGCGCAACCTATAACAGTACGAATATCTAAACGGTCTTGCAATGTTGCTAACTTATCTGCATCAACATCAACAACTGTAATATCATTTGCTTCACTAGCAAGGTTTTCAGCAACGGATGAGCCAACCTGACCTGCGCCGAGAATGATTATTTTCATTTATTTATCCGCTATCCGCTTCGAAACCACTACAAAATTATTCCCAGACATATTCTGCCACGCAACCCTAACTGTCACCAGCTGAATCACGTTTTATATTGATACCTAATGCCCGCATTTTTCTATAAAGATGTGTCCGCTCCATGCCCGTGCGTTGCGCAACCTTACCAACATTACCTTCTGTAAGCTCTAATTGATGTTCAAGATAAGCTTTCTCAAAACGCTCGCGCGCCTCACGCAAAGGCAAATCAAAATCTACCAGGGGCTTAGCATCAGCTGCCGCACTGACAACACCCAAGGCCATATCAATTTCTTGTAACTCAATATCGCCTTTGCCACCCAGTATCAATAAGCGCTGCACTAAGTTTTTAAGTTCCCGAACATTCCCAGACCAACCGTAATTACGCAATCTATTCTGTGCCGCGGTAGTAAAACCCCGATACGATAAGCCTTCTGCTGCAACAAAATGCTCGACATAATAATCCAACAGTTCAGGCACATCCTCAGGATGCTCCCTGAGCGGCGAAATATGCAATGGCAATACATTTAACTGATAATAGAGGTCTTCACGAAAACGCTGTGATGCGACGGCCTCACCTAAATCACCATGATTCGCAGCGATAATCCTGACATCGAAACGGACTGACTCAGAACCACCCACTCGCAAAAAGGACTGGCTTTCAATCGCACCAATCAATTTAGCTTGTATAGAAAAATCCATTTCAGCAATTTCTGTCAACAATAATGTGCCGCCATTGGCCTGCTCTAGCAGCCCATAATAAATCTGCTCTCCTTCTTCTCGACCAAACAGCTCAACTGCCGCATTCTCATTAGCAATAGAGGTCACGCCAACATCAATAAAGGGGTTATCACTACGACTGCTATGTTGATGAATATAACGCGCAAAAATTTCTTTGCCTGTGCCTGGCTCGCCGGTAATCAATACTCTAGCATCGGTTTGCGCAATACGTTTCGCCTGTTCACGTAGCGCACGCATAATCTCGCTACGTCCGGTCGGCTCAATAACTAATTCAGATTGACGACGTAAATTTACATTTTCACGCTGTAACTTTGCCGAATCCAAGGCGCGCTGTACCGTCAGTAAAAGCTTTGCCATCGACAACGGTTTTTCTAAAAAATCATAAGCACCGAGACGTGTCGCCTCAACTGCGGTCTCAATATTGCCGTGTCCAGAAATCATAATAACGGGGAAGCTGAGTTCGCCATCATCATTCCATTGTTTCAACAAACTAATGCCATCAAGATCGGGCATCCAAATATCCAACAGTACCAAATCAGGCCGTCGGCCACGTCGAACCTCATTTGCCTGATTTGCACAATCAGCAACGCTAACTTCAAACCCTTCGTCCACTAAAATATCACGAATAAGTTCGCGGATATCTGGCTCGTCGTCAACAACGAGAATATATTGTTTACTCATGAATAATTCAGGACCTAGGCTTCAAATTGCTCTGTAGTTTCTTCAATAATGCCTGCCTTATCAGATGGTTTCGGAGTATCGCCAGCTAACGCGGGAAACCTTATCATGACAGCAGCACCACCTGCACTTAGATTTTGTGCTCTAACAATACCACCATGCTCTTCAACAATCTTTTTTACTATCGCCAAGCCTAGACCTGTTCCCTTAGGTTTGGTTGTTACATACGGCTCAAATAACTCGCCAATAATATCATCAGGAAAGCCATCGCCATTATCAATCACATCCATCTCCACCAAGTTAGTGACATGACCACGAATAAGACGCGTCATAATGGTGATACGCGGCTGACCCGAACTATGCGGCGCTTCGATAGCATTTTTAATTAGATTGTTTAGCAATTGGCGAATACGTCCTCTGTCAGCTTCAATTTTTGGTAAACCATCCGCCAAATCTGCACTAAAACTAATATTGTCGCTGCCATAAAGGTCGAGCGCTTCGCCAATGAGCCGATTAATATCCAAAGGCACGGTCTCTAAGCGCGGTGCCCGCGCATACTCTGAAAATGCTTTTACCATTTCCTTCATGACTTCTACTTGTTGCACAATAGTATTAGTAGAACGATCGAGTAAGTCGCCTTCTTCACCTTTTAGCATAGGTAAATAGCGGTGGCGCATACGCTCAGCCGATAATTGAATAGGTGTCAGCGGGTTTTTAATTTCATGAGCCAAACGTCGAGCCACTTCACCCCATGCCGCATCGCGTTGCGCGCGAATCAGCGTGGTGAAGTCATCAAACACAATCACATGACCAGCACCCATATCACCAACACCTGGCAGGGTAGCACCTCGGCACATTAATACTTGGCGACCATGTGAGTTAAAACGTATCACCTCTTCTACCCACTCTGCTTTACCTTGTTCTAAACGATCATCAACACTATCGAGAAAAATCCCCAGCTTTGGATTATCGCTGCGTATTTCATTGAGTGAACAACCAATATAAGCATCGAGCTTTATTTCCAAAATATCACAAGCCGCATCATTAACAGTCCGCAGCACAAGATCGCGCGATAAAGTTAACACCCCTGAGGACAACCTACGTAATACTGCCTCAAGATAAGCGCGCTGGCTCTCAGCTTGTTGTTGACTGTGTTTAGCATCTGATTGCGCCAAACCAATGCGTCGTGTCATGTCGTTAAACGACTGCACCAAAAAACCCATTTCATCATTGTTACCTGGCAAAGGTAAGCGCTGATCATAATTTCCGGATGCAACTGCGCGTGTGCCGGTTGCCAACACTTGAATGGGATACACTAAACGCCTAGCAGATAAAAATGCTGCCCATGCCGCAACTAAAATAGTTAATAACAACACCAAAGAAAGCGTCAGAGTAAAACTAAACTTCAAAGGCTCTCGCAAATAAACTAAGCGCTCATATTGCGCATAAGCATCTTGCACACTATCAGTAAGTTGACTGACTCGTTCAGATATCGGAAATAAAGATTGAAAAATTCTCGGCCCAGTAATCGCGTTACCGCTTGGCACTTCCAATAACACTCGAACATGCAAACCAAGGTCATCAACCGCGTCAAGGCTAAAGTAACTACCATTACTGCGCATCTGCGATAACATCACCGCAGTTGGTTTATTCGGGACTATAATAATAGGATCAATATTACTCGATGCGATAATGCGACCACTGGATGCCATTAACATCAGCTCAGTCGAATTGCTCTCATCTCGCAGGTCATTGAGACGAAGAGCAGCCTCAGCTTCTGAGGCATCAGTTAAATTTGATGCCATAGCCTCAGTTTGACTAACCATATTACGCATTCGCGAATCTAACGCGATCCGACTCAACGATAAAGAATCATTCAGCGCTTGCTCAACACGTACATCAAACCAACTATCAATACTGCGATGCAAAAATTGCAAGGAAAAGTAAAAAACAATAGAGACAGGTATTAGCGCCAAAAGAACAAATATGGCTATTAAGCGCACCGTCATGCGCGAACCAATTACACGCTCTTTATATTGCCGCCGTAAACGTTGAAAATTGATGCCTAGCAATACGAGCAATATCACTAAACCAACTATATTGACCAATACTAGTATTGAATAGATGCGATCAAACTGCGCCGAATTTTCCGTCGCAGCGCCCATCATATATAAAGAGCCCAGCAACAACAGGCCAACGATCGCGACCAGTACCGCTTCGACGCTAAAATAACTTACTGGTTTTGTCGCCACCGATACCAACCACTGTTATGACGCCACTTTGGCCAAATATACGCACGCAATCGCATAGGCACAGGCACAGATTCTATATCAAGCCACGCACGAATACCGACATACTCTTCGTTTTTTCTAAGCGCTCGATCAAATAGCGGCACCGCAACATTACGTAGCGTCCCTATCTGTGCCAATGCAGACTCTAATGTTGGAAAAGTTTGCATCAACGCGCTATCACCGACAGTTAATCGATATTGATTGGTCAAGGCCTGATAACTGAGCTCATGACTATATCGCTGCTTTACTATAGCTTGATCCCAAAGCAATGGCCGCGGTTGTATCACCGCAATAGTATGCATCAAGGTCAGCGATACACCCTTATGCAAGGCCTCTAAAACAACTTCGCTCAATTCGTAACGAATATCTGCATCGAGGGTATAGCTACCATTTTCGTGGGCAATATGAACATTCTCTATTACTATACCCTTAGCGCTAGCGTCAGAGATGAAGTAGCAACTCAACAGAAAAAAACAACTATATGCCTTTAATTTAGCTAACACTATGCTCTAACTTTGCGCAGACGCGCATAATAAAACCCATCCATATCGCTCTCACCCGGTAGGATAGTACGTCCGTGAGACATTGGGCACCCCCAATCCACATCTAATGGTGATTCTTCTGCATTATCCGTCTCGGCCAAAAAGCGTTCTATCTGCTTTTGATTTTCATCTGGCAATATAGAGCAGGTTGCGTAAAGCAATACCCCGCCCGGCGCCAAGGCCTTCCATAAGTTAGACAAGAGTGTGCGCTGAGTAACAAGCAATGGGTCTATATCAACATTTCGTCGTGACCATTTAATGTCTGGGTGGCGTCTTATAACGCCACTGCCTGAGCAAGGCGCATCAAGCAATATACGGTCAACAGGCTGTCCATCCCACCAGTTCTCCAAGTCACTCGCGTCAGCGACTTGCACCTGGCAAGATAAATTTAAACGCTGAAGATTCTCTGCAAGTCGAGTCAAACGCCACGCTTTCGCATCGATGGCGATCAAATCAATATCAGTCTGACACTCTAGTAAGTGACAAGTCTTACCCCCTGGAGCTGCACAGGCATCGACGACGCGTTGGCCTGCTTCTGGCTTTAATAAACCTGCGGCAAGCTGCGCTGCAGCATCTTGCACTGATACTAAACCGCGATCAAAGCCGGGTAGCAACTCAACAGGACACGCTTGCTCAAGAGAAACTGCCGAACTAACATGCGGGTGAGCACGCGCTGAAATATTAGCCACATCTAGTTGGACCAAATATTCTTCACGCGATATCAATTGAGCATTCACTCGTAAGGACATAGGTGCGCGCAAATTATTTTGCTCAACCATATTGCGCCAATTATCAGGCCAAGCTTGCCGTACGGCTTCTAACAAGCCCTGAGGGTGGCCTGTACTTGCCACAAGATCACTTTTTAAGGTAGCAAGAATTGCTTCCCTCTCGCGCTGAAAACGCCTCAATACAGCGTTCAACAAGCCCTTAGCCCATTGTTTTTTTATTAATTTAGCGCAAGAAACCGTCTCAGATACTGCGGCATGATCAGCTGTACGCATATACTCTAACTGATAAAGACCTAACCAGATTAATATGCTTAAATCCTGATGCTTAACAGCCAAAGGTTTATCTAACAGGCTGTGCTCTAAAGCTTGCAAACTTGGCCACCAGCGCATCACGCCATAGCAAAGCTCTTTTAACATCCCAACTTGCTTGTCAGCAAAAGTACTCCCAGCACTATGCTGCTGCAAATACCGATCTATTGCGCCATCAAGCGAATGATTTTTTTGCACGACTTGCAACAGAATATTAAGCGCATGCAAGCGGATATTCATAAGGAAGAGATATAATTAATTATTGCCATCCTAGACAAGGCAAACTTAGCTAAAATCAAACAATTCACCCAATACAATCGCGGCGTTACCGTTAAGATAATCACTGACTTCAAGCCCGCGTTTACCCGGCGCCTGAATATGTTGTATACGCAGCAAGCCAGCACCTGTTTGCACATCGATACCCAGCTTATCAACAGCACACACCTGCGCAATAGGATTACTGCTATCACCAATAATGGCCTCCGCTCGGCGAATTTTATAGCGCTCCCCTTTATAACTACAATGCGCTACTGGCATCGGGTTATAAGCTCTTACTCGCAACGCCAATTCTTCTGCTGTTAAAGACCAATCTAACGCCGCCTCTTCAACTTCAATTTTTTTGGCATAACACGCCAAGCTATCGTCTTGTGTTATAGCAACCAGCTCATCCGCAGCTATTGCAGCCAATGTCTCCAATAGGGTTTCAGCACCTAAAGATGCGAGTCGATCATGCAGCAGCACTCCACTATCGGTCGGCAAAATCGGGCATTCACGTTGCAATAACATCTCCCCCGTATCCAAACCTTTATCCATTTGCATGGTGGTAATGCCCGTTTGTTTATCGCCTGCTAGCATTGCTCGTTGTATTGGCGCTGCACCACGCCAGCGCGGCAGCAATGAGGCGTGAACATTAATAGCACCGTAACGGGGAATATCGAGCACAGCCTGAGGCAGAATCAAGCCGTAAGCGACGACAATTAACACATCTGGATTTAACTGGAGTAACGCATCAATGCTATCTTGTGATTTAAAATTTAATGGTTGATAAACATCAATGCCATTATCCAGCGCTAGCTGCTTAACAGGGCCTATACGTAGCTTGCGGCCCCGGCCAGCTTTACGGTCGGGCTGGCAATACGCCGCTATAGGCTTGTAAGGTGATTGTATTAACGCTTGCAATGACGTCGCGGCAAAATCAGGTGTCCCGGCAAAAACTATACGAAGTGGAGAAACAGACATCGTCTTATACTAAGGATGCACAATCAGCACAGACGGCTGATCAAGAGGCCTGACGTTGCAATTTCAACATCTTCTTGCGGATACGACCACGCTTAAGCTCAGAAATATAGTCAACAAAAAGCTTACCGTTTAGGTGATCGATTTCATGTTGCACGCATACCGCCATCAAACCCTCTGCTGCAAGCGTAAATGACTTGCCATGCCCATCTTGCGCTTCTATCGTCACCTGTGCAGCGCGCTCGACTTGCTCATAGATACCTGGAAACGACAAACACCCCTCATCGTGCACTGACACTCCATCTCGCGCCACAATGCGCGGATTGACGAAGGCATGTGGAGCATCCTGGTCTTCAGAAACATCGACGACAAGCAACCGTTTGTGAACATTCACCTGCGTAGCCGCCAAACCAACGCCAGGCGCTGCGTACATGGTCTCAAACATGTCATCAATCAAGCGGCATAAGGCATCATCGAAGACTTCGACCGGTTTTGCCTTAATTCTTAGCTTGGGATCAGGAAAATTTAAAATATTTAAGATGGACATTGTGAATTTTGTCAAAGTACTGCCGCTATTCTACCTGTTAGAGTATGCTAACTGTATAGGTTCGGCTAAAATTTCATGTTTATGATAACAATTATAGATACTGTATCCGGAAAACGGGGAGGAGTAATGCACCTTAAGCACATCCTTTTTAGCGTATTGCTTTACATAAGCAGTGCTAGTTTTATTCTAGCTCAGGCCATTGAGCTCAATCCAGACCACCCCGATAGCTATACCGTCGTCAAAGACGACACTCTTTGGGACATTTCCAGCGAATTTCTTAGCGATCCATGGCTGTGGCCAGAAATATGGCATGTCAATCCTAATATTCAAAACCCACACTTAATATATCCGGGCGACATCATTCGTCTTGGTTTTGTCGACGGTCAGCCTGTTCTTTCGCTAGAACGCGGCGGGAATGGCGGCAAACCAGTGATTAAGCTATCACCTAACAAACGCGCTACGCCAATCAATCAGGCAATTCCGACCATTCCCGTCAGCGTGATTGAACAATTTCTCATTCGCCCTCGCGTTCTGAACCAAGAAGATATCGATAATTCTGCCTATATCGTTGCCAGCGAAGATGGCCGCTTAATTAGTGGTGCCGGGTCTAAACTCTATGCTAGAGATCTTGATACCAGCGATACTGATTTATTTAGCCTCTATCACATTGGCGATCCTTATATTGACCCCAGCGCCGAAAACAAAAAAGAGGCGATTCTTGGCTATGAGGCAACCCATGTTGCTGACGTCAAGCTAGAAAGAGAAGGTGACCCAAGCACTTTATTGATTACACACTCTAAACGCGAGGCCCTAATAGGTGATCGCGTACTACCACGTGAAGATAATAGTTTTGATCAAAATTTTATACCTCGCGCACCAGAAGGCGATCTTAAGGGTCAAATTATTCACGTCGTTGACGGTGTATCTCGCATCGGCCAATATCAAGTCGTTGTACTTAATCTTGGTGAAGAAGATGGTATTGAATCCGGACATGTAATGACTATTTCACAAGCAGGCGCTGTCGTTCGCGACACCATCAAAGGTAAGGGCAACGAAACTGTGACTCTACCCGACGAAGAAGTCGGCACACTGATGATCTTCCGTCCTTACGAAAAAGTCAGTTACGCGCTTATCATGAAAGCACTTCGTGACATCCGTTTATACGACACGGTCAGCACACCAGAGCCATAATATTTAACTAGGGCTGTCAACGCGTACTCCCATAGCTACATGAAAATCTAAAATTTAGCTAAACATATAGGCAAGGATGCCTTAATGAGCAGTAACAACAAAGCTGACAACACCAGCTTGAGTGAGAATGAAATCGCTCATTGGCTGGCACTCAACCAAACGCCTGGTATTGGTGCACTCACCTTTCTACGTCTAATCGAATATTTCGGTAATGCCTATAGTGTTTTTTCTGCCAACACCAATGAACTACGGCACTTAGGACTGCGAACAAACACCCTTCGTAGCCTACAAAAACCTGACTGGCATCAGGTAGAACAACAACAAAACTGGGCTGCTCAACATGGCAATCACATCATTACCTCTACGAGTAACGCCTATCCTCAGCTATTACTCAAAATCAACGATCCACCGCCCATACTTTTTGCCAGCGGCTTAGTTGATACCTTAAAAAAACCGCAAATCGCCGTCGTCGGTAGTCGCAAACCCAGCCCTGGCGGCAAACTCAACGCCATAGAGCTAAGTCACGAACTAGGACAACTTGGGCTAACCATTACCAGCGGCCTAGCCTATGGCGTAGATTCACTAGCGCATCAAGGAGCGCTAAACGCCAACGCGCATACGGTTGCCGTACTCGGCTCCGGACTTGAGAACATTTACCCAAAAAGGCATCAATCACTCGCCCATCATATTCGTGAAAACGGTACATTG
The DNA here is from genome assembly GCA_013151045.1 of Gammaproteobacteria bacterium. Classification (GTDB taxonomy): domain Bacteria; phylum Pseudomonadota; class Gammaproteobacteria. The sequence continues at coordinate 89,343 of JAADIY010000017.1, forward strand.
GTGTCTGAATTGCCGCCAACTGCCGCGCCCCTAAGTCATCATTTTCCGCGTCGAAACCGCATTATTAGCGGACTTAGCCTAGCAACGCTGGTAATTGAGGCCAGCGAAAAAAGCGGCTCACTGATTACCGCCAAACTAGCCTTAGAACAAGGACGCGACGTTATGGCAGTGCCCGGATCCATAAAAAACCCTATGGCAGCGGGTTGCCACCAACTCATTAATGAGGGCGCAACACTGGTTGGCAGTGCCGGGGATGTCGTCAATAATCTCAACGGCTTTCTACTCTCCAGCCAAATCGATATTGACAGCACACCAGGCGAAACGCCATTGTCCATTCAGCCTAAACTCACGCCCTTACAGCATAAAGTGCTTTATTCTGTCGATTATGACCCCACTTATATAGATAATATTGTGATACAAAGTGGATTGACGATTGAACAGGTTTCCTCCATTCTGTTGGCATTGGAATTGCTTGGACATGTATCATCTGCAGCCGGAGGCATGTACTATCGCCTCATAGACTGAGGGTCTGTTGGCCCAAATTAAGACTACAGCGTTGTCTTGCCACATCGAGTCAGGCAAGGCGCAAGGAGAGAAATTTAGTGGGTCTAAATGAACGACGAGCAACACCGACTGGCTCGATGTGGCAAGCAACCCGAAGGGACGAGGCTATTTTTTCGCCCGCTCGCATTGCAGCTCACTTATGTACAGCAAGTACACGTCGATCGCTGCGCTGTGAGGGAGTACGACAGTATTCCCGAGGAAGTGCCCTTGGGGTACGCCTTAGCGCACGAAAAAATAGCCGACGTTGCTGTAATCTTAATTTGGGTCAACAGACCTTGAAGGCAGGGCTATGAAAGAAACCGTACTCGACGTACTGATTTATTTATTCCAGAATTATATGGATGGCGAAAGCGAAATTACATCAGATCAAGAGTCTTTAACCGAAGAATTAATGGAAGCTGGCTTCTCCGAAGGTGAAGTAGACAAAGCTTTCGATTGGCTAGAAGGACTCACTACCCTGCCCGAGCACAAGCTCATGAGTGAAAGCGGACAACCTGCTTCCATGCGTATCTTTGCTCGCTCTGAACAAGAACGGCTTAGCGTAGAATGCCGCGGCTTTCTCATCTTTCTTGAGCAAACCGGTATTCTCGATAGCGTCAGTCGTGAGCTAGTCATCGATCGCATCATGGCGCTTGAGTCAGGTGATATCGATCTCGATCACTTAAAATGGGTGGTTCTCATGGTCTTGTTTAACCAACCCGGCCAAGATACCAACAATTGGATAGAAGATTTGGTGCTGGAATCTGCGCCAATGTATCTACATTAGGAGATGTTAACAATTAATAGGATCAGCAGAACGGCCTTATTAATTGTTAACATCTCCTAAACCCCACAACATAATAAAGCAGCACAAACATGACCAAAAGCGTCGTAATCGTTGAGTCTCCAGCAAAATCTAAAACGCTGAAAAAATACCTAGGCAAAGGCTTTGAAATCTTTGCCTCTTATGGGCACGTGCGCGACCTCAAGCCCAAAGAAGGCGCCGTCGACCCAGAGAACGACTTCAAAATGACCTATGAAGTCATTGATCGTAATAAAAAACACTTTGACGCTATCGTCAAAGCCGTAAAAAAAGCTGACGCTTTGTATCTCGCAACTGATCCAGATCGCGAAGGTGAAGCCATTTCTTGGCATATCTACGAAATGTTAGAAGCCAAAAAACTGCTAAAAGATAAAATAGTGCAGCGTGTCTCATTCAACCAGATCACCAAAAAAGCAGTGACAGAAGCAATGGAAAACCCGCGCGAACTGTCAATCGACATGGTTAACGCGCAACAAGCACGGCGCGCTTTAGACTACCTAGTGGGTTTTAATCTATCGCCCTTATTATGGAAAAAAATTCGTGCTGGTTTATCCGCAGGTCGGGTACAAAGCCCTGCACTGCGCATGATTGTCGAACGCGAAGATGCCATCGAAGCATTTGTACCAAAAGAATTTTGGAGCATCGAAGCTGATATCAATAAAAGCAAAACCGACTTTGTTGCCAAACTGACCGAATATAAAGGCGAAAAATTAAAACAGTTTTCCGTCAACAACACTGATGATGCAAACGCTGCACGCCAAGCCTTACTTGATGCAGCAGGCAAAGCACTCACCGTTGTAAAAGTCGAAAAGAAACAACGTAAGCGTAACCCTCAACCACCTTTTACTACCTCAACACTGCAACAAGAAGCCTCACGTAAATTGGGCTTTTCTGCACAGCGGACTATGCGCACCGCACAGCAACTTTATGAAGGTGTCGAAATCGGTGGTGGCGACGGCCCTATCGGTCTAATTAGCTATATGCGTACCGACTCGGTCAACTTAGCTGCCGAAGCTGTTGAAGAAATTCGTGAACTTATTACAAAACGTTATGGTGCCAACGAAATCCCTAAAGCGCCAAATAGCTTTAAGACGAAATCAAAAAATGCGCAAGAGGCACATGAGGCAATCCGCCCAACCAGTGCTAATTATGTGCCGAGCGATATAAAAACGCATTTAACCAGTGATCAATTCAAATTATATGAATTAATTTGGAAGCGGACCATTGCCTGCCAAATGATTCACGCAACATTAGATATGGTTGGTGTCAACCTCAGCGCCGGCGATATCGGCATATTTCGCGCCAGCGGCTCTACCGTACGCAAGCCGGGTTTCATGGCGGTCTACCAAGAAGGCCAAGATGATAACAAAGGCGAAAAAGACGAGAAAATATTACCGCCTATGGAAGAAGGCGACACAGTAGACCTTAAAACAATACGCAGCGAACAACATTTTACCGAGCCACCACCACGCTTTACAGAAGCAAGCTTGGTAAAAACTTTAGAAGAACACGGTATAGGGCGTCCATCTACTTATGCGTCAATTATTTCGACTTTAGTTTCACGCGAATATGTCGAACTAGAAAAGCGTCGCTTTACACCAACCGATGTTGGCCGTGTCGTTAGTAAGTTTTTAACTAAGTATTTTTCTCAATACGTCGATTACGAATTTACTGCCAAACTCGAAGACCAACTCGATGCCGTATCCCGCGGTGAATTACAATGGCTACCAGTGATGGAAAAATTCTGGTCGCCGTTTAAAGAGCGTATTACTGATACTGACGAAAACGTTCAGCGCAAAGACGTTACCCAAGAAGCGATTGACGAAAAATGCCCTAAATGTGAAAGCCAATTATCCATTCGACTTGGCAGACGCGGCCGGTTTGTTGGCTGTACCAATTACCCTGAATGCGATTACACACGCGACATGGATGGTAATAGCAAAGATGAACCAGAAATCGTTGAAGGTCGAAAATGCCCAGAGTGCGAATCTGATTTAATTATTCGCAGTGGACGTTATGGCAAATTCATTGGTTGCAGCAGCTACCCTAACTGCAAACACATGGAACCGCTAGAAAAGCCTGCTGATACCGACGTTGAATGCCCTAAATGTAAACAGGGCAACATTCTGCAACGTAAATCTCGTCGCGGTAAAGTTTTTTATTCCTGCTCACGTTATCCTGACTGTGACTATGCTTTGTGGAACGAACCTATCAAAGAAAGTTGCCCTGAATGTCAGTGGCCTATATTAACCATCAAAGTCACTAAGCGCTCAGGCAAACAAAAACTCTGCCCACAAGATACTTGTGACTTTATCGAGTCAATGGAAGAAACTGAAGAAGCCAGCGAAGAATAAATCGGAGGCTAGCCTGCCATCGCCTCATCAATCACTTCGCGGCTGAGATGCGGCGCAAAATATTGCGCAAAGTCATAGATATAACTGCGCAAATAACTGCCACGGCGTATACCAATACGCACCGTACTCGTCTCAAACAAATGACTCGCATCTATCGCATTCAGCGTGGTGTCGCGCTCTGCTGAAAATGCGACTGAAGCCAGAATACCCACACCAAGGCCGAGCTCAACATAAGTTTTTATGACGTCAGAATCAATCGCCGTCAACACAATATCCGGCGTTAACCCCTGATCAGAAAATGCCTTATTAATTTTCGAGCGTCCCGCAAAGGCGTAATCATAAGTGATAATGGGATATTGAGATAAACTCTCTAAAGTGAGCGACTCATCTGCAAACAACGGATGATCAGGTGGCGCAATAACGCATCGATTCCAATCATAACAAGGTAGAGTTGCCAATTCGTCATACGTTGCAATGGCCTCTGTCGCAATCGCTATATCCGCTTCACCAGACAAAACGTATTCGCAAATCTGAGTAGGGTTACCTTGGTGAATACTCAAACTAACCTTCGGGTATTGCTCAGTAAAACGCTTTATCGCTGGCGGCAAAGAATAGCGTGCCTGAGTATGTGTCGTAGCAATGGAAAGACTGCCCGTCTCTTGTTGAGAAAATTCTTCGGCAACACGTTTTATGCTATCTGCATCCTGCAATACACGCTCTATCATTGCCACCACTTGATAACCCGGCTCAGTGATACCAGTAAGACGCTTACCGTGGCGTAAAAAAATATCAATGCCCAATTCATCTTCGAGCTGACGAATCTGACTGCTCACACCAGGTTGTGCGGTATTTAGGCTCTGAGCCGCTGTTGAAACATTGAGCCCATTACGCGCGACCTCTCTAACAAAACGTAATTGTTGTAGTTTCATCTAGCCTCTTTATACGAAATTGTTCTACATATAGCATAACTTATTATTATTTTTACTATAAGGCCTTTGATATAGTAAAAATCCCTTTTTCTGTCACCTTGAAATACCGCTAAAGAACTGATTTTTATGAGTATTTTAAAAATAACAGCGCGCAGAACATGACTTTTGACTGGATACTCACTGCCGCAGGCTTTGGTGTCGGGTTTTTAGTCGGGCTTACTGGTGTCGGGGGAGGCTCATTAATGACGCCTCTGCTCATATTCGTGTTCAAGGTGGAACCCGCTGTCGCCGTCGGTACCGACCTATTATTTGCCGCTGTCACTAAAACCGGTGGAATATGGGCACATGCACGACGTAAAACAATAGAGTGGCGAATTGCCGGCTTATTAGCGCTGGGTAGCGTCCCCACAGCACTGATAACGATTTATGTTATCGGGCAAATCGGTACTGGCAACGCGCTCATCGAAGAATTTATTACTCATGGCCTCGGTATAGCATTAATTCTCACCGCTGCATCAATATTATTTAAATCAAAAATGCACCAATTTGGTGACGGCCTGCGTCAACGCTACCCATCACTGCGTTCATACCGAGATGGAGTGACCGTACTTGCCGGCGTTCTGTTAGGTGTATTAGTCCCCATATCCTCAGTTGGAGCAGGGGCTTTAGGTGCAGCAATACTCATGTTCCTGTATCCTCGCATCCCCACGATTCGAATTGTGGGAACCGATATTGCTCATGCAGTGCCACTAACGGCGGTTGCCGGACTCGGGCATTTACAACTTGGTACCGTCAACACCGACTTGTTAGTTGCTTTATTAATCGGATCGCTACCCGGTATTTACTTTGGTAGCCACCTCGGCACAGTAGTACCAGATCGAATTATGCGCCCGATATTGGCAAGTATTCTTGTTGTTATAGGCATCAAATTTGCGCTTATCAATTAGTGTAATAAACAGATGAAATTCATTTTTAATTTTTAGATTAGAGGAAGAACACATGTCGTTGGCAGATTTTGCAGAAATTGATCGTTATGAAGAAAGTGTTAATGCCTTTCTCAATGACGAAATGGACGCCGCTCGTTTCATGGCTTACCGCCTACAGCACGGTTGCTATGGTCAACGCCAAGACGGCGTCCACATGCTGCGCATTAAATTGCCGGGCGGAAATATCAATGCAGATCAAATAGAAGCTGTTGCCGACATACTTGGCAACTACTCACAACATGATTTGGCACACATCTCCACACGCCAAGATTTTCAAGTGCACTATATTCCATTAAAAGATACACCCTTAGCAATGCGTCGTCTCGCTGAGAGTGGACTGACTACACGCGAAGCATGTGGTAATACCGTACGTAATATCAGCGCTTGCCCATTAGCAGGTGTTTGTGAACACGAACACACTGATATTAACCCCGTACTTGATACTGCCGTTGAACGTTTTTTACGCCATCCACTGACACAGCATTTACCACGCAAATTTAAAATGAGTTTCTCCGGTTGTGAGACCGATTGTGCACAAGGAATGATGCATGACCTCGGTGTTGTTGCAGTCAACCGCGATGGTAAATTTGGCTTTAAAATAGTCGCTGGTGGCGGCCTCGGTCATAAACCGCATGAAGCGATTGTTGTTGAAGAGTTTCTTGAAGAAAAGCACCTGCTTGCTTCAATTGAAGCCGTCATTTCCATTCATCATAAATATTCAGACCGTAAGCGTCGTGCTAGAGCGCGCATTAAGTTTGTCGTCGATAAATTTGGTGTTGATGGATTTATGGAAAAATACCATGAAGAATTCACCCGAACCAAGCTTGCTTATGCTGACCAAGAATACAAAACGTTTGATTGGAAAGTTGGCGCAGACAGCTCAAATAAAACAGCAGGCGCACCACGCGCCGTAATAGAACAGAAACAAGCAGGACTTAGCGTCTTTCCTATTAGCCTTGTATTAGGCGACATGAGCGCTGAGCAAATGTATAACCTAGTCGCTGTTATGCGCGAAGAAAATATTGCGAACGCACGCGCAACGCAAGATCAAAACCTCATTCTGCTCAATGTAGCTAATGATCGTATTGATGCCATTCGCAATGCAATCACCAATATCGGATTATCTGAACCAAAAATAGGTGATGACATTGTTGCTTGCCCAGGCACAACAACCTGTCGCCTAGGTATCACCTCATCACGTGTCGCTGCGGGTATTGTTAGCGGTGGTCAACACGACTTACGCTTACGTGTCAGCGGTTGCCATAACGGTTGTGCGCAACCCGAAACGGGGGATATTGGTATTTACGGCGAAGGTAAACGCAAACACGGCAAATTAATTCCGCATTATCAAATGTATATCGGTGGCGATGGTCGTGGCACAGGTGGTCTTGCACTAAAAGGGCCAAGCATTCCTTCTGCTCGCATCAATACCGCCATACAAAGGCTTAAAGACAGCTATAGCAATGAAGCTGCCGCTAACGAAAGCTTCTATGATTGGACACGCCGACGCGGCATGGGCGATATCAAGGAAATGTTATCTGACCTTACCGTTATTAGTGAAGAGGACGTACCTAGCATTCTAGCTGACCACGGTGAATCTGTAGACTTTAAAGTACTACAACTCGGTGGTGGTGAGTGTGCCGGTGCCTCACAAGACTTTGTCGCTTCGCGCTTTGCAGAAACAGCTTATGAACGTGATTGCCGTAATTCTTTCGCCGCACAAAACTTAGCTGACGAAGCTGTCGAATGTGTCGAACAAATCGGTTTAATGGTTGGCCAATCACTGCAGTTCGTCGCAGGCCAAAAACACGATGAAACTTTAGACACTGTATTAAACAGCCTTAGCGACGCACCAAAAAGCTGTGCTGATTTAGCCGTGGAATTCAAAGCTATTGTACAAGCAGCGCAAGCTTTTCGTGAAGACTTTGACAGCATGAGCTTTAATGAAACCATTGCCAGCAAAGTTGATGTTTGGGTCACTCAATCAGCAGCTGCATGCCAAGAAATTGATTCGCAACTTGACCTAACCGTATCCTTAGAAAAAAAAAAGTAAGTGACGGTGTCATTGTTGATATCAGCGATTACACCTGTCCTTTGCATTACATCAAAGCGCGTAATGCTTTAAAAGAGTTTGCTGATGGCAGTAACGTTAACTTTATTGTCGACTCATTAGAGTCACAGCAAAAACTCTGTGACAGCCTTATGGCCGATGGCCATAAGGCCATTGCAAAAGAAAATAAAGACGGGCTAATTGTTAGCGTCGTCAAAGCAGCCTAGCAAACCGCACAAGGTAACAAGTAAGTAAACTGGAGAGAAACATGAGCCTTTCAGCCTCATTACAAGCAAAACTTGACGAGACCGTCACTATATTAAAAGGCATAGCCAACGAATATTCGCCGGCAACCTTTGCTAATAGCTTTGGTGCCGAAGATATGGTGTTAACTGATCTCATAAACCTACATAATGTTGGCATTGAAATTTTCAGCCTTGATACTGGGCGCCTACCCGCAGAAACCTATCAGCTTATGCAGGAAGTCAGCAATCGCTACGACAAACCCATTGTCACTTACTTCCCTAAAACCGCTTCAGTTGAAGCCTATATTCAAAATAACGGGCCTAATGCCTTTTATCAAAGCATCGAATTACGTAAAGGTTGTTGTTTCGTTCGTAAAATTGAACCATTACGACGCGCCATTGCTGATAAAAAAGCATGGGTGACTGGCTTACGTCGTGAACAAGCGATTACCAGAGCCGACCTACCCGTATCTGAATGGGATGCCGATAATGGCCTACAAAAATTCAGCCCGCTTGCTGATTGGACTGAAGATGACGTATGGGAATATTTGCGCGACGGCAAAGTACCCTATAACGAACTACATGATAAAAACTATCCCAGCATTGGTTGCGCACCCTGCACTCGTGCTATCGCAGCCGGCGAAGATGTTCGCGCAGGTCGTTGGTGGTGGGAAGACCCTAAGAATAAAGAATGCGGTCTACATTCTAAAGCGCCTAGCTAATAAGAAAAAAGCGGTTTCAATCTAAGTTGAAACCGCTTTTTTTACGCGCCAAACAATTCGTTAATTAATGCTCATATGGCTTAATGATTTTTAGGCCATCTGGACTACCAAATAAACCAATTTCCGCACGCTGTTTAGAAAACACCCCATTTGTCACCACACCAGGGATATTATTCAGTGTCTCTTCTAACTTATCAGGCTGGTTTATATGCATACCATGCACGTCAAGGATAAGATTACCGTTATCGGTCGTAAAACCTTCTCGTAAGTAGGGGTCACCACCCAGCTTTACAATTTCACGTGCAATAAAACTTCTGGCCATTGGAATCACTTCAACTGGCAAAGGAAACTGGCCTAATACGTCTACCAGTTTCGTATCATCCGCTATACAAACAAAGCGTTTACTCGCGGCTGCGACAATTTTTTCTCGCGTTAAAGCACCGCCACCACCTTTTATTAGCTGTAAATTAGGATTAGCCTCATCTGCACCATCAACATAAAGAGACAAACCATCCACTTCATTCAATTCAAAAACAGGAATGCCATGGCTTTTTAAGCGTTCTGCAGTAGCAACCGAACTGGCAACAGTACCTTCAATTTTCCCCTTAATCGTTGCGAGCGCGTCAATAAACAAATTAGCCGTTGATCCTGTACCAACACCAATGTAAGCCCCCACTTCAACATATTCCAATGCTGCTTCAGCAGCTTGGCGTTTCATCTCATTTTGATCCATTTAACTCTCCTAACAATCTTGTTATTACCTGCATCATACCGCTGCAACCACAGACAGAAAAGTCTTCTTATCTGACTATCAACCTCAATCGATTGTGACCTTAAACAAGGAATAATGATAAATTACACCGATGTCGATCAATTATCCTAAAAAAATCAAACAAGCACCTGTCTACGACGTTGCCAAACGAACACCGTTAGAAAGAGCTGCAAAATTATCCAGCGCACTCAATAATAACGTGCTACTGAAACGCGAAGACCTACAACCCATCTTCTCGTTCAAATTACGCGGCGCTTACAACAAAATAATCCATCTCAGCACTGACCAACAACAGTGCGGTGTTATTGCTGCATCCGCAGGAAACCATGCACAAGGAGTCGCACTTGCAGCACAACGATTGAATATCCCTGCAACAATCGTTATGCCCCGCACTACTCCAGCAATTAAAGTTGATGCTGTTAATCAACTCGGTGCTAAAGTGATTTTACATGGCGATATGTACGATGCTGCCTATCAACATGCTGTCTTGGTCGCTCAAGAACAGCAGCTAACCTTTATTCACCCCTATGATGACCCAGATGTTATTGCTGGCCAAGGCACAGTTGGCATGGAGATTTTAGAACAACATCCTGAAAATATTGACGCGATATTCGTACCGGTCGGTGGCGGTGGATTAATTGCCGGTATTGCAGCTTATGTAAAACATGTACGCCCTTCTATAAAAATTATTGGCGTCGAACCTAGCGATGCTGCCTGTATGCAACAAGCATTACTCAATAAAAAACGCATCATTCTTGATGAAGTTGGAATTTTTGCCGATGGCGTAGCGGTAAAACAAGTAGGAAAAGAACCCTTTCGCATTGCTAGCGAATTCGTTGACGATGTTATTACCGTTAGCAGTGACGAAATTTGCGCAGCGATTATGGATATTTTTGATGATACGCGTTCAATTAACGAACCAGCAGGTGCTTTAGCCGTAGCAGGCCTCAAAAAATATTTAGAAACAGAAAATACTCACAATCAAACTCTAGTTGCCATCTCTAGCGGTGCAAATATGAATTTTGACCGATTACGTTACATTGCAGAGCGAGCAGAACTCGGTGAACAACGAGAAGCTGTGTTTGGTGTCACTATTCCGGAAAAACCCGGTAGCTTTCATCAATTCTGTCATGCACTTGGAGATCGCAGCATTACCGAATTCAATTATCGTTTTAGCGACAGCAGTCAGGCTCAGGTTTTTGTCGGTGTACAGTTAAGCAAAGGCAAAACTGAAAAACAGGCCTTATTTCAACAATTGCAAAACGAAGGATATGAATTTACCGACATGTCCGATAACGAAATGGCTAAATTACACATTCGTTATATGATCGGCGGTCATACAAAATCAGCTAATGAACACCTTTATCGCTTTGAATTCCCTGAACGACCAGGCGCACTATCGCAATTCTTAAGCACTATTGGTAATGTATGGAATATTAGTTTATTTCATTATCGTAACCATGGCGCCGCCTATGGAAGAGTGCTGATGGGAATACAAGTAGAGCAAAATGAACAGGAAACACTGCATCAGTTTTTAACAAAACTCAATTACCCCTACAAAGAAGAAACCGATAATCCAGCTTATCGCCAATTTTTACGCGAAGCTTAGTAAGTTATTGATAAATAAAAAAA
>JAADIY010000031.1 GCA_013151045.1 Gammaproteobacteria bacterium
GGCGGCCTTTGACATCATAGACCATGTCGAGGGTGATGTTGTCGGGGGTGATGACTTGGGTCATTTGTCCGGCGGCGTCGTATTGATAACGGGTGACTCTGATATTGCCTGGGCTTGCCGCTGGCGGTGTCTCGGTCAAGGTTTCGAGCAATGCCTGGTCGTTGTAGACATAGGTGGTGACTAGGTTGTTGGGGCTAACACTGCGTGTTACCAGGCCGCGTGTGTCGTATTGCATTGCTGTGGTATGACCCAGCTGGTTGACGATTTGGGTGGCGTTGCCTTGTGGGTCACGGCTGATGGTGGTGGTGTTGCCGCGTGGGTTAATAAACTGTGTCACTAAAGAGTTTTCGTCATAGTTATAACGATACTCTGCACCATTAAATCCTTCTCTTACTAAAGTTGGGTTACCCAAGGCATCAAAATTACGTGTAATTTGTGACGTATTTGGCCGCGTCGTTTCCGTCGGCAAGCTATCCTCGTCTCGCTGAAAACGCGTCACACGACCCACTGCGTCTTCTTTCATTATTGGCGCACTATTACTATCCACCTGACTCATCGAAAGATTGCCATTTTGATCAACCAGCAAATTTTGTACGTCGCGGCTAAGGGTAGGTCTGGGGGCGAGATTAAAGCGGTTAACCCCTTCACCACCACTGCTATCTATAACACCATTAACTCCGCTTGGCGTCAGCCCAATAGTGCTGCCATCGGCAAGTTCGGCACCGATGATTCGGTTTTGTGCGTTATACGTATACTGCTTGCGATTATCGCGCTGATCTTCCTGAGCAGTAAGAAGGTGATTAGCATCATACTCAAAATCACGCTCGTCACCGTTAGGCTCTATGATTTTAATTAAATTTCCGTCTGCATCATGCACAAACGTGGTCGTACGATTCAGTGGATCACTGATCGTACGAATACGATTACCGACATAAGTAAACTGATATTCACGGCCTGTTGGATCGATAATACGGTTTAGACTGCCATTGCCATTATAGATGTACTGGGTAACGTTGCCATTACGATCCGACATGGTGGTTTGGAAACCATCAGTACCAAAGTTATAGATAGTTCCGTCTTTCATACGCCTGCTGAAGCTGCCATCTGCTAAGCGACTTAACGTTGAGAAATCCGTATTAGCGGACTCATAAATCTGAGCACCGCTGGGGCTAGCATCGGCAGGTGGCATAAAACGCAACCCGGTTTGATCGCCTTCACTGATAAGTATCATGCCATCTGAACTTTCATATAAGCGCTGTAGACCATTCAATGTCCAGCCCGATCCAAAGAAACTATCGCTTTCATTCTGAATGACAACTGTGCCACTAACCATTTCTGAGCGGCGCGAAATCGGAAATAAACAGTTAACTTCCATGTCATAGTTGTAAATGCCTGACTCAAACATAGACCCATTGATTTGTGTTGCAATACGCGTGGTTTCGAACTGACCTGGAATTGAAGATCGCGTAATGTTAGTCTCACTGAACAAGAGCGCACCCTGCTCAATACCTGCGACACTAATCTGCGTAGACATACCGATTGGCGGCGGCGCGAAGTTACCAAAGGTTGATGACAAACGCACTATAGGACGAGGATCGGCTAGCTGACTGTTATAACTTAGATTAACCGTTCTTGCTTTACCTAATGAGTAATAGCTTGGTAGCTGATGATCTTCACCTAAATTACCCGATGTTAAACTAATTCGACATGCTCCGTTTTCACACGGATCCTTATCCATTGGCTCACCTTGGTCGCCATCGCCCTCCATGTTACTTACAGGCGCTTGTGGCACCGTTCCGTGCCATGAATTACTTTGCACGATGCCACCAAATGAATCGACGGTACGGCCATCGTTACTGACTGCACCCTCACCAATTTTTTCAAATTGTCCGGTGTCATGATTGAGCGCGAAAAAATCCATAATCGCACCCGGCGGGAAATTCTCAATATTTGGGAACGAAATTGGTACTGGCTCTGGGTAAACCACACCAAACGGTTGTATCGAAATGTAATACGACAAATCAATATCTTCAGGTAAAGGTTGCGGGCCCTGACTTGGGTCTTCAACACGAGTAATGATGATCTCGCCGACAAACTGGCTGCCGTCTTCATCCAGTCTTGCCGCATTGGGTGGAATAGTCATCGTTACCGGTGCTAGGATTTCACCCCAGTTTCAGCACTACTGGTAATAATGCTGGTTTGTGTTGGAACAACCTGGTCAGCTGCTTCAATATCTAGTGGCAATAAAATGACTGGATCCGTTAACAGGTTAGTTACCCCCGCTATTAAACTGATGGTTTCAGGCACCTCTGCGAAGACGCCAAGGTTTCTATCAACCGTTCCACCATCGATAAGTAACCGTGTTTCACCTGAGACATTTAAATTGTTAAATGTAAATGTGCCGTCAATGGCACTAACTGTAGTAACACCATCTACTGCTAATGTCACGCCCGGTAGGGGCGCGGAATCGGTCGTAACAACACGACCAATTAAACCCGTTACGCCGCTAGGCTCTGGCACTGTAAAGGTAACCGTTTGTTCAATCTCTTCATCATCAGTCATCGCCATAAAGGTCAAATCAAAGCTACCTATTTGGGCAAGTGTCGGTGTGTAACTAAGCTCGCCACTACTATCGTTGAAACTCATCCCTTGCGGTAAAGGTAAAGGTGAAATACCAAGGATGATATCAGCGTCTTCGGCGTCCATCACTATGACGTTAAAGCTAAGACTTTGGCCCAAGAGCGCCGTTTGGTTACCGATTGGCATTATGGTGAGGTTAACCGGTGCGGGTGGGTTAATAGTCACTGCTGCACTTACATTGCCTGCAGCATCAACGGCTACTATGCTCAAGACATCGTCATTCTCTCCATTGATCTGTGCGCTAAAACTGCCATTGCTATTGGCTGTTACGGTGACGACCTCATTAGTACGTGTATTACTAATGCGTACGGTGATGTTTACATCAACACTGTTGGCATTGCCTTGCAAACTGATAATGCCGCTTTGGGCGTTACTGCGATTAATAAGATTGGCAACTGGTGTGTTAGGCGCAGCGCTGTCTCGGCTAATGGTTAATATGGCTTGACCGAGGTTGCCCGCATTATCTGATGCTAAAAGCGTTAGGGTATTAGCCCCTTCTGCTAACGGTATGGTCACACCAAAACTTAGATCGCCCGCCACAACCACTGGAGCACCGTTAATCGTCAGGCTGGATATTTCACTAACGCTGCCAGTGATATCAATACTTTCGCTGGTGGTCAAAGTATTATTGGCCGGGCTGACAATAGTGATGGTGGGACCAACGGTGTCGCGGGTGACGCTAACGATGACTTGGCTACTGTTATTGGCAGCATCGGTGGCGATAAAGGTAAAGCTGTTGGCACCAACGTTTAAGGGAATCGGCGCAATAGTAAAGCTGTTGTCTGACGCAAGGGGTATGGCGATACCATTAAAAGTGAGGCTGGCGACTTCACTAAGGCTGCCACTAAAGCCTTGTTCGGCAAGGCTGGTCACTAAACCATCAACTGGCTCGGTAATGGTGATAACGGGTGTGATGCTATCGCGGGTGATGGTGATATTGGTCTGTGTGCTATTACCGGCCGCATCAGTGGCAACGAAAGTAAAGCGGTTATCGCCTTCGTTTAAGGCAATGTTGCCAGTAGAAAACGACCCGTCACTGGCTAAGGTAGTGGGTATGCCGTCAAGCGTTAAGGATGCTGCATCATCGACATTGCCTTGTATCACGATCTGGCTTTGATTAGTCACCAGACCGTCTTGCGGTGTGGTGATGCTAATAATGGGTGCGGCACTATCGCGTATGACCGTGACAACCACTTGGCTGTTATTGCCCGCCGCATCAGTGGCGACAAAGGTGAAGACGTTTGCGCCCTCGGTCAATGCGCTTGCTGGCAGGCTAAAACTGTTGTCTTCAGCAAGCGTCACGGCATTGCCGTTTAAGGTGAGTGTTGCGGCTTCGCTTAGGCTACCTACAATATCAATGCTAGCCGCTTGGGTAATATTGCCATCGGTTGGGCTGGTAAGGGTAATAATGGGGGTGATGCTATCGAGCGTGAGCGTGAGGATTAGCTCGGCACTGTTGCCGCTGCTGTCGGTGGCCGTCAGGGTGAAACTGTTGACACCTTCAACCAGAGTGATGGGGCTTTGGGTGAAACTGCCGTTCTGATTGAGGGTGACAGTGGTGCCATTGAGGGTGAGTTCATCTGCTCCTGCTACGCTACCGCTAATGGTGATCTCGGCCTGGTTAGTGGTGCTGTTGTTTTGTGGCGCGCTGATACTGATGACGGGGGCTTGTGAATCTCGGCTGACGGTGATGCTACGCTCGGTTTGATTGCCGGCGGCGTCAATAGCGATAAAAGCAAAGGTGTTGTCACCTTCTGCTAGTGGCGTGTCTGTCAGGCTGAAGGTGTTGTCCTCTTCGAGGCCGACGGCCGCGCCGTTAAGTGTGAGGCTGGCTGGCTCACTGAGGTTGCCGCTGATGATGATGGTTTCTGCACCGGTCACGCTGCCATCGGCCGGTGAGGTGATGGTGATTTGTGGGGCGATGGTATCGAGGGTGACGATGAGGACTTCGGTGACTGTATTGCCATTGGTATCGGTGGCGATAAAGGTAAAGCTATTTTCGCCTTCGATTAAATTCGTATTAGCAAGGCTAAAGATGCCTTCTGGCGTTAAGCTCACTGGAGCATCGTTGACGGTCAGGGTGTCGGTATCGGTGGTCGTACCATTGATGGTTAATAGCGGCTCGTTGGTAATGAGGCCGTCACTCGGGGCGGTAATGGCGATGCTGGGCAAGGCGGTATCAAGGGTGATGGTAATATCGAGGGTGATTTGCTCGTCGCCATCGTCAGCAATGAGACTAACGTTATTAGCCCCTTCTTGCAGGGTAACAGGCTGGTTAAAGTTGAACTCGGCATCGACAGTGACCACTTCACCATTGAGCGTTAGCGTCGCAGCGCGATTGAGGTTGCCCTGAAAATTGATATTGGCATTGGCGACAACATCGCCGTCGTTGGGTGAGTTAAGGGTAATGGTCAGTGGCGCGGCATCACTCAGGGTGATGGTGACAATAGCGGTGTTTGAAAGATTACCGGCGTTGTCTTCGACTGTGGCGGTGAGTTCCGCTGGGCCTTCGACGAGTTCACCGGTCTCTGCTGGCAGACAATCTATGTTGGTATCAACAAAGGTGCAGTCTACGGCAAGCTCTTCTCCATTGACGGTGATACTCACGCTTTCTTGATTTATATTATCGACACCATCGCTGATATTAAGAGCAAGGGTTAAATCCTCTATCACCACCAGATCGCTTTCTTCGGGAACTATAAAGGCTATTTCAGGGGCATTGCGATCGCGGCCAATGGCGATATCGCGTACGGCTCTTGGGATACGAAGGTTGTCAAGGCGACTGCCGTCAAAATCAAATTGGCGCAGGCGGCGGTTACGGCTGACCCACACGCTCTCGGTGGCCTCATCAATCATCAGGTCTTGCAAGCCGCTGCGGCCAAAGAATGGCAAAATACTAAAGGCAATGGGGCCGTCAGCAAAGGCACGCACGAGGCTGCGGCGGGTGATTAAATAGACGTCGCCGTTTTCGGCCACGCGCATACGGTTAATGAATGGGATTTGAAAATTAAGATCAAAGCCGTTGCTGTTACTGTAACGACGCAAGCGCCCTTCGACGCCTGCCCAGAGTACGCCAGTAACGGGATTCACAGCGATATCGAGGACTCGGCGATTACTGCGAATACGATCCACTTCAATCAGCTCATCGTCGATCATGGCCAGGGCGACGATGTTACGGTTACCGGATATCCAGACTCGATCATTGACGATATCAACGCTAACGCCACTGACAAATTGCTGAAAGGTGAAGCGACGTATTTCAACACCGTCTTGATTAAAAACAAACAGGCGTCGGCCTGCGGTGAGCCAGACGTAACCGTCGTTAGGATTAACTTCTAATCGTGCGGTGTTGGCATCACTGGTGAATACAGGCGTGATCTGTTGAAATTGACCAGCCAGATTAAAGGCCAATAGGCCTTGGTCGCTGAACACCCAGAGGCGGTCTCGCTCAATGTCAGGAACAACTTCACGGACGGTGCGTTGCAAATTGGGGATTTGAACTACGACACTGTTATCAACTTTGGAAAAACCAAAGACAGCGTTATTTTGGGCTACCCATAAAAGATCAGGGCGCTCTTCAGCTTGGACGGACAAGCTTAAAGCAAGCAGACTCAGCAACCATACTGAGACGAATTTATGCATGCTTATACACGGCCAACTGACCAAGCTCCATTGAGCGCCCTTCATCCTCTTCCCCTTGTTATCTTTATTCCCTAAACAAACTATCGTGCTAAGACGCGGCTTGTGATGTGGCTAAACTGGGTAAGGCGCCACTGTAGCGATACTCTTTGCCGGAGACGGTAATCAATACCGTTTCAGAGGAGCCATCCATGCCAGCAGCCACCACAATGCGCTCAACACGCTCACCCTTGGCAAAACGTGACATGTCATCACCGATTGAGGCGGTGACAGTGAAGCTGACCTGGGCGGATAAGGTGCTGGGGCCTTCAGGTAGCTCTATCGTTGCACTGGCCGTGGCATTGACGATATCCCCCGACAAAGCACCACTTAAGGTTGACGTAGGCGGCGCACTGGCAGGTGTTACGGTTAACTGAACTGTATTGCCTACTGGCACACCACTACTTACAAAAGCAACCGTGACCGGGTTGGCGGTACCAGCCGGTAATAAAATATCTGCGCTACCGGTTGGTGATGCGGGTGCCGCTACGCCTGCGACGCTGGTAATGCGTAGATTAGGCAAACCGGGGACAAAGATGTCTTGGGGTTCAAAAAAAGAAAACAGTGGTGTAGTTGAAGATACAAAGTTAAAACTCTCCGCCTCTAATCTAATTCTCCCCAAGCCACCGCGGCCACCGTTACTAGTGCTGGTAAAACTGTTACCACCAATACTGCCAAAGTTTGCTGATATAGAACCATTACCTTGGAGAGTTGACGCGACTATCCGAATGGCTCCGCCACTACCACCACCTCCCGTTGAACCGGACCCAGCTCTATCACTACCACTACTCGAACCCGATGAACCCCCATTAGCTAATATAGATCCATTAATCGATGCAGCTCCAGAAACAGCAATTAAGATGGCGCCACCGCCACCGCCACCGCCAGAACCAGAAAATACACGGCCTGCTCCACCGCCACCACCACCAGAACCCCCAATTAATGGCAATAAATTCTCGGAACCATAAGGCGTTCCTTCACTACCACTAAAAGTATCATTTGCATCTACTCTACAAGTACCAGTAGTCTGAGGACGTCCACTCGCACCTAATGCAGTATTATCCCCATAATTTGCACCGCCACCGCCACAGTTAAAGTTAGTAGTAGTACTTACGGCACCACCTGCTCCTGCACCAGGGCCTAAACCCGTTGCTGCAATTCGATTACCATTGGCATCGCCACCGGCTCCACCATCAAAACCGCCTGGTCCACCAATACCTGGTAAACCATCATCGCCAACATTACCATCACCTGCTGTACCAACATTGGTCGCATTACCACCACTGACATCAATGGTGCCATCAATGGTGACGTCGCCACTGGCTAAAATGGTCACCGGGGTATTGGTGGCATTTCTCTGAAAGGTTATTGTCACACCGGTAGGAATATTGACGTTAGTGAAATTGAATATGCCGTCGGCAGGCAAGGTTAATTGCGTATTGACCGTTGGTGTAAAGGCACCGTCGGTTTCGGTACTGCCACTGTCGAATACGGCAAACGCCATTGACGGGATGGTTGCAAACGCCACCGCTAAGGGCAGCAGTTTTTTATAAATTGAGTGGTTCATGGTTTGAGCCCTCCTGTTAGTGCGGTTGCTGTTTGTGTTCATGATATTTTCCTTGGTTAACGCGTTAATTAGTGACGACGGTGAAGGTGTTGGCCGATGAGGCAGTGCTATCGCTGGCACCGACTGGGGTAATAATGGTAATGACTCGTGGCCCGGCGGTGGCGCCAGTGGCGATGTTCATTTGAATGGTGACTTCTGTGCCTGATACATTAACGAATGGTGAGGTGGCAAAGGTAATATCATTGGCCGGGGTTGCGGCCACTGTTGTCGTGCCATCGAGGCTGATGCCGCGAATGATCAGCTCGACGGTATTGCCTGCTACCGCCTGAATGGGGTTGATGGAATCAATCTGTGGCATGGCGGTGACGACGTTTAATTGTGACTGCGCGCTATTAGCAAAGACAATGCGACTGTCTATGGTATTTAAAACAACTTGTCTTGCACCGATCGGCGCATCGCTAGCAATATTCAAATCCACTGTTAGCTGTGTCCCATCCGCATTAATGGTTGGTGGTGCAGAAATGGTTATGCCATCGCTTGGATTTAAGCTCACCGATGTGACACTTGTTAAACCAACACCATTGACCGTCAGTGTTACGATGCTGTTGAGTGCGACGGCGCTTGGTGATATCGAGGTGGCAATGTCGCCAACGACCATGCCCAATTGAGTAAAGCCGAGATTGTTGAATGTGCTGGTGCTGGGCTGTGGAATAATTTCCACCTCAACGCCTAACTGTGCCGAAGTGACTAATCGGTCAATGGTTGGCTGCGTGCCGGCATCGGCTTGTCGTTGAACCCCTAGCGCTGGCGCGATAATCGGTGTGACCTGGGCGCTGATGATGTTGGCAATGGTCAAACTGTTTGCCGCCGAGGCAATGGCAGAGGTATCGCCTGCCGGTGTCGACACAACGATAACGCGTTGCCCTAATGGCGCATCGGTGGTTGCGGAAATATTCACTGTCAGTGATCGACCATTGGCGGCGACGACAGGTGCACTGGCACTAACACCTTGCGGCGGTTGAATACTGACAGCCGTTGCGCTATCGAGGAAATCACCGATCACGGTGACCAGGACAGGTGCAGCATCACGAATGATAAAGTTTGGCGTGATGGCGGTTACTGCTGGCTGGTTACCGACAATCAGGAAGCGGTTTGCGCTACTAGATACAACCGGTATGAGTGATACCAGGTCGACATTAACCAAATCGATGCGACGTAATGTTTCTGGCGCATCAACGGCGATGGTTACATCAACGGTGACTTGCGTGCCTTGCGCATTGGCGGTTAACACTCCTGTGGTAATACCGGTATCCGGTGTGATGATAATATCTGCCACTGATTGCAGGCCGCTGCCGTTTATCGTTAACGTTAGCTCTGTTCCGATACGACCTTGGTCGGGTGTTAAGCCTGTTATAACATCACCGAGCGATACACCCAAATTATTAGAACGAATCTGCAAGTCACTTAATGTCTGATTGTCACTGGCGATTTCAATTCCTAGTGTCGGCGCAATAATTGGCGTTAATGTTGCGACCGGGCCATTCACCACTTCGAAGCTGTTGGCTGAACTGGCGACATCGGTGCTGATGCCAGCATCGGTGGTAAGGGCTAACACACGTTGACCCAGTGGTTCATCGGCCGGTACGGATAGATCGAAAGTGAGCATGCTGCCGTCTAACAAAACCTGAGGGTTGTTACCGACCATGCCGGTTGCAGGCAAAATATCGATCGACTGTACGTTGTCGAGATTCTGGCCACGTACTGTGACAGCGAGACGATCACTGTTTCGAACCACGACAATGGGATTGATAGATTCAATCACGGGAAGATTGATGGCAATATTGATGCGGTCTGTATCAGAACCAGCGAAGGCAATATTGCCATTAGCTGTGGTCAACACAATCTGGCGCAAGCCTTCGGCCGCGGTTTCAGCAATGGTTGCCGGTATCGTTAAAGACTGACCATCGGCGGCAATACTCAAGCTGGCCAAGCTTATATCGTCGGCAGGAATAATACTGACTGCGGTGACGCTGCCCAGACCCACACCCGTGACAACGATATCAATGGGGCCACTGCCAACAGCCATTTCAGCTGGTGATACAACCGTTGCAATGTTACCGACAGCAATACCAACATTGCTTGAGACAATAGGCGTTATATTATTTTGCTCTGCTTGCACTCCCTCGCCTAACAATATTGCCAATGGTCTTGCTGCAAACGGTCCAATCTCTACTAATTCTGGCTCATCGGGGATTTCAATCTCGACACCAAGATTGGGGGCAAAGAACTGATTGTCACCTTGTGGCGGGACAAACTGGCCTGTAATAAATACCGGGATTATTACACCCGGCAAATTCGATACTGAAATCGAGAGTGACGTTGTGCCTGCTGCTAACGCAGTGACAGTGACTGTCTGGTCTGGCACGGTATCGCCTTGCGGGATGATGACTGTCTCTGGCGCAATAGACAGCAGTGAAGTATTAGCTGCTGAAAAGGTAAAAACGTTATCGGCGATATCAACGCCGCCACTAAGCCTGATATCGAGCGTTTGGCTAGAGCCAGGAACGATCGCTAATGGTGACGGCCCGATAATTAAACCTGGCGCCCTCGGTTGAATAATAATATCTGCGGTTGTTGACCCCAGCGGCGTTGTAAAAGCAAGAGTATAGGCCCCTATCGGTGTCGCCGCTCCAGCAAATACGTTGAAAACAACGTTTTCGCTTCCAGCATTAATATTAGAAATAATGACAGTGTCATCTTGAGGGGTGATGTCGGCACTGCGTAAATCTAAGCCAAGCGCGGTTAAGGAAAATGTTTGTCCAATACGAACAACACCAGGGGCAAGGCTATTAATGACTGGTGGATTTGCGCTGACATCACGCTGAATGCCAATGATGTTGCCAGAGGCATCGTAAACAAATTCGGTAAAGACGCGAGTTTCCGCTTGCCCCAGCAGCGGAAAAATCAGAAACAAAACAAGAAGTTGGTGCAATCCCTTGCGCACAGATGTAATCCCTTACATTTAAATAACTGTTATTAGTGTTACTAAACTATTGCTTTTATTTATTATCAAGCCGAACGAAACCCTAACATGGGGTTTCATTAAAAAGCAATTATTTGTTTTGGGATTATCAATACAATGGGAAAGTGAATACATCGCTTGGTGTACGTTTGATTTGCTCACTAACTAAACTATACCAAACTCCTAACTATGCAACGACCTTATCCAGCGGCACACTGGTCATTTTTTACTATTTAGAATGAAGCTGATTAAATTCCCCCATGTTGTTGCCTCCTGCAATGGTTAATCAATGGCAAGGTAATATCTGCTTTGTTAAACACTGCAAAATTCATCCGCCTATACATCCATGTTTCAGTGTAGGAACCGGCAAGATCAAGCAACCGTTGATAATCATGCTAAAAAATTAGGTGTTTTGACGGCTTTAGGCTTACCTGATGATCACAAAATCGTGGCATTATGAGTCAGTCACATTTGTGTTTCTTATATGAATCGTTAGGGTCTTTTGACGTTTCATTTTCATACAAATGATTGGCCCTTCCTTATAGCTTCGCTTGGACTACGGGTGCCCACTCATAACCATTGCGTTTACCGTCACACCAAGACTCCTAAATCGATATAGGTTTTTCATTGAGAATATCATTCACTAACACAATCGCTTGTTCTTGCTGTTTCTCGTTCCGGTATGGATAAACATTCGCTTTATCCTCAGTTGATAATGATTGTTCATCTTTGCAATCAATTTGAAGTTTTAAGTCCTTGACCAAACCAATCATTCCAAGCGTACTAATTTCCAGCAAAAAGCTTAATAAACCATAGCTTAGTAAGCGGATAATATGTACGTCAGCATTCAGAAAATCGCCGACACTATGAAAGAATTCCGTTGTCGCAACATGCGGCGCACACGGCATTTTCACTAAGATTTAATAAACTTGCCACCTTTACTGACAGCTCAGCTTTTAATTTAGCAATTTTCTATGCTGTAACATCTGCCTTTGCCCACCCAGCATGGTAAGCGCTATTTAATCTTTTACTGATTAATATCTCTTGATGTGTAATTTGATTTTCTATACTTTCCACTTCTTTTTGAATACGAGTATATTCGGCTGTATCAGCATGGGAAAAGGGAATAAAATTAAAGATGCACGCTTTTCTCAGGACGCGTTAGGAAATATCATGGATGTATCACGATGCCAAATTTGGCGACATGAAACAGACCAACCCGTTAGTAACGGATATGTTAATAATGTATCGCTGAAGCGACAGGAAAATCGTTAGATTTTTTGAAGATCGAAACGAATATTAAGATCGATTTGAGCACAAGACCCTCTGCCGAACCTTTTAAGCACTTGGTTATTGAGGAAAGTGATAACCAACAATCTATAGCAGAACAAGCTATTTTCTATTTTCGAACAACTATTCATATTAATAAAAAAGAATAATCGCGGTCACTTACAACTTCAATTATAACCTTTCTAATTATCATAAAGAATCGTTGCTAAATTAGCTTTAAAAATTTTGATAAAATTTCCACCAAAAATGAAACATCTTATCTTACTTATTTTACTACCACCGGCAGACCAAAAAATTAAAATCGAAAAAAAATTAACATAAAGTCAATTTGTTAAATGGTGGAGAGAGAGAGAGGGATTACTCGCTGCGCTCGCCCTACGGGTCACCTACGCTGCGCTTCGGCGCTCCAATACGCTAACGCGTATTGGTCAAACCCAAGCTAATATTTCATCGAGGGTTCGAATATGTCCTCTCTTTGCAAACGCAATACGACTAACATTGCGCTAATTTTCCAAGTTTGGCGGAGAGAGAGGGATTCGAACCCTCGATACGGATTAACGTATACACACTTTCCAGGCGTGCGCCTTCAGCCACTCGGCCACCTCTCCACATCTTTTCTCATTGTACCCATATGATCGCTCGGAACACCGACGGATACTGGCTCGTTGCACCGATGAAACTGGCACATTGCACCGAAAGTACTGGCACGTTGACCAATACGATGGCTTACGCTACCGTAAGCGCGGCCGCAATGATAACGGAGGAACACCTAGTTTGCCACGTAAGAAATCGACAAGCCCTGACTTTGAGCATTCTCTAAATGAACTAGAGACGCTGGTAGAACAAATGGAACAAGGCGATATCAGCCTTGAACAGTCGCTAGAGCTGTTTGAACGCGGCATAAAATTAACCCGTTCTTGCCAAGAATCACTGAAAAAAGCCGAGCTACGCGTACAGCAGCTCGTTGAAAAAAATGGCGATAATCAGTTAGAAGACTTTGCTGATGCTAATGAGGATGCTGAAACTGAAACACCTTAATGAATTAATGCATCGCTATCAAGATCGTGTTGACACTGCATTAACCGAATTCCTGCCTTCCAAAGAACTGACTCCTACGCAATTACATGATGCCATGCATTATGCCGTATTGGGAGGAGGCAAGCGTATTCGCCCAGTATTGGCATATACCACGGCCGAGTGTTTAGGTGCAGACCTAGCCGACGTGGATGCAGCAGCATGCGCAGTTGAGCTGATACATTGCTATTCATTGGTACACGATGATTTACCGGTAATGGATAATGATGATTTACGTCGTGGCCAGCCAACCTGCCACAAAGTCTATGGCGATGCCATGGCGCTATTAGCTGGCGACGCCTTACAGTGTTTTGCCATCGAAATACTCTCGCATGGCGATTTCAGTCAGGAACAAACGCGGTCGCGTTTGAAAATGATTGCAACAATATCCAGCGCCTCAGGTTCTACAGGGATGGCTGGTGGCCAAGCCATCGATCTTGCTGCGGTGGGCAAACATTTGACCATCGAGCAACTCGAGCAAATGCATTGCCTAAAAACCGGTGCGCTGATCGAGGCTAGTGTGGTTGTCGGTGCCCTTGCGGCCAATTGCGACGACAACACGATGAAACAGCTTAAAGCCTATGCTCAGTGCATTGGTCTGGCTTTTCAAATACGCGATGATTTACTCGATATTGAAGCAGATACCGAAACCCTTGGCAAACCTCAAGGCTCCGACCAAGAACAAGGCAAACCTACTTACCCATCGTTACTCGGTCTCCAGGGCGCTCGCGATATGGCGACGAAGATGCATAGCTGCGCCTTAAATGCACTGCAACCTCTGGGCGATAAAGTCGACCCGCTACGATGGCTGTCCAGCTACATTGTAGAGCGAGCAAATTAAGCAATTTCACAGAGCAGCAATAGTCGTAGGAGTGCTATAATCTGCGCTATACCCATGCCCAAACCAGGTTCCAGCAAGCAGCAATATGTCAGATCGCTCAAGTCAGCACAGCAACTACCCCTTACTCGATCGCGTAGACAAACCTGAGGATTTACGCCGTCTTGAGGTAAAAGAACTACCTGAACTTGCTGCAGAATTAAGAAATTTCTTTATTGACTCTGTCGCCGAGACAGGTGGTCATTTTGCCGCTGGCTTAGGCACTGTAGAACTAACCGTCGCACTACACTATATCTACAATACGCCTTTTGATCGTTTAGTCTGGGATACTGGCCACCAAAGCTATCCGCATAAAATTCTTACTGGGCGTCGCAACCGTATGTCGAGCTTACGCCAACATGGTGGCTTATCTGGATTCCCTAAACGCGATGAAAGCGATTACGACACTTTTGGTGTAGGCCACTCGAGTACTTCCATTAGCGCTGCTGTCGGAATGGCAATAGCTGCTCAACACGAGCAACAAGGTCGCAAAACCGTAGCCGTGATTGGTGATGGCGCAATGACCGCTGGTATGGCATTTGAGGCGTTGAACCATGCTGGTGATCTCGATACAAATTTATTAGTCATCCTTAATGACAATGAAATGTCGATTTCGCCTAACGTTGGTGGCATGTCAAATCATTTAGCACGCATACTTTCAGGTAAGCTTTATTCCAGCGCAAAAGAAGGTAGCAAAAAGCTGTTAGGTCGCATGCCACCGGTATGGGAACTCGCGCGCCGCGCCGAAGAACACTTTAAAGGCATGGTCATACCCGGCACTTTATTTGAAGAATTAGGTTTTAATTATATTGGCCCGATTGATGGCCATGATATCGATGTGCTTGTGCGAACTTTAAAAAATATGCGCACAATGAAAGGCCCGCAGTTTTTACACATCGTTACGCAAAAAGGCAAAGGCTTTGAACTTGCCGAAAAAAATCCGACAAGCTATCACGGTGTTTCACCTTTTGACCGTCACACCGGCAAATCCAATACCAGTAACAGTGGCGTTAAGAAGAAATCATTTACCGATATCTTCAGCGACTGGGTATGCGATATGGCCGAACAAGACGATCAGCTTATGGCGATTACGCCAGCAATGTGTAGTGGCTCTGGATTAGTTGAATTCTCAAAACGCTTTCCACAACGTTATTTTGATGTTGGCATCGCTGAACAACACAGTGTCACTATGGCTGCGGGCATGGCCTGTGATGGTGTAAAACCGGTTGTTGCTATTTACTCATCATTTCTGCAACGCGCTTATGATCAGCTCGTCCACGACGTCGCCTTACAGAATCTACCCGTATTATTCGCAATTGACCGTGCTGGCCTAGTCGGTGCTGATGGTGCTACGCACACCGGTAACTTAGATATTAGCTTTTTACGCTGCGTACCTAATATGACGATTATGACACCGGCCGATGAAAACGAATGCCGACAAATGTTGTATACCGGCTTTCAACATAACGGCCCCGCCAGCGTACGCTACCCTCGTGGCAGCGGCGCAGGTGTCGAAGTGCAAAGCGAAATGCAGGCAATTGCCCTTGGTAGCGCTGAAGTACGCCGTCAAGGCAAAGACATTGCCATTCTTTCTTTTGGTACTTTGCTCGACAAGGCCATGCAAGTGGGTGAAATGCTCGATGCAACCGTTGTTAATATGCGTTTCGTTAAACCACTCGATGCAGCGCTTATTATTGAACTCGCACTGCAACATAATACTATTGTCACTGTCGAAGAAAATGTGGTTGCAGGCGGCGCAGGCAGTGGGGTTAACGAAACCCTTGCATCTCATCGCCTAAACCCCCATATACTTAATATTGGTCTACCAGATTATTTTGTTGAGCATGGCTCACAAGCAGAGTTACTGCAACAATATGGTCTAGACCGTGACGGAATTCACAAGCAAATTACTGAATTTATGACATATAATCATTGTCAAAGTAACGATGCTAAGGTAAAGTCAGTTATTTAGTACCTGACTAATTTACTCAGGTATTCCCCTCTTATTTTCCGACAGGAAGCTCTAACATGGCCCTCGACTCAGATAGCAACAGCGTTGATACCATCGCTGATGTCCAAGCCACACCTGATACTCGACGTATCGACATTAATAAAGTCGGTATTAAAGACATTCGCCACCCAGTGCGCATTCAAGACCGCACCGGCGATGAACAGCATGTGGTTGCCAATTTTAATATGTATGTGCATTTGCCACATAATTTTAAAGGCACACATATGTCACGTTTTGTTGAAGTACTCAACGAACATGAACGTGAAATTTCGGTTCAATCCTTTCGCAATATCATTGCTGAAACAACAGAACGACTCGATGCCGAGTCAGGTCACGTTGAAATGCGCTTTCCGTATTTCGTTGAAAAAACAGCGCCTGTTTCTGGCGTAAAAAGTTTACTCGACTATGAAGTGACCTTCACTGGCACCAGTCATCAAGGCAAAACTGAGCTTTGGGTTGAAGTCGTTGTCCCCGTTACTAGCCTTTGTCCATGCTCAAAGAAAATTTCAGACTATGGCGCACATAATCAGCGCTCACACGTAACAGTCAACGCTAAAACCGGTGACTTTATTTGGATAGAAGAGCTTATTGACTATGTAGAGTCAGAAGCATCGTGTGAGCTTTATGGTTTGCTGAAACGCCCTGATGAAAAATACGTAACAGAACGTGCTTACGACAACCCAAAGTTTGTTGAAGACATGGTTCGCGATATCGCCATGCGTCTCAATGAAGATGACCGCGTACTCGCCTATACCGTTGCCTCAGAAAATTTCGAATCTATACATAATCATTCTGCTTACGCATTAATCGAAAAAGACAAACAAGCTGACTAATAAGCAAAGGCGGCGATGTCGCCCTTGTTCTTAAATCTATAGGCTATAAGTAATTAGTGCCAGAAAAAATTAATGCCAGAACAATCGCGGCATAAATACCTGCCAACACATCGTCAAACATAATGCCGAAACCACCATGGACACTGCGGTCAATCACCCGTATAGGCCATGGCTTCCATATATCAAATAAACGAAATAACGCAAAACCAATCAACATCCAGAGCCAACCACTCGGCGCAAATGTCATTGTAATAAGATAGCCAACAACTTCGTCCCAGACAATTGCCGGATGATCATGCACACCTAGTGCTTTAGCGGTATAACCGCAAAGCCAAACTCCCAGCACAAAACACAACACGGTTATCGCAATGTAAACCGTTAGCGATAATTGCAGCGAACATAGCAGCCAATACAAGGCCACGCCGACTAAAGTACCAAAAGTACCCGGCGCTTTAGGAGCCAAACCAGTGCCAAAACCTAATGACAATGCATGAATAGGATTTTTTAATAAACTCGCAGAAAGCACTCTATTTAAACCTTATCAACTGAAGTGATCATAACCACGTGACTCCAAACTTTCACGCTCTCCACTCGCACCAACACACCACAGTCCTTTTTCTTCTGTAATAGTGCCAATTTGATAAACGGGACAGTTTTCTGCTTCTAAATGAGTCAACATCGCATCGCTCTTATTCTTTGGCACAGTAAAACATAACTCGTAATCGTCACCACCATAGAGCGCCATTTTATGGCTATCCTCTTCACCCACACTATCCTGCATTGCATTAGAAAGTGGAATACTCTTCAGTAGCAGCTCTGCACCAACATCACTTTTAGTCAATATATGGGATAAATCCGCAGCCAAACCGTCAGAAACATCAATAGCAGAGTTAGCAAAATGGCTTAAGTTTAAGCCTGCTTTAACTCTTGGAATTGGACGGTGTAGTTTTTCGCAGATAGTCGGCTGATTAACGCTATCAATACTGTTTTCACCTTTAATAAAGGCCAAAGCTAAACATGCATCACCTAAAGGTCCCGTAACAAATATACCATCACCGACTTTAGCACCATCACGACGCAAGGCCTGACCTTGTTTAACCAGACCACATGCTTGAATCGTTATTGATAAAGGGCCTCTCACCGTATCACCACCAATCAGTGCAATACCGTGCTCCAAGACTAACTCCGAAAGCCCACGTGAAAATTCAGCCAACCATACCTTATCAATCTCAGGCAAAGTAAGAGACAAGGTAAACCACGTAGGTTTCGCCGCCATTGCCGCCAAATCACTAAGATTTACTGCTAAGGCTTTATAGGCAATAGATGCCGGTTCGGCATCAGCGAAAAAGTGCACACCGGCTATCAAAGTATCGACTGTAGTCACTAGCTCGCAATCAACAGGAACGGTAGTTATTGCCGCATCATCACCAACACCTAATTGCACAAGCTCGTTGTGACCGAGCTTAGAAAAATACTGTGCAATCAGATCAAATTCTGGCGAGGGAACCGGCACGGGAGTTAAACCGTTTTAGCGTGTTCAATTTCTTGAGCACGGTACTTACCTTTTAGCTTATCAAGCACGCCATTAATATACTTATAGCTTTCTTCTGCGCCAAAAAGTTTTGCTGCCTCTATCGCTTCGTTAATCACTACTTTATAAGGCACGTCGGGCCTATGTTGCAATTCGTAAGCACCAATGCGCAGAACTGCTGACTCAACTGGGTCAAGCTGCTCAATGGGTCGGTCTAGCAGTGGTGATAGCGCATCGTCAATAGAAGCCGCATTGGCAGACACTTTAGAGACTAACTCTTTAAAGTATTCTGTCACCGTTTCGTTCATTTCCTGATCAGTAAGGAATTTTGAGACAATATCGTCACGGTCTTGGCCAGTAATTTGCCATTGATATAAAGCCTGTACGGCTAAGTTTCTCGCTTTGTGGCGAGAACGTGTAATTGATGGTGGTTTTGACATAAAGACCTAATCTTCCAATTGTGCTAAAGCATTAACAGTTTCAAGCGCAGCTAAAGCTGCTTCTGCACCTTTATTACCTGCCTTGGTACCGGCTCGCTCAATCGCTTGCTCAATACTATCTACCGTCAACACACCAAAACCAACGGGTATATCGTATGACAATTGAATATCAGCTAAACCTCGAGTACAGCTACCAGCGACGTAATCAAAATGTGGTGTACCACCACGGATTACTGCACCTAAAGCGATAATCGCCTGATACTCACCGGTTGCGGCCAGTCGTTTTGCAGCAAGCGGAATCTCAAAGGCTCCCGGCACATAGAGCACTTCAATATCCTTCTCAATTACACCGTGTTGTTCAAGTGTATCAATCGCTCCAGCGACCAATTGACTCACAATGAATTCATTAAACCGCCCAGCTACGATACCGAAACGCGTATGCTTCGCCACCAAGTTACCACGTATTGTTTTTATCGCCATTGAAACCACCTATCTAAAAAAATTTGTACTCGTTGCGCTACTAACACCCAGAGCAACTCACATAGTCGATCACTTCCAAGCCAAAACCTGAAAGCCCATGAAAACGTTTAGGAGAACTCAATATACGCATTTGACTGACGCCAAGATCAACCAGCATTTGCGCACCCACACCGTAAGTTCGAACATCATTATGCCCTTTGGCTGCGTTATAAGCCGCAGAGTCTTTATCACTGCTGCCCTTAGTATTTAATGCATCGACTCGCTGATCAAAAGTTTTAGCGCTAGCATCATGAGCAAGGATAATAACAACACCCGGCTCTTTAGAATTTGATATCGCCTGCATCGCTTTATGTAAGGGAATCCCTGCGCCGGCCATATCAAGCGATAAGATATCGTTAAACGTATCTTGCACATGAACGCGCACAAGCACAGGCTCGCCCGGTTTTATTTCCCCTGAAATCAAGGCCAAGTGTGTGTCTTCAGTAATCAAGTCCTGGTAAGCGACTAATTTAAATTCACCAAACTCCGTCGGCAATACAGATTCCGCACCTCGACAAATGGTTTTCTCATTATTCAAACGGTAACTAATTAAATCTGCAATCGTGCCCATTTTCAGATCATGCTCTGCGGCAAATATTTCCAAGTCTGGGCGTCGTGCCATCGTGCCGTCTTCATTGAGAATTTCTACGATAACCGCACTCGGGTCTAAACCCGCTAAACGAGCTAAATCACACCCTGCCTCAGTATGCCCTGCCCGCGTTAACACATTGCCTGGTTGCGCCATAATAGGAAACACATGACCAGGTTGACGTATATCTGCTGCACCCGCATCAGCAGCAACTGCTGCTTTAACTGTTGTCGCGCGATCAGCCGCGGAGATGCCGGTGGTAACGCCCGTTGATGCCTCTATAGAAAGCGTAAAATTAGTCCGGTGCTCGGCATTGGTACTGTGCACCATCAGTGGCAGTGCTAGCTGCTGACAGCGTTCCGGAGTTAATGTTAAACAAATCAAACCACGGCCATAACGCGCCATAAAATTGATATCTTGCGTATCCACTTTTTCAGCAGCCATAATAAGGTCGCCTTCATTTTCGCGATCCTCATCATCCATCAACACAACCATCTTGCCGTTACGGATGTCTTCTATAATTTCTTCAATAGTATTTAGTGGCATACGACTCTATTATTTCCAATAATATATTTTTCTATTAACCAATAAACCCAGCATCATACAGCGATGCTGCTGTTATTTTATCTTTCTGTTGCTCTTGGTCACTATTACAAACGAGCAAGCGTTCCAAATAGCGCGCAACAACATCAACCTCAATATTGACCACACTGCCCTGCTTATATTCAGAGATAATCGTCTTGCTCATGGTGTGCGGCACAATATTAATATCAAAACACTGTCCGTTTATTTGATTCACGGTCAAACTCACACCATCGATACATACCGACCCTTTAGCAGCGATATACTTAGCCAAGTCGCTAGGCACTTCGATAGTAAAGCGTACAGAACGCGCGTCTTCGCTGCGTGATTGCACCTTACCGATACCGTCAACGTGTCCGCTAACAAGGTGCCCACCTAAACGTGTGGTCAGCTGCATCGCTTTTTCTAAATTTAATGGTGCACCCAGCTGCAATTGACCCAAAGTGGTATGAGATAAGGTTTCATTTGAAACATCCGCGCTAAATGCATTGCTGAAAAAATCGATCACCGTCAAACATACGCCATTAACGGCAATACTGTCACCGAGCGAAACATCAGACATATCCATATCACCTGTCTCGATATGCAGTCTGACATCACCACTCTTAGCTTCGTTGCGCGCTAGCTGGCCAAGCGCTTCTATAATCCCTGTAAACATCAATCTCTACCAATAACAAAATTAGTATTCATTTTTACACTGTATTTTTGACAAATCATTCATTGATAAACTGGCTTTGCACTAATACGCCAATCATCACCTACCGCACGAATATCATTAATAGACAACCCAATCGAATCTGCCATATCGTCTAACGGTAATTCAAATAAAGGACGCGCATTAGAACCCATTAATTTTGGCGCCATATAAACAATCAACTCATCAACTAAATTTGCTTTTAAAAACGCGCCGCATAATGTCGGTCCGGCTTCTAATAACACTTCGTTTATTTGGCGTTGCCCAAGGTAGGTCAATGTCTTATTCACATCAACACGCCCCGACTCGTTGGCACACACTTCCACCGCAATGCCGCGGCTCTCAAAAGTCAAATAACGCTCAGCTGACTGACTCGCCGTAATCACCATCGACGCACCAGGCGGACCATATATCTGAGCATGCGGCTCGGTTTTTAATTCACTATCCATCACCACCCGCAACGGCTGGCCGTGCTCAGCAAGCGGCAAACTCAACTCATCTGCGGCCTCTAACTCAGACCAACGCACCTGCATAGATGGCTGGTCTTTAATGACGGTACCGCAGCCAGTAATAATCGCATCACATTGACCACGTAATCGCTGCACATCTAGTCTTGCCGCCTTAGACGTAATCCACTGACTCTCACCACTACCCATAGCAGTGCGGCCGTCTAAGCTCATCGCCAATTTGCAATAAACATAAGGCCGTTGATGCTGCATGCGCAAAATAAAACCTTTGTTTAAACGCATGGCTTGCTCACGTAATAAACCTAGGTCAACATCGATACCTATCGTCTTAAGCTTAGCCACACCCTGGCCAAACACTTGCGGGTTTGGGTCTTCAGTGGCGATGACCACACGCTTTACTCCCGCGGCTATCAAGGCTTTATCACAAGGCCCTGTACGCCCTTGATGACAACATGGCTCCAAAGTAACGTAACAAGTCGCACCTTGAGCGCGATCACCAGCCATTTTTAAGGCAATAATTTCTGCGTGGTCGCCACCCGCTTTTTGATGCCAACCTGTGCCCACAACAGCGTGATTATTAACGATGACGCAACCCACCCTGGGATTAGGCCGGGTCGTATAGAGCCCACGCTCAGCAAGCGCTATGGCCTGAGCCATGAAACGATAATCTTCGCTAGTGTAACTCAATGCTAACTCCAATATCTTTCATTTCTTGTATATCGGCTATTGTGGAAAAAATATAACATTAATTTTGATTATTTAATGCTATAAGTCTAAAAATCTAATATAAATACCAGAAAAAATATCTATTTGTGGAGAAAATCTAAAAATACGAAAGAAGAGAAGTGATTGAAAACTTAAAATAAAGGCTATGTTTCACTATTTCCCTTGTTCTAGCCCTTCAATCTCCTTTTTAAAGGCTTCAATATCTTCAAAACTGTGATACACCGAGGCAAAACGCACATAAGCAACAGCATCTAGATCTTTAAGCTCTTGCATTACCCAAGAACCTATTAGCTTAGTGTCAACCTCGCGCTCACCCTGGGTCAACAAACGATGCTTTATTCGATGAATAATGTCCTCGACTTGATCAATGTTAACGGGTCGTTTTTCTAAGGCTCGCAAAATTCCGTTACGTAACTTATCTTCATCGAAGGGCTCGCGACGAGCATCATGCTTTAGCACTCGCGGCAAATTAAGTTCAGCTGTTTCATGCGTCGTGAACCTTTCACTACACGCATTGCACTCTCGGCGGCGGCGCACACTGTCACCACCGTTACCTAAACGCGAATCAACAACACGTGTGTCATGAGCATCACAAAATGGACAACGCATAGCAGACTATACTTTACAGTCAGTTAAAATATTTAAACTACTAGGCTGCACGATAAACCGGGAACTGGCTACACAAATCGAGCATCGCTTGTTTTGCTGAAGCAATAGCTGAGTCATCATTAATGCCATCAAGCACATCACATATGGTGTTACCCAATAGCTGACATTCTGACTCTTTAAAGCCGCGTGTTGTAACAGCAGCTGTACCCAAACGAACGCCGCTAGTAACAAACGGTGACCGTGGATCATTGGGTACCGCATTCTTATTCACGGTAATATTAGCTAAGCCTAAGGCTGCCTCGGCATCTTTACCGGTAATATCTTTATCAACTAAATCAACCAAAAACATGTGATTATCCGTACCACCTGAAACCACCTTATAACCACGCTCAATCAACGTCTTTGCCATCATGCGCGCATTACTGACTACTTGCTTTTGATAATCGGTGAAACCAGGCTCCAATGCTTCTTTAAAGGCGACTGCCTTAGCAGCAATAACATGCATTAAAGGGCCGCCCTGCGAGCCTGGGAACACCATAGAATTAAGTTTTTTCTCTATCTCAGGGTTAGACTTAGCTAAAATAATCCCACCTCTAGGCCCTCTTAGTGTCTTATGAGTGGTGGATGTCACCACATCAGCTATCGGAACGGGATTTGGATAGATACCTGCCGCCACTAGGCCCGCAACATGGGCCATATCAACAAATAACAGTGCACCCACTGAATCAGCAATGCGGCGAAAGCGGTCCCAATCAACAACACGCGAATAGGCGCTAAATCCTGCAACTATCATTTTAGGCTTATGCTCTACAGCTAAGCGCTCAACTTCATCATAGTCGATCTCGTTTCCGCTATCATCGAGACCGTACTGTATAGCGTTGTAAATTTTGCCTGAAAAGTTTACATGACTACCATGTGTCAAATGGCCACCATGGGCTAGGCTCATTCCCAGAATTGTATCGCCTGGTTGCAGCAAGCCCATAAACACCGCTGCATTAGCTTGTGACCCTGAATGCGGTTGAACATTCGCATAATCAGCATCAAACAATTGCTTTGCACGGTCTATAGCCAAACGCTCTGCCACGTCAACATAGGTACAACCACCGTAATAACGCTTACCTGGGTAACCTTCAGCATACTTATTGGTTAATACTGAACCCTGGGCCTCCATAACGCGCGTACTCGCATAGTTCTCGGAAGCAATTAATTCTACGTGCTCTTCCTGTCTTGTCGCTTCATCGGCAATAGATTGCGCTAATTCGTCGTCGTACCCAGCGATGGTTTGATTATCTGAAAACATGTGAATCCTGATACTTGATTGTCTGTGAGGACGCACATATTAATGTATTTAGTCAAACCATGCATTTACCATTGGTATTATTGATGACTCTCGCTCACCGTATGCATTACAATTAGTCATAGACTGCGCCAGAGCCTATGTCGGAATTTCTTACATAAGCAAAGCAGCTAATTTTTGTAGCGGCCATATCTCATTGATATATATAGTAATACATCAATGGCATAAAAACTGCTGATTGCAGCTCGGGGAACACAATTATTATAAAGGTGACTTTGTCACACCCAAAAGTAAGCCAACTTATTCTCATAACCTTGTGTGAACATTCACATGCATCAAATAAATCCGCTTGGCGGACATAAACTAAAAGTCATAAAAACCAGCGAACCGAAATCGATATTGGCGCGTAAGATCATGCGCCTACTGGACGGCTTACACCAAAGCACAACGGGCAAGGCTATTTATGCCCATGTACAACGTACGCTATGCGATATTGAATCATCGCAAATGGATGTTCAGGATGGTTACGCTAACTTACTCAGCATGTTGCTAGACGCTTACGGTGAACATCTTGAGCCAGACTCACCTGAAAAGGTCGAATTAACATTAATGCAGATGAGACTGACACCACCACTATCAATTTCTGAAATTAACGCCCTTAAAGAAATTACAGAAGACTTCGCTGCCAAACTTGCTGTATCCGAATCAGCTGGGCATCCGGAATTTCAAAACGAACTCAGTAATATATTGACCGGCTTAGGCTTTGCGGCGAACGAGTATCACACTGATATCGCCAAAAAAGAGTTCGTGGTATCGGAACCTGCACCCACCCCGACTAACGAAAGTACAGCGGTTCGACCTACAGCAGAGCCTATTCATACTGAAGACTCAGAAGCAAACAATGACGATGCTTTTCGTAAAATTCTCGAAGGCAATCGATCACGCATACAACGTATTCAAACCACGCTTAGTCAACAGCTCAGCGATGCTATTCGACAAAGTGAGCAATTTGGCGTCTTACTTGAACTTGAGCGAGAAGAAATATTACGCTCTGAAACAGTAGAGCATTTGTGGGAATTAAAAGAAGCCATTTTAAGTGCTGTTGAAAAACTCACTGAGGGTAACCGCAGCCTAGCCAATAAGTTTGATGACACACAGAATTACTTAAAAATTCTCGAAAGCGATAGTCAACAGCTCGGTGATGAACTCGCTCGCGTGCATCTATTAAGTATGACTGACGAATTAACCGAATTACCAAACCGTCGCGCTTTCATGCGTCGACTTGAAGATGAAATTGGCCGTGTACAACGCTATGGTTACTCATTAACACTTGCGCTGATTGACCTTGATCACTTTAAAGCGATCAATGACAATTATGGTCACGCTGGTGGTGATGAAGTCCTGCGCATATTTTGTCAGAAAGTCACCGCCACGTTCCGCCATCACGATATGGTGGCGCGCTATGGCGGCGAAGAGTTTGCCGTTATTCTGCCAAATACCGATCACGAAGGTGCAGTACGCGCCTTAATGAATGTCAGAGATACAGCAGCTGCAACCACAATCAAATTTAACGGCTTCGAGTTTCCGTTAAATACCTTCTCAGCAGGCGTTACCATGTACCGCCCTGGCGAAACACCAAGCAGTTTAATCGAGCGCGCTGACACTGCGCTGTACCGTGCTAAAGGCCTGGGCAGAAACCGTATTGAAATAGAGCCATTTGAAGGCAGCGAATTTTAACTAACCATAGTAAGTCGTTCAAACAAAATAAAACTGCTCGTTGCAGCAATTTTTCGTTCATCGACCCTAATGGTTTATCCACCACAGGAAAAAATCCTCGCCGCTGGCAAAGTGCGCGTTTCTTCAAAACGAAAATAGGCCATATACCGTTTGAACTAAAATCAATTCGCTTACCTAACATACACAGATTTAATATTTAAAATATAGTCATTATCACTAAGATAAAGACCCTACACGAGCCGTAGATAAGGTAAGCTTAATCGCTTATATTTTTTAGCTTAAGGCTCTCAGCTTGGGAAATAGTCAGCTACTCAAAGAACTAGGCAAAATCGTCGCCAACGATGCCTTACTGCATAATAAAGAAGACGTAAAACCTTACGAATGTGATGGCTTATCTGCTTATCGTGAACTACCAATGGTTGTCGTTCTTCCTGACACCATTGAACAAGTTCAAGCAATTCTACAACTCTGTCATAGATTAGATGTACCCGTAGTCGCTCGTGGTGCTGGCACCGGCTTATCGGGTGGCGCTGTACCCCATAAAGAGGGGGTTTTACTCAGCCTGGCTAAATTTAAACAGATCATTCACATCGATCAAAATAGACGTATTGCGGTGGTGCAACCTGGCGTACGTAATTTAGCAATTTCTGAAGCAGTCAAGCCATATGGTCTTTACTACGCGCCCGATCCGTCTTCACAGATCGCCTGTACTATTGGTGGCAATGTTGCCGAAAACTCAGGCGGCGTACATTGCCTAAAATACGGTCTCACCGTACATAATATTCAACGAATCAAACTCATCACTATTGAAGGTGAGTTACTAACTATTGGTGGTGACGGCCTCGACTCAGCTGGCTTTGATTTACTTGCTCTCATTACTGGGTCAGAAGGCATGCTCGGCGTTATTGTCGAGGTAACAGTTAAGCTGTTACCGATACCAGAACGTGCGCAGGTTATTCTTGCAGCCTATGACGATATCGAAAAAGCCGGAGAAGCCGTCGGCAACATTATCTCTGCAGGCATTATTCCAGCCGGTCTTGAAATGATGGACAAACTAGCCATACAAGCGGCAGAAGATTTTGTTCATGCTGGCTACCCTACAGATGCCGAAGCAATTTTACTCTGCGAAGTTGATGGAACCAATGCCGAGGTATCAGAACACATATTAAAAGTGCGTGAAATTTTCAAAGCAAGTGGCGCCACAGAAGTACGCACCGCGAAAGACGAAGCCGAACGCCTGATTTTTTGGAAAGGTCGTAAAGCCGCATTTCCCGCTGTAGGTCGTATCGCACCCGACTACTATTGCATGGATGGCACAATCCCTCGCAAACAGCTCCCATATGTTTTAAAAACGATTAGCGTGCTCTCTGCCGAGTATGACTTAGCCGTTGCCAATGTCTTTCATGCTGGCGACGGAAACTTACACCCATTGATTCTTTATGACGCCAATAATCCAGGCGAGCTCGAACGCACCGAAGAATTTGGTGGAAAAATTCTGCAACTCTGCGTAGATGTTGGCGGAACCATTACGGGTGAGCACGGCGTCGGCATAGAAAAAATCAATCAAATGTGTGTGCAGTTTAACTCTGAAGAGCTCACACAGTTTCACGCGGTTAAATTTGCTTTTGATACAAAGGGACTACTTAACCCAGGTAAGGCTGTCCCCACTCTACATCGCTGTGCTGAATTTGGCGCAATGCATGTCCATAAAGGCAAACTACCCTTTCCTGAACTCGAACGCTTCTAGCATCGCCTTATGACATCACAAGATATTACTCAAGAATTACAGGCACGTGTTGCCAGCGCGCTACAAAACAATACCCCCTTATGTATTCAAGGTGGTGGCAGCAAATCATTTTATGGTCGCCTTCCCACAGGGGACATACTTGATACCAGCAAGCACTCAGGAATCATCAACTACGAACCTAGCGAATTAGTGATCACCGCGCGAGCAGGCACGCCACTCAGCGTGATTGAAACAGCTTTAGTCGAACACCATCAGATTCTACCTTTTGACCCACCACATTTTAGTGACACTGCCACTATCGGCGGCACGATTGCCTGTAACTTATCTGGTCCACGTCGCGCTTATACTGGCGCTGCACGCGATTTTGTTTTAGGTTGCAAAATAATCAACGGCAAAGGTGAAGTTATTTCATTTGGCGGCGAAGTTATGAAAAATGTTGCAGGTTATGATGTCTCGCGCTTAATGACTGGCGCACTAGGCACCTTAGGCGTGCTTTTAGAAGTTTCACTAAAGGTGATTCCCAAAACAGCATCAGAGATCACTTTAACCGTTGAACATGAATTGGCGCGTTCGCTGAATAAAATACATCGCTTGGCAAATATCGACTTACCTATTAGTGCCAGCTGTTACGACGGCATTCACTCTTATCTTAGGCTTAGCGGCAGTGAAGGAGCTGTGAGATATGCACAACAAGTAATAGGCGGAAACGAACTCTCCTCAGCAGACAGCTTCTGGCAGAAAATAAAAGAACATCAACATGGTTTTTTTAATAGCGACAAACCACTTTGGCGATTATCAGTCGCATCGGATACGCAGCCAATAGATATCACGGGAAAATGGTTTTACGAATGGGGTGGTGCACTACGCTGGTTAATATCAGATGCTCCCGTTAATGTAGTTCAGGGCGCAGCGCAATCAGCGGGAGGCCATGCAACATTATATCGAGGAACTGACGCCATGCGTAATGATTGCTTCCAACCATTATCTCCAGCTTTATATACACTCCATAAAAAATTAAAACATGCTTTTGACCCACAGGGAATATTTAACCCCGGCCGAATGTACGCTGACTTCTAGTAGACATCATGCAAACTCAACTAAGCGAAAAATTTAAACACAGTGTCATCGGCCAGGAAGCCGATGATATTTTGCGTAGCTGTGTCCACTGTGGTTTTTGCACTGCAACTTGTCCGACCTATCAATTACTCGGCG
This sequence comes from Gammaproteobacteria bacterium, assembly GCA_013151045.1. Taxonomy (GTDB): domain Bacteria; phylum Pseudomonadota; class Gammaproteobacteria. The sequence continues at coordinate 29,143 of JAADIY010000031.1, forward strand.
ATGAACTTGACAGCCCGCGCGGTCGTATTTATTTAATTAAAGAAATGCTTGAAGGCGGCGAAGTCACCGAGTCAACGCAACTTCACCTTGATCGCTGCCTGACCTGCCGTGCTTGCGAAACTACTTGTCCATCAGGTGTTCGCTACGGGCGACTTATTGATATTGGCAGAGAAATCGTTGATAAAAATGTACCACGCAGTATGGGTGACAATGCTAGACGTTATTTTTTACGCAAACTCATAGAAGAGCCCAGGCGCTTCAAACTTGCTGTCAGTACAGGTCAGTTTTTAAAACCATTCTTACCTAACGCAATAAAACAAAAAGTTCCTGCCAAGCAAACGCCAATACAGCGAACCAGCAACACCCACTCACGGCGTATGCTTGCACTATCTGGCTGTGGTCAAAGCGTTACAACACCGAATACTAATATCGCTGCGGCTAATGTATTAGATAAGCTAGGCATTCAACTTATTGAACCCCAACCTGTTCTTTGCTGTGGTTCTGTTAGTCACCATATGTCAGCGACAAAAGATGCACAGTCACGTATGCATAAACTTATCGATCAGTGGTGGCCTTATATAGAACCAGAAGATAATTCACCAGGCGTAGAAGCCATTGTTATTAGCGCCAGTGGTTGTGGCGCAACGATAAAAGAATACGGCGATATTCTTAAACATGACAACAACTATGCGGAAAAAGCGCAACGCGTTAGTGAACTCGCCAAAGACCTATGTGAAGTAATCGCTAATGAACCGCTAGATCAATTTGCCAACAGTAGCTCAACGAAGATAGCCTTTCACAGCCCCTGCACCTTACAACATGCGCAGCAACTCAATGGTATTGTAGAAAAAATACTAGAAAAAATTGGCTACCAATTAACCGTAGTTGCTGACTCACACATATGTTGTGGCTCTGCAGGCACTTATTCGATTATGCAACCTGAACTATCGCAGCAATTGCTTAACAATAAGCTTGATGCATTAGAACATGACAAACCCGATATTATTGTGACTGCCAATATTGGTTGTCAGTTGCATCTCGCAACCAAATCAAACGCTATCGTAAAACACTGGATAGAACTTCTTACGGGATCATAAGCGAAAAATAAATCAGCTTAACCATTGCAGCCCCTTACTATATTGACACTAAAGTAATAATCACGCAGCCGATGCGAAGATAATACTAAATATGTCTTCTTCATGTTTTTGAAAGTGATAAGAGCTATATAGTACCTAGATTAAGAACAGCCCATTAATTTTTATATCGAATATTAGTATGATCAGCAAATAAAGATATTAAAAATCATATCCGAAGAACTCTATATCTTCCCTAAAGACCGCAGCGACTGAATCAATTGAGCGTTGGCTATAGTATTCACGGTAATTATCATGAGAAAAGGCATTAGCATGTTGCAAAGACGCTCTTATTCCGAGCTCAGAACAAACATCAGAAAAATCTAGGCAAATATTTTCAAAGCGTAATACCTTATCTACTAACAGGCGCCCTTCTTCCGAACAAATAAATAATTTTTGCTGACTAATTCTTCTAGTACACAAAGAATCGATATAATTATCGAAGCCGCCAATCTCTCTTATTTCTTTATGCAGCGGATGATCAAAATGATGATACATAAAATTGTACAGCGAAACCTGCCAATCCCACGGGTTCCTTACAACAGCAAAAGAATAATAGCTATCAAACACTGATTGGCCAATCTCTTGAATTACCTCCGAAGCGGAAATATGAACTGGGTAAGGCATCAAATCATATGGCTGAGAATTAATATCCAGCCAGGACTCTACGTTCATACGTGTTTGCATCACCTGGTTTGCAATAGGCAGCAAACTCTGGCGAATGCTTGTGCCTGCGTTTTTATAAATATGAATAAAAATAAAATTAAGTTCTTTTGAAAGCAGCATAATTCTATATCCCACAACCCATTTTTCATTAGAAATATACTAAAGCAATATCTATACCAAATATCTCGAATTAGCTATTATCATATGTGTGCTAAAAGCAATGATTGAACACTTCGAAATTCTAAATTCGTAAGTCAATAACAGATTAAACGTCTAAAATATTAGAAAAACCATTTTCAATACCATCAATCGTCCAATTCCCTACTGAATATCGGATCAATCGTAAAGTAGGATAACTTACCTTAGCTGTCATACGGCGGACTTGGCGATTGCGCCCTTCTTTGATTTTTATTTCTAGCCAAGTATCCGATACTGTTTTCCTTTCTCGAATCGGCGGCATTCTAGGCCAGATATTAGGCTCGCTGATAATTTTAACTTTAGCCGGCTTAGTCATACCGTCTTTGAGCTTTACTCCATTACATAAGGCCTTAATCGCTTTTTTATCAGGCACACCTTCTACTTGCGCCCAATATGTCTTAACCATTTTGTGTTGGGGAGAGGCAATTTTATCTTGCAGCACACCGTCATCAGTCAACACTAACAGTCCTTCTGAATCTTTATCCAAACGCCCCGCCGCATAGACATTAGGAATATCCATATAGTCAGCAAGCGTCTTTTGACCATCCTGGCTGGTAAATTGACTTAATACGCCATAGGGCTTGTTAAATAATACTATTTTAGACATTTACATCAGAATAATAACAACAACGATAAAATCAGGAGTACTCCATCATTATCGATGAAATAATTTATGGGTTAAATCACGCTAAAGCTAGCAACACCTCAGCATAACTTAATATTTCAGGAGACGCTCATTCCTCCAGCATCTTCCATATCAGATTGTCTTAATGGATTATTCATATAGGCAAGAATCAATGCACTGACCCATACTCCGCAGGCCATATAAAAAAGAACACCACCATCAGTATCACCAGCAGCATTAACAATGCGATCAACTCCTAACGGTGTAAACAGATGAAAAAATATCGCGCCACTCATCACACCTAGTGTTAATAACGCACCCCAAAAACGAGTCGCAGAAACCACCAATAATATACACGCTATCAATTCAGCCGAACCAACAACCAAACCACCGTATTGCTCAAATAATGGTGCAACCACCTCAAGAGGTCCGATACCGCGCATCCAATCCGCTATGGTTGAAAATATAATAACGGTTTCTTCGGAGCCCATAAATTTGAAAAATAATGATTGTATAAAGACAAAACAAATAAATATAATCAATACCCACTGCGCTTTTCTTTTCATTTTTCTCTCCCAGCACCTAGTCGATCACTTAAATATAGTCCTGCACACACAATATCGCTGACATCTATTACTTAGCATAGTTAACAATATGCTAAGTAATTAACTCATATTGTTAACTATCACGAATAACTTAACTTAATAGAGCGAAGCCTGCCGCTATAGTCGTAACAACACCCATCACAAATATCATCCAATCACCTTGTAATCGAGACTCGAGCACTGCCTCATCCGGCTTTACAGGGTTATAATAGACCTTAACTTCGCTTCCCACTGGATATTTATTAACATAACGTGCTGATAACTCTGGCATCGACTCAACATCACTAGGGAACTGGAAGCTTTGTTGAAAGCTTTTTCCATCAATTACATACTGATACTGAATATTAGGCGCATGCTCGTCATTTGCCCCTTTATCACTGGAAACTACAATATTGCCTTTTGTCGTTGGCCAACGACTCACTGCCTGTGATTTTTTAAGTATCTTCCAGCCCCATATCGTTACAGCGATACCACCAAAAAAAACTAACAATAATATGATTACATAATAATTCATTGTTTCACTACATTATAAAATAATTAAAACCCAAAACATTTATCAATAACTTATATCTCTACGAACCACAAACACACCGTATTGCCATACAGAGATATAGCGATATAATAATAACACCAAATCACAAGATAACAGCGCCATGAAAATAGTCAAAATTCTATTATCAATAATTACTCTTTTAATCATTATTGGCGTTTTACTACCGTCAACAGCGCATGTCGAATGCTCGGTATTGATCAAGGCCTCACAAAAAGAGGTCTTTAATCATCTCAACAACTATCAGAACTTTAACAAGTGGTCACCATGGCATCGCATTGACCCTGATACGCAATACCAATTTTCTGGCGCCGAATCTGGTGTCGGCGCAGTCATGAGCTGGCAAAGTGATAACGATAAGGTTGGCAGCGGATCACAAAAAATAGTCGAATCAACGCCATACGAATCTATTAAAGTAGAACTTAACTTCGACGACATGGGGGCAGCCGAGTCGAGTTATAAAATAACCTCACTCGGCGATGACACTCAGGTAATTTGGACATTCGACAATGATGTCGGCTGGAATTTAATTGGCCGATATTTTGGTTTATTTATGAACAAGCTTCTCGGCCCTAGTTACGAAGCTGGTTTACATAATTTAAAAGACAACTTTGAACGTTAGTAAATAACTGAAATGACAACACCCAAATAACCCCATTAGAAATCTCTGGTTTGTTTGCAATACACTGCTACTAGGCTTAGCACAAAAAAACAGCAAACTTTATACTCGATAAACCAACGTTGATCAGCAATATGATACTGTCCAACCAGTAAAGAGCGTTAAACTTTAATTCTTAGCTTATTGCATCAGCATCGCTATTGGCTGATGCAACCTTCTTAGACTCAAATTGCAAGTGCACTAGGATAAGAGGTAAATTCAATATATCAACGCACCCCTCGATATCCTAGCCTAATACGAGAAAAAAGCTAAAACCGGAGTTAGTTCAGCCAAAATAGCATAAAACAGTTCACAGACTCACTTCGAGGATATTATGATGACTCATTCACAACCGAATTAAGCATAGTATTATTAGCCAAGGTTTTACTAGCAGTATCTCTTGGATCGAATCAATTTTTTCAGGCCAAAACACAGCGCTGTATAATGTGAGGCCATACAACTAGTGGACCAATGATGGAATTCAAAGATTATTACAAAATACTAGACGTTGATCCTACTGCTGATAACAAGGCGATTAAAACAGCCTATCGAAAATTAGCCCGAAAATATCACCCAGATGTCAGCAGCCATCACGACGCGGAAGAAAAATTTAAAGAAGTCGCCCAAGCTTATGAGGTGTTAAAAAACACCGAAAAGCGCGCAGAATACGATGAAATTCGCCAGTACGGCACTCACGGCCAGCGCTTCCAGCCACCACCAGACTGGCAATCGTCGCGGCAGGCCGGCAGACATGGCGATGCTCAATTTCAAGGTGACTTTTCTGACTTTTTTTCTTCAATATTTGAGAATTCCATGGGTGGTGCACCGCAAGGGGCTGGATCAGGGCGCTCGTTTGACCAAACGGGCCAAGACATTGAAACCGATATGCCTATCTTTCTTGAGGATACCTTATCGGATGCAACAAAAACGCTTTCTTATCACTTACCCCACCGCGATAACGACGGCCGGATAACTGAAGTCAAAAAAACACTCAATGTAAAAATACCAGCCGGTGTCAGTGACGGCGAGCGCATCCGCCTTAAAGGTCAAGGAGCACAGGGCATCGGTAATGGGCCTAGTGGCGATCTATATTTACGTATTCGTCTGGTTCCTCACCCACTATTCGATGTTGAAGCGCACAACCTGATTGTCACCGTGCCATTAGCACCCTGGGAAGCCGCATTGGGAGCCAAAATACAGGTGCCCACCCTGGCGGGGAAAATCAATCTATCCATTCCAGCCGACAGTCAAACCGGTCAGCGTTTACGTATCAAGGGCAAAGGTCTGCCACGAAAAGATGGCTATGGTGATTTATATGCGGTACTAAAAGTCGTCATGCCAAGCACCAGCAATGACGAAATAAAACAGCAATGGGAGCAACTCGCCAATAAGGCGGCTTTTAATCCTAGAGCGGAATGGAGTATGACTGATGGCTAATCTAAAACCCCACTATTGTAGTTTTGAAGAACTATGCGCTATCACGGCATTATCTTCAGATGTCATTATCGAGATTGTAGAGCACGGTATTATTGAGCCTAAAGGAACCCATCTCGAAAACTGGACTTTTAATACCCAGATGATAACCGTGACAAAAAAAGCCTGTAGACTACATAAAGATCTAGGCATTGATTGGCCAGGTATTGCTTTGGCAATTAATCTGCTTGATGAATTAGAGCAACTCAGAACAGAAAACCAACAATTACATAACCGCTTAAACCGTTTTACTACTGAATCAAATTGACAGCGGCCCCAAACATAAATCCGTTAAACGCATGATGACCACCAATAACTATCAAGCAACTCTTTCATAAAACAATAAAACCATTGCTATGTTAGCCGCCGTCATTCTGACAAGCACCAGCAGGCCAGAACCTATGGCTAGGAGTGTTTTTTTACATAGTGGCACTAAATCTACCGCTAGATAGCAACATTGGTTGGGCTTTAATTAGCCGATGTTTTGGCTTATTAATTGATACGTTTCCCGGCTCCAGCTATGAAGCCGACTTACACAATCTAAAAGCTAATTTCGAGCGCAAGTAAACAGTAGAAATAGTTGCACTTAATTAAGTCGTCGCAGCTTTAGCAAAGTTAGCCAGCGCATTGCCTATTTTTGCGATCACTTCATCACAGCCCTTTACATCATGACGCTCTGTAAGATAGTTGACATCGTTATACGTCAACCATACTTGTTGATCAGCATCTTCCCAAACCAAGGCCTTCATCGGTAAATCTATCGCTACGCTCTGCGCAGACTGCATTAACGGCGTACCTGACATAGGGTTACCAAAAATTATCAATTCAGTCGGCCGCAATTCTTTATCCATTGACTTGGCACCCTTTGCATGATCAATTCGGGCAAAGACATTCATCCCTTTTTCCGTAACGATTTTCTCTAAACGATTTGCTGTATCAGAAACCGAATATATACTATTAATATTAACTAAGCCGTTATTGGCCGATGCTGGTGATTCATTCATTTTTAAACGCCCCAAAAATCATTTATTACTCTGTCACCGTATAAATAACAAACTTTCATTAGCCTGAATTTAAAATACTAATGGCTATCTAATAAGCCATCAAACTGCATAACTAAATTGGTGACTACCCAACAATTTTAACTTCACGTTGCGGGAATGGAATTTCAATCTCATTTGCTTTTAGCACATGCCATATCATCAGCTTCAGGTCGGCATCAACATGATTCCCGCCATCATCAATACCTTCCATCCAAAACTCTACAAGAATATCAATACCCGACTCACCAAACTCACTGATCTCGGCATCAGCCAGCTCAGGCTCTGACAACACTTGCGGATGGCTCCTCACTGTTTTCTTGACCAACTCTAGCATTTTGTCAATATCAGTTTTATAAGCAACGGAAAACTCTATCGAATAACGCTGAAGATTATCATTATGTGTCCAATTGGTAAAACTAGCCGTAATAAATTGCTCATTAGGCACGACAATATCTTTTCCATCAAAAGTCTCTAATGTTGTTGCGCGCATATTTAACTCGCGAATGGTTCCAGTACGACCATCATCCAGTTCTATATAATCGCCGACTGTGACCGAACGATCGAGCAATATAATCAACCCTGAAACAAAGTTTGATGCGATTTGCTGTAAACCAAAACCTAAGCCTACACCTAAAGCACCACCAAATACCGCTAATGCCGTTAGGTTAATGCCCATTATTTGCAACAACAATATAAATATTGCTGCAAAAATAACTATCTGAAAAAGCTTGGCGATGACCTCACGGGTACCCGCTTCTAAGGTTTCTTGTTTGCGAATAGCTTTTTGGCCAGCATTATTTGATAAGCGCCCCAACCAAAATAAAATACCACCAAATATTAATACTCGAGCGATACCGTATAATGAAATTCGAATATTACCGGCTTCGATAGCGATACTATCTATATGCGTAATAAAACCATCTAACCAATCAAAAACATACAGCACGGCTATGGGTAACACTACCCATTTGATGAAATTTTGCAGCAAAGGGTTACTGATATATCGTGTAGCAATGGTATAGAGCAAACCCACGACAGACAGTCCCTGAGTAATTCTTATTAACCAGTTCTGTTCTACAAATGCGCCACTCAGCTGAACCCCCGCGCCAAGCAAGGCTATGGTCAGCAGTGGGAATAATAAGCTTTGAAGTTTAAATAACGACTGGCGTAATGCCAAAAAACCATCACCGTCTTTTGGCTCCGTCTGAAAGAAGGGTGTTGATTTTCGCGCAAATCTAGCAAGTATGGAGGCGGCAATAAATGCCGCAACGATCAAACCAATCTGAGTATAAAACGCTGGACTAGTGCCCCAATGGATCAACTTATCCAATATCATAGTAGACTGACTAATCAGCCACTCAATCGCATGTTCGGTGTTCACAATCTCACCCCCCCCCAATTCCTGCCTAAAACTATCAGCCTTTCGGCACAGGACTATCATCTGCAAGTGTTTTATCTTCAACAGATGCGGGCCTTTCCTCAATCAGCCCTAATCGCTTAGCGCGTTGTTGCCAGTTTTTTCGCGCTAGCAACTGCATATCTTCATTTCGGTCAGACTCGTCGACAATTTCCAAACCAAGCATGGTTTCAATCACATCTTCCATTGTTGCGATACCTGCCATACCACCAAAACTATCGACGACCAAAGTAATGTGCTCGCGTTTTTTCATTAACCGATCAAATAAATCAGGTAACGGAAAATCTTCGTTCACCACCATAATCTCACGACGAATACTCGCCAAGGTCTTGTCCGCATTGCCATTAACGATATTCGCTAACACTTCAGTCTTTAAAATGTAACCGGTAATATGGTCTTTGGATTCTTCTTGATAGACCGGAATGCGTGAAAAACGCAGAACTTTATTGGCTTCGTGAAACTCTTGAACCGTCATTGTTTCTAGCGCCGCTTTCACCACGGTCCGTGGCGTCATAATATCTTCCGCACGTACAGTATTAAACTGCAGAAGATTGCCAATAATATGCGACTCAGCCTCTTCGAATATACCTTCTTTCGCACCCAACTGGGCCATCGCCATAAAATCAGAACGCGATAAAACGCTACGTGATTTATCTTTTTTCAGGGCTTTTGTTATGAGCTGACTCATCCAAACTAAGGGGGCTAATACCGCCATAATAAACAGCAATGATTTTACGGTAAATGGCGTCATCTCTTGCCAATAATTAGCACCAATAGTTTTCGGGATAATTTCTGAGAAAATGAGAATGGCCAGCGTCATCACGACAGGCACTGCAAACTGCGTAATAAGTGGGTGCGTTTCACTCCAAATTGCAGCGGCTTGCGCACCGACGCCAATCGCTCCCACCGTATGAGCAATAGTATTCAGCGTTAGAATCGCGGCCAGCGGCCTATCTATGTTTTCTTTGAAGGACTTGAGGTGATGACCAATACTGGAGCCTTGCTCCATTTTTACATGCGCATAGGTCGGCGTAATACTTAATAAGACCGCTTCCCATAACGAACAAAAAAACGAAAAAAGAATAGATAGAACAAAAAACACGATAAGCAGTGTCAACATAGGTGTTACATACCTACCATCTTAATAAACAAACATTTAACGAGTTAAATGCTCACTAGAATTTAGGGTTTATCGTCGATCTCTTCGCCTTCTTTCTCTGGCAACATGAAGTCTTTCTTACTAATACCCAAGAATAAGGCGACATTACTTGCCACATAAATAGAAGAGTAAGTACCAACGATAACACCGATAATCAAGGTCAATGCGAATCCTCGAATCACTTCGCCACCAAGAAAGAATAAGGCAAATAATACGAGTAAGGTCGTAATCGATGTCACCAAAGTACGCGATAAGGTTTGATTCAACGAAGCATCGACAATCTCAATCGGTGAGCCTTTACGCATGGTGCGAAAGTTTTCGCGAATACGGTCAAACACCACGATGGTATCGTTCAAGGAATAACCAATCACCGCCAAAATCGCTGCCAGTACTGTCAAATTAAACTCGACACCTAATACTGAAATTATACCGATCACAATCAACACATCATGGATCAATGCTGCAACAGCACCTAATGCATAACCTTTGCCATTAAAACGAAATAAAATATAAACAAGAATAAAACCTAATGCATACAACAACGCTAAGCCACCGTCATTGGTTAATTCATCACCAACCTGGGGACCAACAAACTCAACACGACGCACTTCAACTGCACTACTCTCTTTGAGTACGTCAATGACTTGGTTACTTAAATCTGCATTACTAACATCTCCTCGTGGCGCAACACGAATCAACACTTCACGAGTGGTACCAAAATGCTGAACAATCGCGTCATCATAGCCTTGGCCACTCAGTTCACTGCGAATGCTTATCAGGTCAGCGCTCTCGGGATAACCCACTTCTATAATCGTACCGCCAGTAAAGTCGATACCCAGATTTAAGCCACGTATCACCAATGAGCCAATAGCGATCAATAATATGACTGCCGACAATGCAATCGCGACATAGCGTCGCGACATAAAATTAATGGTAGGTGTTTTTTTAAATAATTCCATTTTTATATCGACAGCTTGTTAAGGCGTTTACCGCCATAGAAGAAGTTAACTATGGCACGTGTTCCCATAATCGCCGTAAACATTGAAGTTAAAATACCGATGGACAGTGTCACTGCAAAACCCTTAACTGGGCCGGTACCGAAGGTATACAACACTAATGCTGCAATCAGCGTGGTGATGTTTGCATCAGCAATCGTCGACAAAGCTTTTTCGTAACCAGAATGGATGCTCGCCTGAGGCGAATTACCGTTAGCAATTTCTTCGCGGATACGCTCAAAAATTAATACGTTGGCATCAACTGCCATACCCACTGTTAAAACAATACCGGCAATACCTGGCAAGGTTAAGGTCGCCTGCAACATAGAAAGCACGGCAATGATCACGACCAAGTTTAAGGCCAATGCAATATTGGCGATCATACCAAACTGCTTATACCAAACCACCATAAAGACCAGCACTAGCATAAACCCGATAATGACTGAGTAAGCCCCCTTATCGATATTTTCTTTACCCATGCTCGGACCGATGGTGCGTTCTTCGATAATATCAATAGGCACTTTCAAGGCACCTGCACGTAGCAATAAAGCTAGATCTCGTGCTTCTTCAGAGCTGTCTAAACCGGTAATTTGAAAACGCTTACTCAACTGATCACGAATAGTCGCAACGTTAATCACTTTCTCTGACGTACTGCGCCTAATAACAATCTCACCGTCAACTTCTTTGATATCAGACTTAGACTCTTTAAACACCACGGCCATGGGCTTGCCAATATTGTCGCGAGTCACATCACTCATGCGACTAGCGCCAACACTGTCTAAAGTGACAAAAACTGAAGAGCTGCCTGTTTGCTGATCGATACCTGAAGCTGCATCAATAATGGCATCACCAGTAATGATTTCATCTTTTAACAATAAAATTGGCTGGCCATTACGCTCACGATAAATACGCGAGCCTAACGGTACTTTACCGCTTAAGGCTGCTTGAACATCGTTATTGCTATCCACTAAGCGAAAATCCAATGTCGCTGTCGCGCCCAAAATCTCTTTCGCACGAGTAGTGTCTTGCACACCAGGCAGTTGTACAATAATACGGTCGGCGCCTTGTTGTTGAATGATAGGTTCTGCAACACCTAATTCGTTAACACGATTACGCAAAGTCGTAATGTTCTGCTTTAAGGCAAAATCACGTTTTTCTATTAATGCAGATTCTTTAATGGTGACTTCTAGAGTTGGAGACTTACCGCCCTCGACTTCCAGCAAATTTAGATCTCTATAATCTGCTTCGTTATAAATTAACTCTCGTGCCGTTGTGCGATCTTCTGCTGAGCGAAACTTAATCAAGATGGTGTTATTGGGACCTTCAATAATAGCCGAATAACGAATCTTTTCACCACGCAAATAACTCCGTAAGCCTTTAATGTTAGCGCTCTGTACCTGCTTCTCTGCGGTATCCATATCGACTTGCAGCAAGAAATGAACACCACCACGCAAATCAAGGCCTAAATACATAGGCTCAGCACCCACTCCACGCAGCCAATCGGGTGTCGCAGCAGCTAAATTAAGCGCGGTGATATAACCCTCACCTAAGCGCTCATCAATTAGCTCCTTCGCTTTTAGCTGAACTTCGGTATCGTTAAAACGAACCAGCCAACCAAAATCAGTCAGCTCAATACCTTTATATGCGAGACCGCTACCGGCCAGCACACTATTCAGTCTTTCACCTAAGCCTTCTTCATTTGATGCTGTGGCTGCAGAAACCTGAACAGCGGGATCTTCACCATAGATATTAGGTAAGGCAAATAGCACGGCAAACACCAATACGGCGCCAACCAACAGATACTTCCATGCGGGATAATGATTCATAGAGTTCGCTTAATTATTGTAGGACTTAGGCAGACTTGTATGTGCCTTTAGGCATCACCTGACTAACAGAGCTCGTCTGCATCTTCAGCACCGTATCATTAGCCACTTCGAGACTGAAAAAACCTTCTTCCACAGCAACGATTTTGCCCAAAATACCGCCGTTGGTCACGACTTCATCGCCTTTAGCAAGGCTAGCAACCATTCCCTTATGTTCTTTTGCCCGCTTCATTTGCGGACGAATCAACAAGAAATAGAAAATCACAAAGATGATAATCAGCGGAAGAAACTGGGCAAAACCCGGTGAAGCAGCTGCGGCTGGGGCGGTTTCCGCCATCGCATCTGAGATAAACAAGCTCATAGGTGTTTCCTTATTAGCATTAATTTTTATTTGACCGCCGTCTACTTTAGCGGCTGGCGGCTTAAAGTCGCCCATTATATGTCAAGCGATGGGAATCTGTCGGCTTTAGGATTAATCTACTGCGAAAAACCTATTTTGGCCCATTTTCCCGATCACTCTCGTTAAATATCCCCAATATTCGCCGTCACATGCCCTTGGGGGGGTGAATGATCGAAAAAATGGGCTCACAATTTGTTTTTCTCGCTACGTGCCCTAGGGGTATACCATCACCTAAAGCCAACAAACTCTCTAAGCAGATTGCTCATATTGAGCGTAGAAGCTGTCAATGTAGGGCTGCAAACGCCCTTCTTCAATAGCTTCGCGCAATTCTCTGGTCAAATTTTGATAATAACGCAGATTATGGATGGTATTTAGCGTACCACCGAGCATCTCACTACTATGTGCGAGATGGCGCAAGTAACTACGGCTGAAATTTTGACAGGTATAACAGTCACAATTCTCATCGACCGGACGGGTATCCAACTTATGCGCCGCATTACGGATACGGACAACTCCCCGACTGGTGAATAAATGCGCATTTCGCGCATTTCTTGTTGGCATCACACAATCGAACATATCAACACCGCGACGCACTGCCTCAACAATATCCTGTGGTGTACCAACACCCATCAGATAACGTGGCGCCTGTTTTGGCATATTCGGCGCAAGACCATCAAGAATATGCAGCATCTCTTCTTGCGGCTCACCCACCGATAAGCCGCCAATGGCATAGCCGTCAAAACCAATATCAATCAATTGCTCTAACGACTCTTGGCGTAAATCAGAGTAAACACCACCTTGAATGATGCCAAACAAAGCTGAAGGGTTATCAGCATGTGCCTCTTTTGATCGCTGTGCCCAACGCATTGACAGCTCCATTGACTGCCGAGCTTCTTCTACCGTCGCTGGATACGGTGTGCATTCATCAAATGCCATAACGATGTCCGACCCCAGCATACGTTGAACATCCATCGAGGTTTCTGGGTCAAGCCATACTTTTGCTCCATCGATAGGGGAACGAAACTCTACACCCTTCTCAGTCAATTTACGCATCTTGCCCAAGCTAAACACTTGATAGCCACCGGAATCGGTCAAAATCGGTTTTTGCCAATGCATAAAATTATGCACGCCATCATGCGCCTTAATAACGTCCATACCAGGGCGTAGCATCAAGTGAAACGTGTTATTCAAAATAATTTGCGCACCGATCTCATCAACCGTTTGTGGCATAACCCCTTTTACAGTCGCTGCTGTACCAACAGGCATAAAAACAGGGGTATTTATTTCCCCGCGGCTTAGGCTGATACGACCGCGACGAGCCAGGCCATCTTCGGCCAGTAATTCAAATTTCACTTATAGGTTCTCTTAAATATATAAACTATGCACGGATTGACATCTGCTCACGCTTGGTCAAAAACATTGCATCACCGTAGCTAAAAAAACGGTATTTTTGCTCTACAGCATGGTGATACGCGTTTAAGGTTTGATCATATCCACAAAAAGCGCTCACCAACATCAACAAAGTTGATTCAGGAAGATGAAAGTTAGTAATCATCGCATCGATACAACGGAAGCGATATCCCGGCGTAATAAATATCTTCGTGTCCCCGGCAAAAGGCTGTATCACGCCCGACTCATTTGTTGCGCTTTCTAAGGCTCGAACGGAAGTCGTACCAACGGCGACAACCCGCCCACCCGATGCACGTGTTGCAGCGATTAGCTGACAAACACTCTCATCAACTTCAAAGGTTTCAGAATGCATTTCATGATCATCAATGTCATCGGCACGCACAGGCTCAAAAGTGCCCGCACCAACATGCAAGGTTACCCAAGCTAAGTTCACGCCCATTTGTTTAAGCTGATCCAACATTGCCTCATCAAAATGCAAACCGGCTGTTGGCGCCGCAACGGCGCCATCACTACGCGCATAAACAGTTTGGTAACGTGACTCGTCCAAACTTTCATCATCACGCGTAATATAAGGTGGCAAAGGCATATGACCATGGCTACGCATAAGATCAAACCAATCCCCTTTAAGCAAACGCAAAACTAAAAAACGACCGTTGTTTTCCTCAACCTCTACATCAAATTCATCGGCAAGCAAAAATGTCGCGCCCGCAGGCAAAGATTTTGATTTGCGGACTTTCGCCACAGCACGAAGAGAATCTAATACGCGCTCAACTAAAACCTCAAGCTTACCTCCAGAATGCTTACGACCATAAATACGTGCTTGAATGACTCGCGTGTCATTCATAACCAATAAATCGCCTGGATTAAGTAACGCGGGCAAATCACGAAACTGTTTATCAGATAAATTTCCCTTTTGCCCATTTAAACAAAGCAAACGACTGCTGGTTCGCGACTCTGGAGGGTATTGAGCAATAAGCTCATCGGGTAAATCAAAGAAAAATTGAGAACGCAACATGATCAAATTAGCAATAAACTGGGCAAGCTAGCAGCAACATCATGCTAGCCAACCCACTCTAAACGGCTTAAAGATACCTACTGAAATATTATGTAATACACAAGATCGGCTATTCTAACAGACGTTTGACTAGCCATAGGGTCATCTAGCGCTTGCCACCCACCGCATGCCCTTTTATACTGCTAGCCCCGCTGCCGGGGTGGCGGAATTGGTAGACGCGCCGGATTCAAAATCCGGTTCTGGTAACAGAGTGCGAGTTCGATTCTCGCTCCCGGCACCATCAGTTTTTTGACTGATATTAATGTGTAACTTATTATCTCTATGAGATATATCACTATGATGCGCACTATAGATGCTGTCGTGGTCAAGTAAAATTGATCACAGTATTGTAGTCATTCCAGTATTTCTTCTCTGCCACATTAGGAGCCAAACCATCATTGTGGCGATGAGGCCGTATTTGATTGTAATAACCGATAATGTAATTGATGATTGCTGCCTTGGCTTCGCTAAAAGAGTGGGCCTACACGATATACTTTTGCGCAAGAAAATGACCCTACAAATTACCCAGCAACTTACCTAACACCTTATCTAAAAAGAATGAAAACTCCCAAACGACTAGCGCCGCTAATTGAAGACAAAATAATCGACGAAGTACTCAGTCAGTTGATGAGTGGTAAAGAAGCCACTGTCTATACGGTGGCCTGCGGTTCAGAAGTACGCTGCGCCAAGGTTTACAAAGAGGCGGCAAAACGCAGTTTCAAGAAGGCGGTGCAGTATAAGGAGGGGCGTAAGGTGCGCAACAGCCGACGTGCGCGAGCAATGGAGAAAGGCTCTAATTTTGGTCGCGAGCAGGAAGAAGAGATCTGGCAAAACACAGAAGCAGATGCCCTCTACAAACTCGCCAACGCAGGCGTACGAGTCCCCAAGCCATATGGCTGCTTCAATGGTGTATTGCTGATGGAGTTAATAACCGACCAAGAAGGTTATGTCGCGCCGCGTTTAAATGATGTGGACCTAAACCCAGAACAAGCACGGCATGGCCATGCCGTCATGATGCAAAACGTCATTCGCATGTTGTGTGCAGGTCTGATTCACGGAGACTTGTCTGAGTTCAATGTATTGATGGATGAACATGGCCCAGTAATCATTGACCTGCCACAAGCCGTCAACGCCGCAGGCAACAACAATGCCAAGGGCATGCTAGAACGAGACGTGCGCAACATGACCAACTACTATGGTCAATTCGCACCTGAACTACTAGAAGGACATTACGCCATAGAAATATGGGCGCTATTTGAAAAGGGCGATCTAACACCAGACACCAAACTCACAGGCACAGTAAAGCCTGACACCCTCCCTGCCGATGTCGATTCAGTGATGCTGGAAATAAAAGCCGCTCTCGAAGAACAAGAAGAACTCTTGCAACAAAAACGTGATGCTGAAGAGAGCGATTGACGTCATTAGGTAGAAATGAAAAAATAGGAATAATAGGGTCCGAATAATAGGGTCAGACTCGACTTAATCATCTTTCTTGACAGGCCTTCCTCTGGGCTTAGGTTGAGTGCGCCGCCCTGCAAGCGTTGCTACCTTTTCTTTAAACCGATCATT
>JAADIY010000025.1 GCA_013151045.1 Gammaproteobacteria bacterium
AGTAACGCGTATCTAGTGAAACCTCATCACCTGCCCATTCAGCAATTTCAAACGTTTCATCTTCTGCTGACAGTTCTATCTCTGCGACAATCAAGCCTTCGTTATCACCATCAAACACGTCAACTTCCCATATATGTTGAGCAACATTAACGTGATAGCGTGTTTTAGAAATAATGGACTGATCACATAAATTAGCCAGCATTTCTTTTGCATCCTCTAAAGGAATAGTATATTCGTATTCACTACGTGAAATTCCTAGCGTTGCGCTTTTTATATTCAACCAAGCACGCTCACCAGCTAGTCGAACTCGAATAGAGTTTTTCTCTCCACTCTGCAAATAACCTTGCACCATAGCAAGACCATCATCAGCATCTTTACGCCAATCATCGCTCTTAACTAAAAACTTCCTTTCTATTTCTTGTGCCATTAACGTTCAAACACTGCCATTGCTTCAACATGAGCAGTATGAGGAAACATATCCATAATACCGGCCTTAACTAATTTGTATCCCTGTTCCCCCACGAGTAGCTCCGTATCGCGAGCCAAACTACCTGGATGACAAGATACATAAACAATACGCTTAAATTTTACGCTAGCCAATTCCTTAATTATTTCATAAGCGCCAGACCGCGGAGGATCGAGTAGCATTTTATCGACACCCTCTTTAACAAAGGATTTAAACCACGGCACACTGGTTAATGGCTGACTGAGATCAGCGGCGTGAAATTCAACATTATCGATACCATTACGCTGAGCATTATCCTTTGCACGTTGCACTAGACTTGATTCACCTTCTACTGCGAGCACTTCACCCGCATACTTCGCTATAGGTAAACTAAAATTGCCTAAACCACAAAATAAATCAAACACTCGGTCCTGTTTATTCAAATCAAGTAATGCCATCGCCTGAGCTATCATCTGATGATTAATGCTGTGATTCACTTGCGTAAAATCACTGGGCAGAAATTCAAACTCAAGATCAAACTCATCTAAGCGATAAAATAGCTTCGAATCAAGCGGCCATAAGGGCGCGACGCTTTTCGGCCCCGCGGGTTGCAAGTAAATATGTAAACCAGTGCTTTTGGCAAAATCAATTAAGGCTTCTTTATCATTGTCAGCGAGCTCGACAAGGTTACGAAATATCAGTGCCGTGACATCATCACCAATTGCCACCTCAATTTGGGCAATTTCTTTAGCAACGTCTAAGCCACCCACCAACTCACGCAACGCATCGATGCGTTCGCCAACGCTCGGGTGTAACACCTCGCAACGATGCATGTCGGTAAGAAAGCGTCCATCCTTTTCACGAAAACCCACAAGCAATGATTGTTTTTTTGTGACATAACGTACACCTAATCGCGCTTTACGACGGTAACCCCATAGGCCACCAGTCATAATCGGCAAAACTTCTTCAGGTTCTGTTTTACCAATACGTTTTAGCGACTCAAGTAAGCTTCGTTGTTTTAACGCTATTTGTGAATCCGGGCTTAAGTGCTGCAAACTGCAGCCACCACACATAGCCGCCGCCGCACAACGCGGCTCGACTCGGTCATTCGATGCATTATTAATACTGATAAGTTCAGCCACATCCCAACGACGGCGACGCTTTTTTAAATTAAATGTTGCTTCCTCACCAGGTAATGCGCCATCTAAGAACACTGCTTTGCCATCGATACGAACTACGCCACGGCCATCGTGGCTTAAATCTTCAACCGTCGCTGTATGTTCCGTAATAACTTGTTTTTTCGCTCTAGCCATTTATTTTTAATTCTTCCAAGCAGTTAAAAAGCGATCAAAGTGTTCGTGCTTTTCTTCTGCCAAATATTCTCTTAACATTTGGCATTCACTAATATATTCAGCCTCAAGTAATTGACCGCGAATCATTTGATAACGTAAATAAACAAGATAGGTATTCAATACATCTAACTCACAATAATCTCGTATACCTTGAATATCCCCATCTTGATAAGCGTCCCATACCTTAGCGCCGCTCATTCCCATCTTGCCAGGGAAACCAAGCAGTGATGCCATTTCATCTAAGGGCGCACTAGCGCGTGGACTAAAACCTGCCAAAACATCCATTAGATCTGTATGGCGTTGGTGATACCGACTCAAATAGTTATTCCATTTAAAATCGCGGTCATCATCACCACTCTCCCAATACCGCGGAGCTACCACACCATTCACCAACATACGATAATGTAAAACAGGCAAATCAAAACCACTGCCATTCCATGACACTAAGGTTGGTGTATATTTATCGATACCATCAAAAAAACGTTGAATAAGTTCTTTTTCAGACGAGCCTTCATCACCGAGTGACCAGACCTTGAGTCGATCAAGACCACGAAAAACGACCGATATCGCAACGATACGATGCATATGATGACGCAAAAACTCAGTATTCACCTGCTGACGACGTTGATAAAACATAGCCTCGGCAACGCCTTTATCATCGACATCGTCAATACCATAAATTTTACGCGCGCCCTCAACATCAGGCACTGTTTCAATATCAAAAACAAATACGTTCATCATGCGGGAAAAATACCAGTAGAAATATAACGATCACCACGATCACAGACAATACTGACTATGGTCGCCTTCTCGGTTTCTTTTGCCAAGCGCAAAGCAGCGCACAAACAACCACCCGATGACATACCCGCAAAAATTCCTTCTTCACGTGCCATCGCATGCATAGTCGCAGTGGCGTCTTGCTCGTTGACTTCAATAATACGATCGACTCGAGTTTCGTCATAAATTTTAGGAAGATATTCCTTTGGCCACCGTCTAATACCGGGGATAGCAGAACCTTCTTCCGGATGAACGCCGATAATTTGTATCTCAGGGTTCTTCTCTTTTAAATATCGCGAATTGCCCATTATCGTGCCAGTCGTTCCCATCGACGAGACAAAATGAGTGACGGTACCTTTGGTATCGCGCCAAATTTCTTCAGCCGTACCTTGATAATGTGCCAAGGGGTTATCAGGATTGGAAAATTGATCTAGCACCTTGCCTTCGCCATTGGCAACCATATCTCTTGCCACATCAATGGCTTTTTCCATGCTACCCTCTTTCGGCGTTAACACAATTTCAGCACCATAAGCACGCATAACACTGCGGCGCTCAAGACTCATATGCTCTGGCATGACCAAAATCATACGGTAACCTCTAACTGCTGCAGCCATCGCTAAAGCAATACCCGTATTACCACTGGTTGCTTCAATTAGCGTATCGCCAGGCGCGATATCACCGCGAGACTCAGCATGGCTGATCATACTCATAGCCGGACGATCTTTGACCGACCCTGCGGGGTTATTACCCTCTAATTTCAACAATATCGTATTGCCATTTTCAACTGTCATTCGCTGCAAACGCACCAGAGGAGTATTACCAATAAAATCTTCAATTGTTGGGAAATGCATGCGCGAATTCTATCGTAAAAACAATAACTTTGCTGGCTAATGAAGCAAAAAAGCACGCCGACATAGCGATCTGTTATACACTCACATTCAGGGAAAAATGGATATCTACCGAAATACTCGGTTCTCTTAACGCGTGAAAAATTTAGGCATCAAAAGCAAAGTTGTGCTGCTGGCCGTTTTACCGGTCACACTCCTTGCTGTATGGCTTTCTTACATCGAAATTAGCAACCATTTCGCCACCTTAGACACTTCTCTCAACATTCGCGCTGACGCCATTGCGCGCAATCTAGCGCGTTCCAGTGAAGTCGCCATCAATGCTGAAAATCAAGATTTATTAGATCAGCTCAGTCTCGCGACACTACTCGAGCAAGATGTGCTCAGTGTCGACATCATGACACACGACAGTAGCATGCACGCACATGCGGAACAGTCCATCTACACCACCTTCCGATCAAACGTCATTAAACTATCAGCAATCAATCACTCGCCTGAGCTTGTATTTGAACAGCCCATCATTGCTACACAAGTACGTTCTGCAATTAACGAAGATGATTCCTTGTTGCTGCAATCGGACCCGCTGACCGATGCTAATGATATTGGCATGGTCACACTAAGAATCAGTACAACTTCAGTCGCTCTGGAAAAACAAGAGTCTCTCATCAATAGCATTTCTATAACACTACTCGCCGTACTTCTAACCAGCGCATTCGGCTTATTGATTGGACGAGCTATCACCAAACCGATTGTTGAGCTTAGTGACGCGGTAGAACGCATTGAAAAAGGTGATCTCAATATCCAACTGAAAACCACTTCATCTGGAGAAATAAAAACATTACAAAGCGGCTTCACCACCATGGCAAACACCATAAAAGCATCGCAGGCAGCGCTAATCGATGAAGTAGATCAAGCAACTTCTGAACTAAGGCAAACATTAAAAACCGTCGAAGAGCAGAATGTCGCACTAGAAAGCGCGCGTAAAAAAGAACACAAATCCAATCAAGCAAAATCAGAATTTCTTGCCAACATCAGCCATGAAATCCGCACACCAATGAATGCGGTATTAGGTTTCGCTGACATTTTGAATCAAACTCATCTCGATGAACAACAAGCAGAATATATCTCCACCATCAAAAAGTCTGGCGAGCACTTGATAAGTATCATTAACGATATTCTCGATCTCTCGCGAATAGAAGCAGGAAAACTAAGCATCAATCCGATAGATTTTAACCTGCGAGCCTGCATAGAAGAAGTCATTCAACTACTCGCGCCACAAGCACATGAAAACAATAATGAATTAGTCATGCTTGTTTATAATGACGTTCCTGATCAAATTAACGGCGACCCCTTACGTATCAAACAGATTCTTCTCAATTTATTACATAACGCCCTAAAATTTACTCAATCAGGCTCTGTTGTACTACGGGTAATGGATGAGGGGCACGATGCTAAAAACATTACTTTAGGTATTAACGTCGAAGACAATGGTATTGGTATAGAAGCATCAGAAATCAGCAAGCTATTCACTGCCTATAGCGTATCTCAACATAACCCTGATCGCCGCTCAGGCAGCACCGGCTTAGGTCTTAGCATTACGCATAAATTAGTCGAAAGCATGGGAGGCACAATCGACGTTGAAAGCACCTTACAAAAAGGCACAATCTTCCATTGTGTTATAAAAGTCAAAACGGTTGAAAAAGAAATATCTACCTCTATCATTGACAAACCACTGCTCGGTAAACATATAGTAATTTTTGACAACCATAGTTTTACACGTTTAGCGACAGTTCATATGCTCAATCGAGCGGGCGCCGAAAAAGTCGACGCTCTTGAATGCAGCGCAATGAAAAACTATGAGCACAGTAACGGTACTCTCCATATCGTTATATTATCCCTGCCTCGTACTGGCACAATAGAGACTGATATGTGCTTGTCCTCTTTATCTTCAATAAAGACCGATATGCTCTGCTTATTAGTCCCGCAAATAGAAAAGCCCGCACTAGAGACTTATCAAGAATATGGTGTCGATATCGTAGTAAATAGGCCTGTGCGTGAAGACCATCTCATTAACTTACTGAGTAAACGAAACACAGCAGGAAAATCAATAATAAATACTAATGAAGAAACAAAAATACAAGCAAAAAAAGAAGAATGCTATTGTATATTGGTCGCTGATGATCATGAGATCAACCTTCGTGTTGTCTCCAACATTTTAGAACGTCGTGGACACCAATATCAATTAGCAAACGGTGGCATAGAAGCCATAACACTCGCTGATCAACAGCATTTTGACATGATACTTATGGATATTCATATGCCAGACATCAACGGTGTCGACGCCGTTGAGCAGATACGAAGCCAATCCAGAAAAAATCGAAACACACCTATTGTCGCGCTTACAGCGGATGCGATTAGCTTAAGTCTACACGAGCTCATCGACATTGGTTTCAATGATAGGCTCATTAAACCCGTTACCGAACACGATTTATCTTATCAACTCGACCATTGGTTAAATAATTCCAAATTAGAGCATGAAAAAGCGAAAAAAGAAGATGAAAAATCGGCATCGATTGTTAACGAACTTCGTGCGATGCTATTAAAAGAATTGCCAGTTAATTTAGTGCAACTAGAAAACTTTAAAAAGAATGATGACTCAAAAGGAATGTATGAGCTTGCCCATCGTCTACATAGCGCTAGCTGCTATGTAGATTGGCCAAACCTCAAAGCAGCTTCAAACACCTTAGAGTCGGATATCTTGAATGAACAAGATCCAGATAAAATACATGCATCAACTGCTCATTTAACAGACACTATCACACAACTAATAGAAAATAACGCTTAGCTTGCCTTACCAAGCTATTACATATTGCTAAGAATTGCCTTCTCTACCGACTGTAGTGTTGCATCCACGGTGACGAAAGTCGATTGACCTTGCTTCATTGCCGTATCAGGGTCTTTAAGCCCATGACCCGTCAATGTACAAACAACCGTACTACCTTCTTTTATCTTTCCTGACTTAATATCTTCCATAGCACCAGCAAGTGACGTTGCTGATGCAGGCTCACAAAAAATACCTTCTTCTTCAGTTAATAGTTTTTGTGCAGAAAGAATTAACTCGTCTGAACACTCATCAAACCAACCCTTAGACTCTTCTTTAACTTTCCATGCTTGATTCCATGATTGTGGATGACCAATACGAATAGCCGTTGCCACGGTATCAGGATCATCAACCATATCACCACGCATAAACGGTGCTGAACCACTGGCTTGATAGCCAATCATCACAGGTCGGTTACTAACAATAGGGCCGCCAGCGTATTTACAATGACCATCACAGAACGTACAAGCTTCTGTTACACAATCAACTGATGCAGATGAAGATTCGCAATAACCTATCCAATGCGCAGTAATATTACCGGCATTACCTACGGGTAAACAGTGATAATCCGGCGCACGGCCTAATTCTTCAATAATTTCAAAAGCAGCGGTTTTTTGTCCTTGCAGACGATACGGATTAATAGAGTTTACAATTGTTACCGGCGCAGTTTCAGCCACTTCTTTGACCAAACGCATACCATCATCAAAGTTACCTTTGATTTGAATAATCACCGCACCATGCATCATCGCTTGCGCTAACTTCCCGGCTGCGATCTTTCCTTCTGGTATCAATACAAAAGCTGCGATACCCGCGCGTGCCGCGTAGGCAGCTGCCGCTGCTGAGGTATTACCTGTTGACGCACAAATAATCGCTTTACTATTTGCTTCAACCGCCTTAGTAACGGCCATGGTCATACCACGGTCTTTAAATGAACCCGTTGGGTTTAGGCCTTCATATTTAACATAAATATCAACGTTTTTACCTAACATATCAGGAATATTATGCAAACGAATTAACGGAGTATTACCCTCACCCAAGCTAATAATACGCGTGTCATCATGAACAGGTAAACGATCACGATAAGTATCAATGAGTCCGGTATAGCGATTACGAAATGGCATGATTAGTTCTCAAATATAATTAAAATTAATTCAGTGATTCAACACGAATACGTGCAATGGTTCCTGTTACTGAAGGTAACTGCGAAATACCCTCTAGCGCCGCATTCATTTTGGCTTCTTTTACACTCTGCGTAAGCAACACTATCGGCACCAAGTTAACATCACTCGCCGAGCCTTTTTGCAGAATCGCTTTAATACTAATACCCTGCTCGCCCAATAAACGCGTCACGTCAGCTAACACGCCAGGCTCATCAACCGCATTCATTCTTAAATAATAAGCGGTTTCAAATTCATCCGCACTCAACACAGGTATATCTGACAATGCATCCGCTTGAAAGGCCAAATGTGGTACCCGGTTTTCTGGATCAGTGGTTAAAGCTCTCACCACATCGACTAAGTCTGCGACGACCGCAGAAGCTGTTGCCTCAGCACCCGCGCCAGCACCATAGTATAAGGTAGGCCCAACGGCGTCACCCATTACCAACACAGCATTCATAACACCGTCTACATTGGCAATCAAACGACGCTCTGGAATCATAGTGGGATGCACACGTAATTCAATACCTGCTTCTGTACGACGCGCAATACCTAAGTGTTTAATGCGATAACCAAGTTCCTCTGCATACTGCACATCGTCAGAGGTAATATTACGAATACCTTCGGTAAAGACTTTATCAAACTGTAACGGGATACCAAAGGCAATCGATGCCAGAATGGTCAACTTATGTGCAGCATCAATCCCTTCCACATCAAAAGTCGGATCGGCTTCGGCATAACCTAATGCCTGTGCTTCTGCTAAGACATCAGCAAAGTCACGACCCTTATCACGCATTTCGGTGAGAATAAAGTTACCGGTACCATTAATAATACCGGCCACCCAAGAAATAGAGTTACCCGCCAAGCCTTCGCGTAAAGCTTTAATAATCGGTATGCCGCCTGCTACCGCAGCTTCAAAGGCAATAGTAACGCCGTGTTTTTGCGCTTCGGCAAACAACTCATTGCCGTGCATAGCAATGAGAGCTTTGTTAGCCGTAACAACGTGCTTACCATTACGAATCGCGGTCAATACCAATTCTTTGGCAGGATCGTAACCACCAATCAGCTCAACGACAATTTCAACATCAGGATTATTAACGACTGCAAAGGCATCTTCAGTGACAGTAAAATCATCAGTAGAACAACCTTTGACTTCACGTGCTGCTGCCGCAACAATTTTAATTTCACGGCCAGCTCGGCGTGCTATCTCTTTAGCATTACGTGCCAACACATTAATTGTGCCGCCACCTACTGTGCCTAAGCCTAATATTCCAACGTTAACAGGGTTCAAAGCTTAATCTCCTTCATTCCGTATTATCACTAACAGAAATTAGCGCATCTTTACGAAACATTTCTTTAATACCGCGTATCGCCTGGCGTGTCCGATGTTCATTTTCAATTAAACCAAAACGTACATGGTCATCGCCATACGAGCCAAAACCGACGCCCGGCGATACCGCCACCTTGGCATCGGCTAATAATTTTTTCGAGAACTCAAGGGAACCCATCTCTTTATAAGCATCTGGAATTCGCGCCCAAACAAACATCGTTGCTTTAGGTCTTGTCACATGCCAACCTATCGAATCTAAACCATGGCATAAGACATCACGGCGACTCTTATACATGTCGCGTATCTCAGCGACACATTCTTGCGGACCTTCTAAAGCAGTAATCGCCGCCACCTGAATAGGCGTGAACATACCGTAGTCTAGATACGATTTCATTCGCGCCAAGGCAGCAACCAATACTTCATTTCCGCACATAAAGCCAACACGCCAGCCTGGCATATTATAGCTTTTCGACAGTGAGTAAAATTCAACGGCAACGTCCATCGCGCCGGGTACTTCGAGTATCGAAGGCGCTTTGTAGCCATCAAACACAATATCGGCATAAGCCAAATCGTGAATCACCCAAATCTCGTGCTCACGAGCAATAGCGACGACCTTCTCGAAAAACTCAAGATCAACACATTGCGCTGTCGGATTACCGGGAAAGTTTAAAACTAGCGCTTTAGGCTTAGGCCAAGAATCCTTTATCGCCTTCTCAAGCTCAGCAAAAAAATCCACACCTGCGGTTAATGGCACATGACGAATATCTGCACCAGCAATGACAAAACCATAAGGGTGAATCGGGTAAGCCGGATTAGGGACTAGAACAACATCTCCCGGCCCCACCATCGCCATAGCCAAATGCGCCAGCCCTTCTTTAGAGCCGATGGTTACAATTGCATTTTTTTCATTGTCTAGTTTGACATCGTATTTCTTGTCATACCAATTACAAATGGCTTGTCGCAAACGCGGAATACCACGTGACAAAGAATAACGATGGGTGTCACCACGCTGGGCGGCCTCGGTCAACTTATCAACAATATGCTGCGGAGTCGGTTGATCAGGGTTGCCCATACCGAAGTCAATAATATCCTCACCACGGGCGCGGGCTTCAGCCTTGAGCTCGTTAACTATATTAAAGACATAGGGAGGAAGGCGCTTTATACGCGGGAAGTCCTGAAACAATGAAGTTTTTCGCCTCGAAAAAGTAAAAATTCTATAGTTTTTAGTGGTTTATAGCAATAAATTTATAAAAACTAATGCAACAGTGGCGAAATAATAGACTCATCATAGTATTCGAAGAGTTCCATCAAGCCACACTTGCGCTCAATACGGCGAAGACGTCACAATGTCCCCATTTTAATAGTCGGCGTCCAATCATGCAGTTCAGTCTAGATACCAATAGTGCCAACTACATCATCCGCGCCTATACGCCACTTGAGCTTATTGTAACACCCCCACAAGACATGGCGCATAACATCGAACGTATTCAAGACCCTAGATTTGGCAACCAACCCGTCGCTCTAGAACTCATCACCTCAACGTCACTCATTATGCCAAGGCAACTCGTGAAAGATTGGACAAACACCCAATACGACGAGATGACAGCGGAAGAATTAGAAAAAGTGCAGCAATACCAGCCTGAAATAGTACTGCTAGGTAGCGGCACAAGCTTAAAATGGCCAGCTCAAGGTGTGCGCGAAAGTTTAATGGCACAAGGTATAGGTGTCGAGGTTATGGACTCTGGTGCTGCCTGCCGTACCTATAACATTCTGGTAGAAGAACAGCGACACGTCATGGCAATCGTATTTCTATAGCACTGCCCCATCATCCCACCATTATCTAAGATAAACCTTTGGGTTCACCGGAATACCATCGCGACGAATTTCGAAATGCAAGACATGACGGCCATTCTTATTTTTGCCTATTACCGCAATCTTCTGCCCTGGCCTAACGCTGTCACCCTCTTTGACCAACAGCTGACTATTAAACCCATAGGCACTAAGAAACCGTGAATCGTGTTTAATAATAATCAACTGGCCCAATTGACGCAGTCCTTGTCCGCTATAGACCACCTTGCCCCCCGCCGTCGCGTGCACCGACTGGCCTGGTTTACCCGCAATATCAATACCCTGATTACCACGCCCCACACCTGAAAATCCAGACAAAACCTTGCCCTTTAATGGCCAAGCAAACTTAATAGAAGTTCTCGTATTACGTGGAGTTGGAGCCGCTTTCTTAGAAATTACTTTAGGTTTTGATTTAGATATTTTACTTTTACTAGAACTAGATTTTGCTTTAGGTTTAGACACGGATTTTTTAGTGGTGCGCTTACGATTATCCACCACAACCGCTTGCTTGCGTCGGCTGCCTTGAGCAGTAACAATCGCCGTCGGCGGACTGATACGAATCAATTGACCGATCTGTAGATTATAAGGAGCTTTAATACGGTTCCAACGCGCCACTCGTTTGTGGTTATAACCGTATCGCTGACCGATTTGAAAAAGTGTTTCACCAGAACGAACAACATGAAAATTCTTAGTCGCCGGGCGAGTCGAAGCACATGAAATCAACAAAACCGACAGAGCAATTACCGCGAAGCCACGGGTAAAACCACTAACCCTATCTGTCCAAATACGCATCATACAAAATCGCTAAATCAACTCCCAATCACACTATCAGCGTCATAATGAATACGCAATGCCCTCATAGGAGTTAGTCAATATTGCTCACCAACCCTAAACATTACTTATCTTTCTTCTTACTGTGTTTCTTGGTTTGTCCCCATACAGAATGCGGCTTTTTATCGATGACAACATCTTTAGCATCATCATCATCGCCGTCATCGTCAGCACTATCACTCTCACCACGATGCTTAACTTGCAAACCCTTTAAAAAGTGACGGAGCATCTGATCATTACATTCACGATAGTTTTTATGGCTTGATTTGCGAAATAAGGCACTCAATTCGTGCTTGCTCATAGAAAAACCAACGAGACCCATAATAGCCAAAACATCCTCAGCTTTTAAATTCAAGGCAATTTTTAGCTTCATAAAAATAATATTATTCGTCAAACGCTTTTCAGGGACGGCTTGCTCACCTTCACGCTTACCACGTTTTTGGTTAATAAACCCGTTAAGAAAGGTCGCCATCAAGACATCTTTCAGTTTCTGATAAGCAGGGTCCTCTTCCTTCTTCAACCAATCACTAATTTCAGCACGTGTGGCTTGATGATCCGCCGCACGAAAGCTAGCAATCATCTGAGAATCACTTAAATCAAAGGTATAGCGTAAACGCCGCAAAATATCGTTATTAGTCATAGAGAATCAGTCAATGTTTGCTTAAAAATAAATAGACAAAGATCTTAACATTGTTAAAATGAATAAACCGCAATCATCGTAAGGAAATTCATATTAACCCCTAAACCAATGCTCAACGGCTCGTTTCATCTGCACCTTGTTTTGCAGAAATATTTTCTGCCGATGTCCATTAGCACCAGAAGGATGAGGAAAACCACGTAATACGCGTGCCCCATCAAGCAGCCCCATAGCAACAAAGTGATCTAATACAGACTCGACCGTTTTGCCCAAAGGCAGTATTAAGCAATCAGCAACTGATTCCAGCTCCGCAGCAAATACCGTATCAAGCATTTCGCAAAGTACAGAATGCGCACGTGGCTTCGGCGAATAACCCGTGTAATTCTTGCCACGAGCAAATACAGGATATTTCAATACAGAACCGGTTCTTAGCAACTCCGCACCAAATAAATCAGCCGAGCTACTAAGCTCTAACGTAGTCGCCAAACCCAGCTCATCCATCATTGCTATCAGATTAGTTCGCATAGACCCAGCAAAAGCAACTCTGGGTTTAGCACTACGCGCCGCCTCTTGACGAGACAAACCCCGCTGAATTGCCACCGCCGCATCTTCATAGGCAATACGCATCTGGTTCCAACCCGGCGTAATCCCAAGAATCCAAAGTTTAGGCTTAAGGCTCGCTACGCCATGAGGTGAATACCAAACTTCAAGAGTATCGTCGTAATAAATACGCAATTGGTTATCAAGCGCATCAAGAGAAACAGGGGCCACCTGGGGGAGAACAGACTCATAACGATCAATATTAGAAAACATCAATCAAAGTGTAGCAAATTAATTGCGTTACCTTCGGCTATAATCTCACCATGCCAACTCTCCCCATCAATGATGCTCTACCGGACATCAAAAATAAATTAACCACGCACAACCGTCTTGTTCTACAAGCCCCACCGGGCGCAGGAAAAACCACCGTCGTACCCATCGCCTTGCTCGACCAGAACTGGTTAGGTGATAGGCAGATCATTATGCTCGAACCTCGCCGACTTGCTGCTCGCAATGCGACCGCGCGTATGGCTTTTTTACTCAATGAAAAAATCGGTAAAACCGTGGGTTATCAAATTCGTCAGGACACCTGCTTTAGCGATAAAACAAAAATACTGGTGGTCACCGAAGGTATTTTAACGCGCAAGTTACAGGCTGACCCGGAACTTAAAAAAACGGCGCTGGTTATTTTTGATGAATTTCACGAACGCAGCCTGCATGCAGATTTATCAC
>JAADIY010000016.1 GCA_013151045.1 Gammaproteobacteria bacterium
TTTTTAATGATTACTGCAGAGGCGTATTTTTATAGTAACTTTTTGTTTAAGCTCTGTTGAATAGTCTCTGGGTTAATCTCATTAAGATAATCTACCGTACCAATATGTGGCGCATCGATATGTTGTGTTAGGGTTTGAATAACTTCGCTACTGTTATCCATGTTTTTATGGCAGTGATTAGCGATCCAGCCCGTTAGTACTAATCCTGAATCTTGTATTGCTTTGGCTGTTAGCAGCGCGTGGTTGATGCAACCCAAACGTAAGCCAACAACTAAAATGACAGGAAGGCCTAGCGCCTTGGCAAGGTCTTCAACAGTTTCTTTTTCGTTTAATGGCACTTGCCAGCCACCCACGCCTTCTATGATGGTGTAGTCACTATTGGTTTTGTGTTTATTCGCGAGTTCGATAATAGTGGCGATGTCGATTTTTACGCCAACTTGTTCGGCGGCAATGTGGGGAGCAATAGGGGGTGTGAAAGCGTAAGGGTTGACGTCTGCATAGGCTAAATCTTGACTACAGGCCGCCATGAGTTTTAGCGCATCATCGTTTCTTAATTCGCCATCTAGTGTTTCACAACCGCTGGCGATGGGTTTCATTACGCTGACAGTATGCCCGGCATTTTGTAAGGCGTAGATAAGGCCAACGGCGATAGTCGTTTTGCCTATCTCAGTGTCGGTGCCAGTGATAAAGTATCCTTTAGACACAGCTTACTTACGACGGCCCAGTTGTTTCAGTGAAATTTTCACTTCGATATTGTCTTCTTCTTTTCGTGTTTTTTGTTCGGGCACCCACGCGTGGCCGTAGATCACTTCATAGCTTGCTGGTAACTTGCCTTCGTGGCGAAATTTTTCGTAGCTTTGTTCTATTTGTTTGAGATGTTGTTTGCCCATCAATCCACGTTGACGTCCAGCAGTGACATTATGTGCGCCGATCGCTTTTAGCTCACGCATGAGGTCGGTGACTTTATCGTAGGTCAGTGTGAAGTTTTCGATATCTAAGACTGGTGACTGAAAGCCTGCGCGTATTAAGGCGTCGCCGATATCATGCATGTCGATAAAGGCGTTAACGTGATTATAGTTGTCAATCTCATTCCATGCCGAACGTAATTCGCTCAGTGTGTCTGGACCAAAGCTTGAAAAGAGTATGAGGCTGCCAGGTGTTAACACGCGATAGCATTCTTGTAAGGCTTTATCTAAATCATTGCACCATTGAAATGTCACGCTAGAAAAAACAAAATCGACGCTGTCATTATTAATAGGCAGGTTTTCAGCGTCAGCGCATAGGTGGTGTATGAAATTATTTTTTGAACGACTGAATAATCGTCCTAGTCCTTTTTTTTGCGTGGACAGAGATTTTCTCAACATGCCTTCGGCAAGATCGAGTGCAACAACATCTGTTTTGGTGAAACGTTGTGATAGGCCTTTGGTGATGCGGCCGGTACCTGATCCGATGTCGACGATGCGTTTAGGATCAATACGAATATAATCTAAGCGCGATAACATGCGTTCACCGATTTCAGCTTGTAGTGCGGCGTATTCGTCATACGTTTCTGCAGCGCGATCAAAGGCGCGGCGCACTTTTTCTTTGTCGATGAAATAGGCCTGTTCGATATTAGTGTGTGGCATGTATCAGTGCTTCTATTTGTTGTCTAATAAGTTGTGGGTGGCTGATAGGTAGTGCATGCGCAGCATTATTAATGAGCAGCGTTTCGTTGGAACCGGATTGCAGGTCTGGATGCTGGTAAGTATTAGCTGGGATTAAAACATCATTGTCGGCAAATAAAAATTTGCTTGGGCATTTGATCTGTTTTAATGATGAGCGTAAATCTGTTTGTTCAAGTAATTGCAAACCTGCGAGAAGTGTTGCTGGGTTGGCGTCACAGGTTTGTGAGTGTGTTTGTTTAATGATGTTGCTATCAGCGCCAAAGCTGACAAGACGACGAAAATTTTTTAGGCACTGCTCTTTATCATCAACGTAGGATTGTTTAAAGCTGGCGAATGTTTCGGCATCCATTGCACAATCCCAGTTTGGTTTTTGTGTAAAGCTGGGAGTAGCAGCAATAGTTAATAGCGCTGTGATATGTGTTGTCTTATTCGCGGCGATATAGAGGGCGAGTAGGCCGCCAAGCGACCAGGCTACCCAAATAGCATTTTCCGGGGTGCGTGCAATGAGGTCTTCGGCTAAGTGATTGATTTGCCATTCAGTATTGTTGCCTTTTTGTGCGCCATAGCCAGGTAAATCAATCGCAATCGTGTTCGTCTCTTTAAGGTGTATTTGTAGTGTTTGCCAAACACTACTATCAAAGCCCCAGCCATGAACAAGTACGACGCTAGGTGTATTCACTATGCTGGACCATTTGTATTAAGTGTTTCTAAAGCAGATAACAAATGATCGATATCAGATTCCTGGTGGTGGCTGCATAGAGTAATACGCAAGCGCGCTGTGTTTTTAGGAACTGTAGGCGGGCGAATCGCAGTGACATGGATGCCTTTTGATTTTAGATATTTGCTAGCGTTTACTGCAGCGTCATTATCGCCGAGGATGACTGCTTGTATAGAGGTTGTTGAATCACTGAGTTGTAAGCTAAGTTGTTGCGCGCCGCTGCGAAAACGTTTGACTAAGGTATTGATATGATCGCGACGCCAGCCTTCTTGTTCGATAATGTCGATGCTGGTTAGCGTTGCATGGGCGATGGCTGGTGGTGGTGCGGTGGTATAGATAAGGCTGCGTGATTTTTGTATCAGTGTGTCGATGAGCTCTTCGCTGCCGCAGACAAAAGCGCCGCTAGTTCCGCAGGCTTTACCAAGTGTGCCGATGTAAATATCTACATCATTATTGTTGATGTCGCAATGCTCTAAACAACCGCGACCATTTTTACCTAATACACCAAAGCCATGTGCGTCATCGATGAGCAACATTGATTGTGTTTGTTGGCTGAGTATAGAAAGTTGTTCGATGGGCGCGATGTCGCCATCCATGCTAAAGACACTATCACTGGCGATCATTGTTGTTTGCTTATTCGGTTTATCTAATAGCGTGGAAATATCCGATGTGTGGTATCGATTTAATTTGGCACGCGATAGTATCGCGGCATCGACCAACGATGCATGGCTGCGACGATCGAGCAATATGTGATTATTGCGCGATTGTAATGCGCTAATCACACCAAGGTTGGCCATATAGCCGCTGGAAAATAATAATACGCGTGGTTGATTTAGAAAATCCGCGAGCCGTTCTTCTAACGCCTGATGTGCGCTGCTATAACCGGTGACTAATTGTGATGCGCCACTGCCAACTCCGTAACGATCCGCTCCTTCTTTGAAGGCATCAATAATACGTGAGTCGTTGCAGAGCCCGAGATAATCGTTGCTGGCAAAATTGGTATAGCGTGACCCATCAACGATAATTTGATTGCCATCATATTCGCTAATGGCTTGGCGTTGGCGATAAAGACCCTGCTGGCGCTGTTGCGTCAGAGCTTCTTTCAGTTCCAAAACTACTGTGTTGCGACGGCGCGTCGTTGTTGGGTGTCGCCGCGAATGGTTAATTTGAGGTCGCTGATCATTTTTAAATCGTCTTCGACTTTACGACCTTGGGTGGTGAGATAGTTACCAATCATGACACCTGATGCGCCGGCCATGAAAATCATCGATTGCATATCACCTAAAAAGTGGCGACCACCGGCAATGCGAATTTCTGCTTTGGGCAACATATAACGGAAGGTCGCAATGGCTTGTAGAATTTCTTGTGGTGCCATGGGCGTTAATGAACCCATAGGTGTGCCTTCGATAGGGTTAAGAAAATTTAGTGGCACTGATTTTACGTCTAAGCCGCGTAATGTTTCTGCGAGTTCAATGCGTTGATCTAAACTTTCACCCATGCCGAGTATGCCGCCCGCACAGACACGTAAGCCGGCGTCTTGCGCGTTTTTAATTGTGTCGATATTTTCTTGGTAGGTATGTGTAGTGCAGACTTTATCGAAATAGCTCTCAGCACTTTCAAGGTTATGGTGATAGTTTTCCATGCCCATTTCTTTGAGCATGTCGGCAGACTTTTTGTCGAGGGCGCCAAGGCTAGCGCAGCGGCCGATGTCGCTATGTTCGCCGAGTTCGTCAAAATATTCTTTTAGTCGCACGCGTTCTTTGTCGTTACGTACGCCCCAGCCTTTGGAGACCACACCAAAGTCGCTGGCTCCCCATTCGCGTGCTTGTTGTGCTTGTTCGACGAGTGACTCGTTTTTAATGTAGCCGTATTTAGGTGCGGCAGTTTTATGGTGACCACTTTGACCGCAGAACGAACAGTTCTCTGAGCAGTTGCCCGAACGCACATTAGAAATGGCGCAGACTTCGACTGCGTTACCGCGAAAGGTTTTACGCAAACGGTCAGCACCGGCCATGAGCCAAGGCAGATAATCGTCGTCGAGCGCGATCATCCAGCGGCCTTCTTCGCCGCTCATTTCGCCGTCGTCTAATAAGCGTTGGGTGATTTCGTCGATTTTTTGATAAGTCTGTTGGTCCATGGGTCTGTCCTGATGAGTTAAACTCTGGGTTCTGCAAGGAATGCAGGCGACTATGACGGCTACCCAGATAGCTGTCAACTCAATGGAATGCTTAAAGTTAACAACTGGTTAAAAAGTGCTCGCATGCGGGTTTGGCCGCAACACTGTCAGCTATGCGGTAATGGCTTGCTTAAGGCGAATAGTGTGCTTTGTCAGCCATGTCTGGGTGATTTGCCGTGGAATACGACGTGCTGCCAAGTTTGCGCCTTGCCATTGCCTCAAAATGCGATATGTGGTCGCTGTTTACGTAAACCACCGTCTTATCATCGCACGCTTGCTACCTTTAGCTATCAAGACCCGCTGAGTCATATTGTCCACGGTTTGAAGTATGGCCAGCGTTTGTATTATGGTCGTTTTCTCGGTAATGCCTTGGCTGAGATGGTGGCCCAAGGCGCTGGCAATGATGAATTTAAAATTCCTGATTTGATTCTGCCCGTTCCGCTGCATCAGCGGCGTCTCAATGAGCGTGGTTACAACCAAGCGCTTGAGATAGCTAAACCGGTTGCTCGCCTATTGAGTGTTGCAATAAGCGATAGAGTGATTGTAAGAAATACGGAGACTAAAGAGCAGTCTCAACTGAGTGCGCTTGAGCGTCGTCGTAACCTCAAAGGTGCTTTCTTTATAAGGCGTTCGATGAAAGGGTTATATGTTGTGATTGTCGATGATGTGATGACTACGGGTGCTACGGTGACCGAATTGACTCGTGCGCTGATTAAGGCAGGGGCGCGTCGTATTGATGTTTGGGTTGCCGCTAGGGCAGCTTTAGGCGGCAATAACTCGCCAAAAACTTGACACACTGTGAAGTGCGTCGCAAAATAGCGCCTAGGGTTGGGCATCAAACTGGTAAGTGGGTCTATTGGGGCGGCAAATATGCGTCGTCGTTTAGTTCTGTGAGCTGCTAGTCTTTTATGTTTGTGTGCCCTTATCTGTGTTTAATAGGTGGTTCATTGGATGGCGTCATCGATTACAGCATTGACTGCATTGCCGGCGAATTTTAGCCGTGTTGGTGCTGCGCGTGTTGCACCTGTCGAAGAAGTTGCGTCGCGTTCGAATGCCTTTAGTAAGCGTGATCAAGTTGAACGTGTCATTGAAGGTGAATTGCTCCAACGTGCCCCCGGGGTGCAGCATGTTAACCGCACGGATTTCTCTATTGATGATATCGTTGGCGCACAAACTGATATCAATTTTGATCCGCGTTTTACTTCCACACGACCTATTGCAAGTACTGTCGTTGCGGCGAATGATGCTGTTGCTGCCTATGTCAGTGGTGCGACAGTATTTACCGGTGTTCAACAGCGCCAGGTTGACACGTTTGTTTGATTTTAGTCGCTACTTATCAATTTAATCTGCGCTAAACCAAATATCTCCAAAATACGATTTAGTACTACTTTGTGAATCATCGCTGTCTGCCATGATGGCGATAGAAGTCAGTGTGCTCACCTCTTTAGCCCAATATTTTTTGATGTCTTCGGCAACGTTCACTTTATAAGATTGCCATTGTCCGACTGCGTCAGAACCAGAATCTACAGCAAGTAAGACCACCTTGTTGGTATAGGCATTGTGCCAATGATCACCTTTAGGGCGTTGGTTTGCCCAGACGTAGTTGAGTGAGGCAATTTTCCAAAAAGCAAACCCTGTTTTAAATACGACATAAATTCTTGCGGCATAATCGTCGCCACTTTTTGTGCTGTCGTCTGATAGCGTATTGGGTAGGTCCTCGACTTGCCATGACCAATTAAGATAGGGTGTTGTCTTAAGATCAATTTTATTTTTGTAGTAGCGTGCAGAGGCGGATTGCTGGCTACTGGCAGCGACTGCTTTTCTGTTGTTAATTTGAGTTAGCTGATAAGTGGATTCGCCATTAAAACTTTTATTTTGCCATTGGGCAATCTCTTGCACATCAAAATAAAGTTGTTCGTCAGCGAAGGCGTATTGAAGTATGGCCGTGGCAAGGAAGGTCGCTGCGATGGCAACGGAACGACACAAAAACGTATGGCGAATTTTATTCATGAACGCAATATAGAACACTTGATAGAAAAATGAATCACAAAATTATTGATGTGGCCTTGGCCGTCATTAAAGATAAGCAAGGGCGTTACTTAGTCGCACAACGACCAGCGTCCACTGATTATGCTGACTTTTGGGAGTTTCCTGGTGGTAAGCGCGAAGCATGTGAAGATAGGCTGCAAGTGTTAAAGCGCGAATGTGCGGAGGAGCTTGGCATAAAGGTCGAGCGCGCCCGACCTTTGTTTTGCTGGGAATATGAGTACAAGGTGAATGCCGAAGGCAGAGAAGGTGCCCTGGGGTGCAAGGTGAATGCCGAAGGCAGAGAAGGTGCCCTGGGGTGCAAGGTGAATGCCGAAGGCAGACATGAGTGCAGGAAGCCCGTAGGGGTTTCAGTAGAAGGTGCCCTGGGGTACAACGATAGATGTGTACGGCTTGATGCTTGGTTAATTGATGGCTATAGCGGCGAGGCGCATGGTGCTGAAGGACAGCAGGTGCGTTGGCTTTATCCTGATGAGTTTAAAGACTATACATTTTTAGAGGCGAATAAAGTATTGATGAAAGTGCTGGCGCTGCCAGAGTGCTGTGTGATTACGCCAGACGTTGAAATAGACTCAATGTTCTATTCAAAAATAGAAAGTCTAAAGTCTAGCGATTATACCTTGTTGCAATTTCGCGCAAAAAACTTATCGGACGCAGAATATAAAAAGCAGGCATTAGAGCTCGCCAAATTTGCTGCTGAGCGTGGCATGACGATTATGTTGAATGCTGGTCAGGAGTGTGTGGAAGCGATTGAAGGAGTGGGGTTACATTTAACATCAAGGCGTTTGCTGGGCTTAAGCTCAAGACCTATTGTAGAAGGTCGATGGCTTTCTGCATCGTGTCATAACAGTGAAGAGCTTGCTCATGCTGAGCGTATAGGTGTGGACTTTGTTTTTCTATCGCCGGTATTAGAAACGCCCAGTCATCCAGGAGCGGAAATTTTGGGTTGGGAGAAATTAGAAAGTTTGGTGGCTAAAGCGAATATTCCTGTTTACGCACTGGGCGGCATGAAAAAAGCAAATGTTAGTCAAGCACAGCAGGTGGGTTGTCAGGGTATTGCGGGTATCTCTGAGTTTTGGGACTAATTATTTATTGGCTTAGTGTAAGTTTTCGCCGGATTCGTCGGTTGCTAACTCTTCGAGTTCTAATGCGTTTTCTTGTTGTGCACAAGGGATGCGATGTTCTTCTGCTGCCCATTGGCCGAGATCAATAAGCCGGCAGCGTTGACTGCAAAAGGGTTTAAATTCGGACTCTTTTGACCAGACAACCATTTTCTCGCAGGTAGGGCATTTCACTTCCATTGCTAGAGCACGCAACAAGTGAGTTGAAAGTCGACGTCCTCTTTGATTTGCGAGGGACGCTTGTTCATGCCGCCAGTCATAAAGCGTACTGTGAAGCGGTGTTTGCCGCCGCTTATTTCTGGAAAGCAGCGCAGGTCCGAAGGAATGGCAACGCGAATCATTTGTTGTGGGAAGCGACTGTCTAGGGACTGCTGATAAAAGCCTTCGATGGCTTGCACTGATGTCGGTTGGGCGCTGCGTCGAACTAGCATTAAGATAATATCGATGGCTGCGCGCATCAAATCAAAGCTCTCATACCAAGAGAGCAAATCGTGTGTGCGTGCGGCATCGCTCTGCTTTAGCCAGAAATTAAAGCCCGGTAAATCAAAATCGCAAGTGCCACCCGGAATGGTCATGCGTTGACGAATGCTATTGAGTAATTCATTGTCGCGCAGTTCTTGAGCAATTTGGCCGCGCAAGGAGTGAATGCGGTCAATCAAAATATCGAGTCGGTCTAAGATATCGGCTAATTGGCTGGTATCGACATCAGGGTTTGTTTCAAGTCGAGATAAGTTTTTCGCTTGGCGTTCGAGCTCTTTGAGCACATCAGCTTTGAGGTCGTTGCGGGCAAGAATATTCAGTGTGTCCAACACCCCGAAAAGGGCGCTACGACTACCCCAAATCGATGGCATAGACGCACAGCCAGCGATCTGCTTGAATAGATGTTCAAGCTTCAAATAGATGCGAATCCGTTCGTTTAAAGGTTGTTCGTAGGTGACGATATCGGAGCTTAGATCCATTGCTTTTTCTGACGACTTTTCTGATTAAGGATTGAATGGCTATACTTATGCCACGATCTTATGCGACTAGGGCAAGCTTGTCTAATTCACCATTCTAATTCGCGTGCAATAGTCAATTGGCGAGTTTAAGGTATTTCTCATGCAGGTCAGTAATTTGCTGACGTAGCGAGTGTATATCGCCGTTATTATCGATAAGGTCATCGGCAATAGCTACTCGCTGCTGATCGCTTGCCTGATTAGTAATAATGGCCTGAATAGCAGATGCATCGACCTTATCACGTATCGCGGTTCGTTTACGCTGAGAAGCTTGAGCCAGTTGCACGACGATTATTCGGTCAAATGGGTAATGGTTGTGGTTTTCGGCCAGCAAGGGAACAGAAACAACGCAATAACTGCTGGTTTGCTCTTTGATCCATTGCTGAATTTTTTGGCGAATACGAGGGTGTAAGATCGCCTCCAATTTTTTGCGTTCATTAGGATCAGAAAATATAAGCTCTCTCAATTGCTGTCGCTTGAGCTGGCCATCATTAGTGATTATTTCACTACCAAATATTTCGCGAATTTCTTGCAAAGCTGGAGAGTCTGCTTGAGTCAGTGAGCGTGCAAACTCATCAGCATCGCAGCAAGGTACGCCGAGCTCGATAAAGATTTCAGCTATAGTGGATTTACCGCTGCCGATACCGCCGGTGAGACCGATGGTTAACATGACTCG
The DNA here is from genome assembly GCA_013151045.1 of Gammaproteobacteria bacterium. Taxonomy (GTDB): domain Bacteria; phylum Pseudomonadota; class Gammaproteobacteria. The sequence goes on from JAADIY010000016.1 coordinate 9,397, forward strand.
GCTGGCTCAGGGTATGATTTAGCTAAGCCCCAATAAATTGAGATAGAAATTTGCAGCATCGTCGCCTAGCATAAACGTAATCCATCCGGCTGTCGCTAAGAAGGGACCAAAAGGAATCGGGATATTACGGTCTCGTCCACGTATTAGAATGAGCGAAATACCGATCACAGCGCCAACCAGTGCCGAAAAGAATATGACCGTAGGCAGCGCTTCCCAGCCCAGCCAAGCGCCAAGGGCAGCTAACAATTTAAAGTCACCGAAGCCCATGCCCTCTTTGCCAGTAACCAGTTTGAACAGTTGATAAACTAGCCACAGGCTAAGATAGCCAGCTATCGCGCCAATTACCGCAGCACGCAGATCAACAAATAAAGTAAATAGACTCACAAATAAGCCTAGCCACAATAACGGCAAAGTAATGTTATCAGGCAAATATTGCGTATCAAAGTCAATCAGCGCCAAGCATATGAGGCACCAAGTAAAAACAAGCGCTGCCAGTGCTGGCCAACCGAAACCAAACTTCCAAGCGACTAATGCAGAGAGGACTGCTGTTGTTAGTTCAATAATAGGATAACGTGCTGAAATAGGGGCTTTACAGTGACTGCATTTGCCGCGTAAAAAGAGATAGCTAATGATGGGAATATTTTCTAAAGCGGTAATTAAATGATTACATTTTGGGCAGGTAGATCTTGGCACAGCAAGGTTGAAAGTCGATGGCCCACTATTTTCTTGTTCAAGATGGCAATCCGATGCTGCGTCGCACCCCGATGGCATGTCACACTGTGCTTGCCAGTCTCGCTCCATCATCACGGGTAGACGGTAGATGACAACATTAAGAAAACTGCCGACTAGCAAGCCGATAATCACAACTACAGTGATGAAAGCTACAGGACTGGACTGCAGAAGTGCTACTAATTCCATTGCTATAAAGGGCTTATTGGTCTAGACAACTTCGCCGAGTTTGAAGATAGGTAAATACATGGCGATGACTAATCCGCCAACGACGACACCGAGAAAGGCCATAATCATGGGTTCAATTAGGCTAGCCATAGAGTCAACCAAGTTGTCTACTTCTTCTTCGTAAAAATCGGCCACTTTGCTCAACATAGCGTCGAGCGAACCAGATTCTTCACCAATAGCCACCATTTGGTTGACCATGTTGGGGAATATCCCAGTATGTGCCATGGCAGAATTTAAGTTTGTGCCGGTCGATACTTCGTCACGAATACGAAGTATCGCATCGCTATAAACGACATTGCCCGCAGCGCCAGCAACACTGGTCATTGATTCGACAAGCGGTACACCGGCCGCAAACATGGTTGATAAAGTGCGAGCAAAACGTGCTATAGCCGCTTTGTGCAAAATATTTCCAACGATGGGTAGTTTGAGTTTTAGTCGGTCGACAGCATCGCGTACTTTTTTGGACTTGCGGTGGGCGCTAACAAAGACAAAACCCGCCGCAGCTATACCACCAAATATGAAATACCAATATTCTTGAAAAGCTTCTGAGAGCGAAACGACAAATAATGTTAACGCAGGCAAGTCGGCACCAAAGCCTTCAAAGACGGATTTAAACTGCGGAACGACAAAAATCAAAAGAATGGCGGTAATAATAAAGGCAACAATCATCACCGCCGCAGGGTAGGTTAATGCCTTTTTGACCTTACCTTTAATGGCCTCAGTTTTTTCCTTATAGATAGCGATTTTGTTTAGCAGTGACTCCAGTATACCGGCTTGTTCACCGGCAGCGATTAGGTTGCAAAATAAATCATCGAATTGGCGCGGGTGTTTACGGAATGAATCGGCAAGGTTATTCCCGCCTTCAACGTCGGCCTTGATAGTGCCAATGAGGTCTTGCATTGATGGGTTTTCGTGGCCACGGCCAATAATTTCAAAAGCTTGTACTACCGGCACGCCAGCAGACAACATGGTCGCTAATTGGCGTGTAAAGATGGCGATATCTTTCGCAGTAATTTTTTTAGCACTGCTAAACAGCGGTTTCGCTTTTTTCTTGACACGTAAAGGGTTAATGCCCTGGCGGCGTAATTGCGCCTTAACAAGGGGGATGCTATTACCTTCTGTCTCACCTTTTATTTTGGTGCCGCGTTTGTCAGCACCAACCCAAGTGAAAGTACTCGCTTGTATTGCTTTTCCGGCCATTATTCTGTTGTTACCCTCATTACTTCTTCTAGGCTTGTAACACCATCCAAGATTTTCTTCAAGCCCGACTTGCGTAAATCGTTAACTCCCTCACGTTCTGCCTGGTCTCCGAGTGCTATCGAGTTGGCGTCCTCCATAATCAGCCTGCCCATTGCTTCAGTAATAGGCATGACCTGATATATCCCAACCCGACCTTTGTAGCCAGCCGTACACTGATCGCAACCTTTCGGCGCATAAATAGTAAAGTCTTCTTTAAGCTGATCTTCGGTAAAGCCTTCTTTAAGTAAAGCATCTTTAGGTATATCGACTGGCGTTTTGCATTTTTTGCAGAGTTTACGCGCGAGCCGCTGTGCAATGATCAGCGATACCGTCGCCGCGATGTTATAGCCAGGTACGCCCATATTGGCTAAGCGAGTCAGTGTTTGCGGCGCGTCGTTAGTATGTAGTGTCGACATCACCATATGACCAGTTTGCGCGGCTTTAATAGCGATTTCAGCGGTTTCTAGGTCACGAATCTCACCGACCATGATAATGTCGGGATCTTGTCGCAAAAATGATTTTAGCGCCGCGGCAAAGGTTAACCCTGCTCTGGGGTTAACGTTAACTTGGTTAACACCAGGTAAATTAATTTCTGCTGGATCTTCAGCGGTCGAGATATTGCGGTCTTCTGTATTGAGTATATTCAAGCCCGTGTAGAGCGAAACCGTTTTACCACTACCGGTTGGCCCGGTAACCAAAATCATACCTTGAGGCTGTTCCAGAGCCTTCATGTAGAGCTCTTTTTGTTCGGGTTCATAACCCAATGCATCAATACCCATCTGGGCGCTAGTAGGGTCAAGAATACGAATAACTATTTTTTCGCCAAATAAAGTTGGGCAGGTACTGACACGAAAATCGATGGAGCGGTTTTTTGAGATAGTCATTTTCATACGGCCATCTTGTGGTACGCGGCGCTCTGAGATATCAAGCCGCGACATGACCTTAAGTCGTGCCGCAATTTTCATGGCCATGACAACCGGTGGGGCGACTACCTCTCTTAACACGCCATCTAAACGCGTGCGCACTCGATATTTTTTTTCATAAGGTTCAAAATGGATATCAGAAGAGCCGGCTTTAATGGCATCTAGTAGTACTTTATTAACGAAGCGTACAATCGGTGTGTCATCGACTTCGGATTCGGCGATCCCAGCGGCATCAGGGTCTTCACCGTCTGACATATCTAAATCTTCTAGATTGTCATCACCAGCGAAGGCATCCATCGAATCGGCGTTGTTATCTAGTGCGCGTTCAATGGCTCGGCGTAGTGCGTCATCTTCAGTAAGTACGGGCTCGGTATTAAGGCCGGTATTAAATTTAATTTCGTCCAGCGCTGGTAAGTTGGTTGGATCAGACAAGGCGATATACAGGCGACTACCGCGTTTAAATAAAGGTAGCGCATTGTGTTTGCGAATAAGGGATTCTTTAACTAATTTGACCGTATCATGCTCTAATTCAATTGCTTTTAGGTCAAATAAAGGTATGCCAAATTCGCGTGACGCGGTCACGGCGATGACATCACTGGCGAGTATTTTGTGTTCAACTAAGTATGATGCGAGAGGAATCTTTTCCTCATGCGACTTTTCATAGGCGTCTTGCGCCGTATTCTCGTCGAGCAGCCCTTCGCGTATTAGATAACGTGCCAGACCGTTTAGTATGATTTTATCAGAAGGTGTTGCTGAGCTTTGCATGATTATCCCCTGTCTTAGGGGTTATCGGCAGCTCTTGAGATATCTTTGCTCTATCGAAGCTTTAAGGTTGCTGATC
>JAADIY010000034.1:0-43229 GCA_013151045.1 Gammaproteobacteria bacterium
CTGCCTTTCACCGCTGTATTGGTCAATGCCCGCCCCTCAAACAAGATTGTCAGCGCTGCGAACAGCAAGCTACTCAATGCTTTGCATCACAGCCCCTATCTCAAGATCAATGATGCGCTATAAAAAAATGCCACTCGCGACCTTCTTTACTAACACCCTGTTAAAGTTAACAAGCACTTTGCGCAGTTTTCTTACACTGCAGATCCTATTTAAAGTGGTATTGGTCTGTTAGAAGAAATATCTTCTTTCAAACTGACAGACGATGGGCTGACGAACATGGGGGTTTATGGATAAAAACCAGGTTAACGGTATTGGAGCCAGGCGCCTTACTCCAGTTATGTTCTATGCTCTGCCAGGGAGGCCACACCACCTGATGGGCTAAGCTCTATTTGATAACGAGGGACATAAACTTGATTTGTCATTGAGGCGTCATTGATCTGATTAATCTTATATGCTCTGATTTGACCATCTTCAGTACGAACGGCATAAAGTAGGATATTGCCATTTTGGGCTTGCCTTAATGAGTAAGGCTCGACACATAGTCTTTCTCAACAACTGCTGGAGTCAGTCCTGTTTCTCCCGCTACGGTCAGAATTTCATCTTTGGTGATCACAACTTAAGCTCTTTGGGGACCCATAAGCGCCATTTTGTTACTAATTTATTATCCTTCGCATTTTTATCGAGGTATGCATAACCTGTTGTCAGGTGCATGGCACAGGCGTCAACAAATGATGAATCAAAATTTAACTTTTCAGCTAAGAACCCCAGTTTTTTAAACAGTGCTCCATTATTGATTTGAAGGGTATAGTCCAAAAGTCGACTAAGATCTTCTTGCTTGCTGTACGTTTTTTTAAATTCAGACAAGCTATCGATTGTATGCTGCAAACCTGCACCTAAATAGGGATCATTAATAATATCCAGCATCGTTTTATAGGGGTCTGATATTTTTAGTTTAACGTTATCCCGCCAGATGGTTTTTGTTCCAAAGCTATTTTTTTCAGGTGCGTATTGAATAAAGAATCCCACTCCCTGGTGCATAGCTTTACCATAGCTTGTACGCTTACTTGTCAAAACACAGACAGATCGGAATAACTGCTCGGTAAGTTCCCAGTATTCCAGTGCGCTCCAGCCTCCGATGTAGCCAGGTTCGTATAATGCTGGGACGAGCACCCAAGGATCGTCGAGAACTTGGGTTTGCTCTAACGCGCTTGGCTGCACAGGAACATATAACCCCCGTGCAATACGCCGAATAACGCCTTGTTTATGCCATCCTGCAAGCAACTTGGCTGCGTGTGGGCGTTCAAGCCCCAGCACTTCCATTGCATCGCTTATACGTATCGTGCCAGATGTGGCGCGTATTAACGCGGCTAGTCGTTTCTGCCTTATCGAAGCTTGGTTGACCATGTGCTATATAAAAATACATTTAATTCGCCATTTATGAGAATATCATACGATTTGGTATAGCGCTATATTATAATACAGCTAAATCGCGATAAAGATGAATAAAATGTTTTTTAATATAGTTTTTGTCCGGCGGTATATCCAATCACTATAAATTATCCATGCAGATAATTTAGCTAAACAGTGCGGGCATTAAATGCCTTCTCCTAGGTGAAATCAGCAACAAGAGAGTTGGCTATGGACGTTCAACACTATCTGGCTTTTCTTGATGCCCGAAAGAAGGATATTCAGCGTATAGCTCGGCACAGCCGTGGAGAATCTCAGCCTGAGGATGTACAAGGGAAAATCTGCTTGATTGCCGATGAGCTGTCACAAAGATGCAGTCACCCTATTGATTTTCATAATCCTGAAGATCAGAAGATTCTGATTGCCCATATCGACCGAAAACTGGTGCGTTATTACGAAATCAATGTGCGCTACGCGGCGCGGCTGGATAATACAGCCCCCGAAAGGAGTCACCCCAATTATGCCCATCGACTAACTCACGGTAGTATTGAAGACTCTCTTAACAAACTGCTTATTCAGGCGGATATCCCCTTGGTTACAGGTGTTGAGCTGTCACTCATTGGGCTATGCCTGGGTCGCTGTGTTAAATCGCTGCAATAACACGATAACATCGCTTGCTTACTTTTTGAAAATCTCGGTGGGACACGGTTATCGCTGTTTTAACCAGGCCTTACACGTCGCTCAGTGGCAACACCCATTGCCTTTGTCTCTACCTGACAATGGCCCACCATTGAATCCACGACCTTGGCGGCGCTATCGCCGCTATCGGAAACCAGAACAATTGGCGTTTGCCTTTGATGAGGTGTTACCGTTTCAGTAAACCCGCCACAGAATGGAGTTGAACGTAGACGCAGAAAATACACCTCACTTTTTCAAGTTTGGTATCGCTCCCAATGCCAGTTTTTTAAAACTCTCTTTTAATTGCCGCTGGATCATAAAGCCGCTGGCTTGAATAATAGTTGGCACATCCCGCGTCTGCCGGATTAACGCAACAATTACGATGCGCTTGCCACTGATTGGTACATACACGAGATAGTGCTCCCGGACTGGATGAACACTCAATTCGGTTGCGTCAGCAACATGTTCCATTGAAGCAATGCGTTTATAATTCTGGGCGATATTCTCTGCACTTTTATGTAGATCAGTAAAATATTGCTTGGTCAGTTCACTGCCCCACCGTGATAAAGACCACTGCCGAGCCTCCCGAAAATCGTGCTCTGCCGTTTTAGTCAGAATGTAGTGCTGCTTGTGCTTCCTTGCCACCAGAACTAATCTTCTGACGCAATATCAAGAATAGATTTATCAGAAAAACGACCATGGGCAAGATCATCCAGGCCACCCATCACATGTGTGACTATCGATTGAGCTTCCATATCATGGCGGATTAAGTCACGGAGATATTCGCTGGGTGTTGCATAGACACCCGCATCGCCGGTACGACTATTAACAAAGTCTCGCAGCTCGTCGGTCAGGGACAGATTCATACTACTTGCCATCTTGAGTGCCTCCGCATAGTGTTGTTGTTGAACTCTAGCCTCACTGTCGAATAATGTCAATATTCGACAGTGAGGCTAGAGCAGTCAAAATATAACGCTATTTACATGCAACACTGAAAGTAACATTCTGAAAATTAAACTTTTAATGCTCTTATTAAAAATAATATAGATAGGGGAAAAATAAAGCCTTCTTTTGGGTACCAAAAAGATTTCAATTTTTTCGTTGCAAAAAATCAATCGGACTACCAGCTACTCATCGCAGGTTAGCGGCGTTCAACTACGCGCAAAGCATTGCTTTGCAATCGCTTGTTTCTCCCTCTTCTGGGCACCGTTTCATATTTTTATCATTACACTGAATCAGTCAGGAAATTTTCAGGTCTAATATAAGTTAGGATATGATATTTTGACCACTAACTCACAATTCCAGTCAAACTGGCTTAACAGTGTCTTTTCGGACTTTATTTTAGAAGAGATTAAATATAATTTCACATCACGCTAATTACTCATATACGGCAATTTTTAGGCACATCGGTGTCTCTTAGTGTCATTTTTTTCACCCTAACAAGGCATTAGAATACATTTAACAATACCTGGGAATTAAAAATAACAAAAAAAACAAGCAGTTATAGGTTTTTTCTGTAAAAAACTAAAATAGGCATAGCTATTGCTAGTTAGTAGATGACATACCTAATTCGGAATGTCTTTTCTCCTTACATCTGGCGGATATATGCCTATATCCGCCATTTTTTTTGCCTAATATTTACCTAACAGATAGTACTTAGGAAAAAGGATGATTAAGAATAATGGTATCTGCGCGATCAGGACCCGTAGAGATAATGTCGACGGGTGTCTTAACTATCTCTTCAATACGCTTTAGGTAGGTACGTGCAGCTTCAGGGAGTTGGTCATATTCGCGAATTCCAACCGTTGACTGCTTCCAGCCAGGTATCGATTCATAACGCGGCTGACAACTCGCAAATGCATCGGTATCAAGCGGCAACGACGTAGTCTCTTCGCCGTTACATTCATAACCAACGCAAATTTGAATAGTGTCAATATCGTCCAACACATCAAGCTTGGTAATACATAAACCTGATATGCCATTCAACCTCACTGCATGACGCAACGCCACTGCGTCAAACCAACCACAACGACGTGGTCGACCCGTTGTCGAACCAAATTCATGTCCTACTCGTGCCAAATGCTCGCCCATATCATCAAACAGTTCTGTTGGGAAAGGGCCGGCACCGACTCGTGTCGTATAGGCTTTGGTGATGCCCAGCACATACTGTAATTCGGTTGGGCCTACGCCTGAGCCGGTTGCTGCATTCGCAGACGTGGTATTTGATGAGGTGACATAAGGATAGGTACCATGGTCAACATCAAGCATCGTGCCTTGAGCACCTTCAAACATTATGGGCACTTGTTGTTGCTTAAGGTTATCTAAAATTTCGACCACATCAGCCATTAGTGGTTGTAATTCATCGACATAACTCAATGCACCATCGAGGACTTCTTGGAAGTCGATGGTATCGGCTTTGTAATAATGCTTGAGGGCAAAATTATGATAATCAATCACTTCACCGAGCATTGCAGCAAAACGCTCTCTATGAAATAAATCGCCTAAACGAACGGCACGACGCGCTACTTTATCTTCATAGGCGGGACCAATACCGCGACCTGTCGTACCAATTGCCGTTACACCGCGAGCTCGCTCGCGGGCGTTATCCAGGGCAATATGATAAGGCAATATTAGGGGGCATGCTGGACTGATCTTTAAGCGTGAGCGCGCATCAACACCGCGCTCATCGAGCATTGCTAATTCTTCATGCAAGGCCTCAGGCGATAGAACCACGCCATTACCAATTAAACATTGCGTATCTTTACGTAAGATTCCAGACGGGATTAAATGCAAAACCGTCTTATGACCATCGATGACGAGAGTATGACCCGCATTGTGCCCACCCTGAAAACGAACCACCGCACCAGCGCGCTCTGTCAGTAAGTCAACAATCTTACCTTTACCTTCATCGCCCCATTGGGTGCCGACGACAACAACGTTTTTGCTCATAATGACTCGAATAATTTAAATATGGGATAAAAAAATAAAGCTGTTACGAAATTTGCTCAATCGTCCAATCATTACCTTGCTTTACAAGCTGACGATCACAACCCTGCTCTACTGGATCTGACACTTGGTTTGGCAACAACTCTACGACTCTTTCACCGGCTGCTCGCATTGCTGCAATTTTTGCTAATAAACCACTGTCATCACTAGCAAACGGAGCCAAAACACCTAATACCACATTAGCACTTTGATCTCCTAATTGTAGTAATGTCTTTAGATCGGCACTAAAACCTGTAGCAGGTCGTGCACGGCCAAAGGCGGCGCCAATTTCATCATAACGCCCGCCACGTGCCACTTCTTGACCATAACCAGGCACATAAGCCGCAAACACTACGCCTGTTTGATATTGATAACCGCGCAATTCGGCTATATCAAAATTCAGCGATACGTTTGGCATGCGTTTTTCTGCTAGATCAGCAATTTTCTCTAAATCATCAATGGCATTAATCACATCTGCACCAGCGGCGGCCAATACCTTACGGGCACGCGCTAAAACGTTTCTATCACCATTGAGCTGTGGCAATGCCACTAACATATCGTGTTGTGCACCGCTAATCTTATGATCGTTAAGAAACTTATCGATACCTGGTATATCTTTGCGTTGCAGTGCATCAAAGAACTCAGCTTGTTGCTCTTCATCAAGATCGAGCTCACGCATCAGCGTACGGTAGATACCGACATGGCCCAGGTCTAAGTGAACATTTTTAATGCCTGCGCATTCCAAGGTGGCAACAGCTAGCGCTATGACTTCAACGTCGCTCTCTGCGCCAGCATGGCCATATAGCTCTGCACCCAATTGCAATGGGCTGCGGTTACCACCGAAGTCTTGCGAACGTGTGTGTAAAACCGTACCCATATAACAGAGTCGCGTTGGCACATCTTGCTTAAGACGGCAAGCATCAATACGCGCCACCTGAGGGGTCATATCTGCACGTATACCGAGCATGCGACCACTTATCTGGTCAACAATCTTAAATGTCTGTAGGTCCATCTCGCGACCTGTGCCAACCAATAGCGATTCGACATGTTCAATAAATGGCGTCAAAACTAGCTGATAGCCCCAACTATGAAATTGGTCGAGCAAACTGCGACGCATGCGCTCTAAACGCTCTGCTTGCGCAGGCGGCATTTCTTCGATGCCTTCTGGCAAAAGCCAATGGGTATTTTCGGACATATTTATAGGTTCGATAGGTTGCGGTTAGAGCATTCGCCCAGACAAACGGTGAATTCTAACGAAATGCGTACAGTAACACCACGCCCAGTATCATTGCGCCAAGCCCTGTGAGCCGTAAAGCACTGTCGCTCATCTCTGACATTTGCATCATAGTCTGGCGAAACAGGCCTGGACTAGCAAAGGGCAATAGCCCCTCAAAAACGAGAAATAGCGCAAATGCGCCAAGCAATTCATCTGACATAGGTATTTAAGCGCAGCCTACCTAGTTAATTAACCAAGGCAAGGCTGCGCCACTTATTAACCAGCTTTATACAATTATTCTGGCTTAGACTGTCTGAAGTATTTGAAGAAGTCGGCACTCGGATCAATTACCATAATATCCCCTTTATTACTAAAGGTTGTCTTATAGGCATTTAAACTACGATACAGTGAGTAGAACTCTTCATTTGCGCTATACGCATTAGCATATAAACTAGTCGCTTTGGCATCGCCATCACCGCGGATTTGCTCTGCTTCACGATACGCTTCAGCTTTAATGATTTCACGTTGACGATCCGCATCAGCTCTAATACGCTCAGCAGCTTCAGCCCCTTTCGAACGGAAATCTTTAGCAATACGTGAACGCTCTGCTTCCATACGACTAAAGACTGAATCACTAATTTCGTCAGACAAATCAATACGCTTTAAACGCACATCAACAATTTCAATACCAAATTTCTTCGCTTGCTCATTGGTCTTAACTGTCAGATTATCCATCACCACGCGTCGCTCACCTGACACCACTTCTTTAATGCTGCGACGACCAAACTCACTCTTTAGCGTGTCTTTAATCACTTGCGACAAACGTGAATTTGCAGTGCTGATATCTCCACCCAATGAAGTGTAGAAATCTGCAACATTGATAATACGCCATTTCAAAAACGAATCGACAACCAGGTTCTTTTTCTCGGCCGTCAAAAACTCTTCAGGCGCCGCATCTAAAGTAATAATACGTTTATCAAATTTACGGATATTATTAATAAACGGCATTTTAAAATGTAAGCCAGGAGCATAGTCAGTATCGACAATTTCACCCAAACGGAAACGTACTGCCTTTTCTGTTTCAGACACAGTAAAAATTGACTGCGATAACAGCACAACGACAATAACGATCAAAGCGATCGGTAACATACGACGATCCATTAGCGGCCTCCTCGTGAACGTGAACCATCTCGTAGCTGCTCACGCGAACTAGATGATGGTATATTAATCTGCCCAGAATCAGAATTACTTGACGGTGATTTCGACCCACCTGACTGGCCGATCAAACGATCTAAAGGCAAATAAAGCAGGTTACTCGCTCCTTTGGCGTCAATCATTATCTTAGAAGTATTAGCTAACACTGATTCAATCGATTCGATATACAAACGCTCACGAGTAATATCGGGGGCGAGTTCATATTCTTTTAGAACCTTAGTAAAGCGATCAGACTCACCGACTGCTTGTGCTATCACACGTTCTTTATAACCGTTAGCTTCTTCGATTTGGCGTGCTGCCTGACCACGTGCCTTAGGCAAAATGTCATTTGAATAGGCTTGCGCTTCATTAATAAAACGTTCTTGGTCTTCACGTGATTTCACTGCATCATCAAACGCTGCTTGCACCTGTTCTGGTGGTTGCGCGTCCTGCATATTGGCATCCAGCACGATCAAACCGGTGTTATAGCGATCAATGATCTCTTGTACCAATTGACGAACATTCTGCGCAAGCTCACTACGCCCTTCTGTTAGAACGTAATCGGTACCGTTTTTACCAACAATTTCACGAATGGCACTTTCTGTTGCCTGCACCAATGTTTCGTCGGGATCAATAATACTGAACAAATAATTCGCTGCATCAACAACTTTGTATTGCACCGCGAACTTAACTTCTACAATCGCTTCGTCTTTAGTCAACATCAAGGCTTCTTTCAAGACGGTGGAATTAGTATTACCACCTTGATAGCCGATTTCTGCTGTACGCACTTGTTCGATATTAACGCGATGGACGTATTCAATAGGTCGTGGCAAACGCACGTTTAAACCGGGCTGTAGCGTTGTAACATAAGCACCAAAGCGAGTCACTACACCACGTTCGGCTTGATCTATGACATGCAAACTATCAAAAGTAAACCAAATGATCGCCGCAACAATAATTAAGCCAATAGGCCCCTTACTGCTACCCGAACCACCGATATTGGAGACCTTACCGCTACCACCACGGCCGCCACCCAATATGCTACTCAATTTATCTTGAAGTTTACGTACCACCTCATCAAGATCGGGTGGGCCTTGGTTTTTACCATTGCCACCACCGCCCCAAGGGTCGTTGTCTTTATTACCGCCAGGCTCATTCCAGGCCATGAATTACTCCAATCTGTTTAAAACAGCGCAAACTCAAACGCCATAGTATATACGAGGCGTAACATCTTCGTCATCGCCCATCCCTTGTTCTTCTTTTTTTACAGCCAACGGCATCGCTGGCTCGCCGTCAAGGCAGATCTCTTTTAACACTTGTCGCAACAAATCAGTACCCTGACCCGTCACTGCTGACAACCAAACACGGCGCACAATACCATTATTGTCACGCTCAATTCGTGGCTTCGACTCATCCAGGCGATCAATTTTATTGAACACCTGAATAATACGGACTTCGTCCGCTCCGATTTCCTTTAATACTGCTTCAACTTCAACAATAACATCGTCTTGATGTTGTGCTGTCGCATCCACCACATGCAGTAATAAATTAGCTTCTCGCGTTTCTTCTAGTGTCGCTCTAAACGCCGCTACTAAATCATGGGGGAGGTCACTGACAAAACCAACCGTGTCGGCTAAAACAATATGCTCACCACCGTTAATAGATACCCTGCGTAATGTAGGGTCAAGTGTGGCAAACAACTGGTCTGCACAATAGGCATCGGCGCCAGTCAGCCGGTTAAAAAGAGTCGATTTACCGGCATTGGTATAACCGACCAATGATACTGTCTGAATATTGCGCTTACGTCTTGTCTGCCTGCGCCCTTCGCGTTGCTGAGCGACTTTTTCTAAACGTTGCTTAAGGAGTTTGATACGTTTACTTATTAAGCGACGATCAGTTTCCAACTGTGTTTCACCAGGGCCGCGTAAACCGATACCGCCCTTTTGCCGCTCAAGATGGGTCCATCCACGAACCAGTCGTGTCGATAGGTGCCTCAGCTGTGCCAACTCTACCTGCAATTTACCTTCAAAGGAGTGTGCGCGTTGCGCAAAGATATCGAGAATCAAACCTGTACGATCGAGCACACGACAATTCAATAGCTTTTCTAGGTTACGTTCTTGACCTGGACTTAAACTATGATTAAAAATAACCAGTTGAGCGTCATTCTCTTGCGCTATTTGCTGAATTTCTTCAGCCTTACCACTACCAATAAATAGCTTTGCGTCGGGGCGACTACGCTTGCCGCTCACCTTAGCAACGGGCTCTGCACCTGCTGCGCGCGCTAGCTCAACAAATTCTTCTACAATCTGATCGTCTTGGTTAGACGAAAACCGGATATGCACCAACACTGCGCGCTCATTAGCGCGCGGACGATCAAACAATTAAATTAACCTCAAGCGAATTGCCAATTACTCTTCAGCATCGTTACCGTTATCGTCCTGAATCGGCAATTTTACATTGCGCGCAGGAACAACTGTCGAAATCGCATGCTTATAAACCATTTGGCTCACTGTATTTTTAAGTAACACCACAAATTGGTCAAACGACTCAATTTGCCCTTGCAACTTAATACCATTAACAAGATAAATTGACACTGGCACACGTTCCTTGCGCAGAGTGTTGAGATAAGGGTCTTGGAGTGATTGCCCTTTTGCCATGATTATTCTCCTTGTAATAATTAATTGTTATTTTTACAAGAACATCAAATTGGGACAAAAATATTGCAAGCAATCACAATTAACGCCCCCTCGACGTCTCGCACTAAATGAAAACAACCCGGCATCCTGCCTGCCTCATTTAACGCCAGTTTTGATCCTACCATAGAGAAATAAAAGTTGCGTACAAATTATTGCAACATCAGCGCTATTTCATCAGCCAGTTTATCGACTAACTCAACATCTAAGGCATCAAACACCTTGGCATTATTTTGTCCACGCAACCACGTCATTTGACGCTTAGCGTAACGCCTTGTCGCAACAATACCGCGTCGACGCATCTCATCATTATCATAATCACCATCGAGGTGTTCCCACATCTGACGGTAACCGACCGCTCGTACGGCTGGTAACGCTGAATGCATGTTCTCCCTTGCTCTCACACGACGCACTTCATCAGCAAAGCCTTGCTTTAACATGGTGTCAAAGCGTTGTTCTATTCTCTGATGCAGTAACGCACGGTCTTCTATAGTTAAGACCAACTTTAACAGCGGGTGGCTCAATGGCTCAGCAACTTTTTCTTCTTGCAGCGCTGACATAGAGCGACCGGTTAGCTCGTAGACTTCGAGTGCACGTTGAATACGTTGCGGATCATTCGGATGAATGCGCGCAGCGGCTCTCGGGTCAATATTTTGCAAACGCGCATGCATTTTCTCCCAACCTAGCTGCGCTGCTTCAGCTTCTAAACGTGCCCTTACTTCCACATCAGCACTTGGCAACCAAGAAAGGCCTTCTTCTAATGCTTTGAAATAAAGCATACCGCCGCCAACCAGCAATGGAATACGGCCCTGTTGATGAATAGCATCAATATGAGTCAAAGCATCTTGGCGAAAACACGCCGCAGAATAAATTTCGTCAGGCTCACAAATATCGATCAGCCGATGCGGCGCCTGCAATAAAGTTTCTTTATCTGGCTTGGCCGTACCGATATCCATGCCACGATAAATCAAAGCAGAATCAACACTGATAATTTCTAGCGGTAAACACTTGACCAACTCGACCGCAGCAGCAGTCTTGCCAACAGCCGTTGGCCCCATGAGAAAAATTACTGGTAGTGGTTTAGTCATAGCACGCTATCGGCATCAGCCAAGCGTATCAAGCGTCTATAACACCATGGCGTATGGCCAAATGTGTTAATTCAACGTCCGTATTGACCTTAAGTTTTTCCATTAGGCGATAACGATAAGTACTGACCGTTTTAGGACTGAGACAAAGACTATCAGCAATATCTTGCACTTTGTCTCCGCGCGAGATCATGGTCATAATTTGCCATTCGCGTTGCGATAAGCCATCAAAAGGAGATTTACCTTCGGTAGCAAAATTCATCGCCATTTCTTGCGCAATCTGCGCGCTGAAATAAAACTCACCTTTTGCTGCGGTGCGAATAGCCGTGGCAATTTCACTGCCATCACATTCTTTGGTGATGTAACCTTTGACGCCCGCCTCAAGCAAGCGCGAAGGATATGGCTGCTCACCATGGGCTGTTACCGCGACCACACTTAATTCGGGAACTAATTTCAATAATTTGCGTGTTGCTTCAACACCGCCAATGCCTGGCATGTTGACATCCATCAACACCACATTGGGCTTATGCTCTCTAACCAGCGATAAGGCGTCCTCACCACTAGCAGCTTCGACAACCACTTCAATATCGTCAAAGTCACCTAGCAAGCGACGAACACCCAGGCGTACTAGCTCGTGATCGTCGACCAGCATCACCCTAATCATCAAATCTATCCCTGGTTTAGACAATACATTGAGGATAACACCTAAAATTCACGAGGAATTATTCTTAAATTGTTAACAAAAAGTTCCATTTTTCAACTTTAAGTACCAATTAAGGCAACCCAGCACCTTCAAATAACTGTACTAGCAGAAATTGGCGAAGTGATTAAACAACTCAACATTAGGCGTTTAGCCACGACAAAGCTTACCAACCACAATGGCGGAGAGGGAGGGATTCGAACCCCCGGAAGGTTGCCCTTCAACGGTTTTCAAGACCGCCGCTTTCGACCACTCAGCCACCTCTCCGAAACTTTTGCTCTCACCCTGAGTCTCAAGATTTGAGTCCGAGGAAAATACTAGGGTTTTTAACACTTTGCAAGCGAAGATTAAGCTTGAAAAGGGTGAAATCAGTCATATATTCATGACAAGCTTGGGAAATGAACGCACTTATCGACTAGAATAGGTGAAATCGCGATTTATCAACGGAGGTTGTACTGAAATGAATGTTGTAGGTTCTAATACCGCGCTCAGCGGCGTAGTTGTCAATAAGGTACTTCGCAATACCTTTACCCTGTTATCCATGACGTTGCTGTTTAGCGCCGTTACAGCAGGCATCTCTATGGCTCTCAACGTTTCTTTCATGGTGAGTATGGGCTGCTCTATCGCAGCGTTAGTCATGTTATGGTTCGTTATTCCTCGTGTTGCCAATTCATCAATGGGAATTGTTGCCGTTTTCGCAACCACGGGCCTGCTCGGTTTTGGTCTCGGCCCAATGCTCAATCACTACTTAGCATTACCTAATGGCGGCCAATTAATTATGACAGCCATGGGCGGTACTGCGGTTATCTTCTTAGGTCTTGCTGGTTACGCTTTAACAACTCGCAAGAACTTCCGCTTCCTCGGTGCATTCTTATTCGTCGGTATTCTTGTTGCGTTCTTAGCTGGAATCGGCGCAATGATCTTCAGTATGCCTGGCCTGTCATTAGCAGTATCAGCAATGTTTGTATTACTGATGTCTGGTTTGATTTTGTATCAGGTAAGCGAGATCATCCACGGTGGTGAAACCAATTATATTTTGGCAACGACCACACTGTACGTTAGCATCTATAACCTATTCGCCAGCTTGCTACACTTGCTCGGTGCTTTTAGTGGTGATGACTAAATAGCAATAAGAAAATAATACTTAAAAAGCCCTGCTTAAGAAATTAAGCGGGGCTTTTTTATGCGTGTTTTATCTACACCAAACATCTCTAAATGATACAAGCTAATTGCCAAACCAATTTAGCTTATCGTGCAATTTCACCACATCGCCAATAATCGTCAATGTCGGCGCATGAATTTCTTTCCCTTCAATCTCATCTGACAAGCTTGCCAATGTCGCTGTAATGACATCCTGATTAACCGTGGTGCCACGTGAAACCAGGGCGACCGGCGTATCTGCTGACATACCGTGAGCGACCAATTGATCGCATAACACATCAATATTGGTCAAGCTCATATACACGACGACTGTTTGCTGTGGCTGTGCTAATTGCTTCCAGTTAAGTTGCAATTCACCGTCTTTTAAATGCCCGGTGACAAATATCACCGACTGCGCATAATCACGATGCGTTAAGGGAATGCCTGCGTAACACGCACAACCTGAGGCCGCAGTGACACCAGGGACAATCTGAAACGGTACACCTTGCTCAGCAAGAGTTTCTACTTCTTCACCGCCGCGGCCAAAAATAAAAGGATCTCCACCTTTTAATCGCAACACACGCTTACCTTCTAACGCCAAACGCGCCAAGGTCTCATTAATTTCCTCTTGTCTCACTGCGTGGTACGCGCGACGTTTACCGACATACACGCGCTCGGCTTCGCGTCTCACTAAATCCAATATCTCTGGCGCAACCAAACGGTCATATAGCACCACATCAGCTTGCTGCATCAAACGTAAAGCACGGAAACTCAATAAATCAGGATCCCCAGGACCGGCACCAACCAAATAAACCTCACCACTCTCTGTGTTTTCTGTATCAGCCAACACCTTTTCGACAAGCTGCTCGGCGTCAGCATCTCTGCCACTAAAGACCAACTCGCTAATAGGGCCCTGCAACGCTCGCTCCCAAAAGCCACGGCGCGCCTGGGGCACTGTGATTTGCTCTCGTACTTTATTGCGCAATTTACCGATAAGCTCAGCCAAACGACCATAGCGAGCAGGAATGAGTGTTTCTAAACGAGCACGTAATACCCGCGCCAGCACTGGTGAACGCGCGCCACTCGAAACAGCAACAATGACTGGGTCGCGATCAATAATACTAGGCAAAATAACACTGCATAATTCAGGCGCATCGATAACATTTACCGATATCGCCAGAGCATGTGCTTGCTCTGCCACCTGTTGATTGACCTGAGTATCATCAGTTGCTGCAATAACCAAACGGTAATCACTACTAACATCGCCCTGCTGATATTTGCGCTCAACATGAGTCAGTGTCTTATCTTCAATTAATGACGCGAGGTTTTTAGTAATATCTGGCGCAATGACTGTAATGACGGCACCAGCGCGCGCTAACGCTGCTGCTTTTCGTGCAGCAACAGTTCCTCCACCGACAATCAAACACGGTGTATCTGTCAGCTTGGTAAATAAAGGAAAATAATCCATGCTTAAACGGTTAACGCTTTAGCTAAGCTTACGCAACGTCTTTTTCTAAACGCTGCTTGCCGCGCATATAGGGCTGTAGCACAGCAGGGATATTAATACTGCCATCTTCATTTTGGTGGTTTTCCATAATCGCTAACAATGTCCGCCCAACCGCCAAACCTGAACCATTTACGGTATGCACCAATTCTGGTTTTGACGTTTCGGGGTTCCGCCATCGCGCTTTTAGCCGTCGCGCTTGAAACGATTCGAAGTTACTGCATGATGAAATTTCGCGATAGCTGTTCTGTGCCGGCAACCATACTTCAATATCATAAGTTTTGGCCGCCGCAAAACCGGTGTCACCCGCGCAGAGCGTCATAACACGATAAGGCAACTCAAGCGCTTGCAATAAGGCTTCAGCGTGCGCAGTCAGCTCTTCCAAGGTTTCATAGGAATGTTCCGGTTTAACAATTTGCACCATTTCGACTTTTTCAAATTGATGCTGCCTAATCAAACCACGCGTGTCCTTACCGTAAGAACCTGCTTCACTACGAAAACACGGGGTATGTGTCACCATACGCTGCGGCAAACTGTCTGACTCTAAAATTTGATCGCGAACTAAGTTTGTTACCGGCACTTCTGCGGTAGGTATCAAATAATAGTCAGACTCACCTTCTATCTTAAAAAGGTCTTCTTCAAATTTGGGTAACTGCCCGGTACCTTTTAAGCTCTCTCTATTAACCAGATAAGGCACATAAACTTCAGTATAACCGTGCTTCTCTATATGAGTATCGAGCATAAATTGGGTTAATGCCCGTTGCAGACTCGCCAAACCACCGCGCAAACTGGTAAATCGACTACCGGCAATTGCCGCGGCGCGCTCAAAATCAAGCTGCCCTAATGATTCACCTAACTCTACGTGGTCTTTCGCTGCAAAGGAAAATTCAAGCGGCGTGCCGACACGACGAACTTCAACATTGTCGTCTTCACTCTTACCCTCTGGCACGCTCTCATGGAGCAAGTTAGGCACACTCATCAACAGCGTATCAAGCTCACCTTGAATCTCATCAAGACGTGTAGAAATCGTCTTTAGCTTATCACCTAAACCAGCGATTTCATCTTTTAATGGCTGAATATCTTCTCCAGCCGCTTTCGCTTGACCAATCGCCTTGGAACGTTGGTTTCTTTCCGCTTGCAGCGTTTGCGTCTCAACCTGCGCTGTTTTTCTTTCTTCTTCTAATCCCCGCACGCGCTCCACATCGAGCGTAAAACCACGTTTCAGCAAGGCCGTAGCTACTGCATCAATATCATCACGTATTAAACGAATATCTAACATACTAAAATTTCCGAAATAATGAATAAATTTTTATAGATTGCCATACCATGCTCGAGCTGCATAAAAACCCAGCCATGTTGCAGAGATACATGTAACAATACTTATAACGCTATTTAACCCTGCTTTAACAAACTCACCCGCTTCCAATAAATGAACTGTCTCTAGAGAAAATGTCGAGAAAGTTGTCAAAGAGCCTAACAAACCAACCAAGATAAAACCGCGCATAGCGCTATCTAAAGCCAGTTTCTCCATCAAGACAATATAAACAATACCAGCCATCAATGAACCCATCACATTAACGAGCAACGTACCGTACGGAAAGCCTGCGCCCCACATCTGCGCCCAACCAACTAATATATAGCGTAACACCGCCCCTAAGGCACCCCCTATCGCGATGGCTACAATCATCATGCTGTTGGCCTCATTTTCATTTAGCTAACTTATCAAGTGAACGCAAATAATTAAGGCGTTCATTAATCTTGATTTCCATACCACGATTTACCGGCTCGTAATATCTCGGCTGACGCTTCATTTCTTCTGGAAAATAGTTTTCACCTGCGGCGTAGGCATCGGGTTCATCATGAGCATAGCGATAATCATGGCCATAACCGATATCTTTCATTAGTTTCGTCGGCGCGTTGCGAAGATGGTTAGGCACTGGATAAGATGGCTGCGATTTAACGTCACACTTTGCCTGGTTGAATGCTTTGTAAACTGCATTACTTTTAGGCGCTGATGCCATATAGCTAAGCGCTTGAGCGATAGCTAACTCTCCCTCAGGGCTGCCCAACCTTTCTTGTGCCTCCCATGCATTCAGAGCCAAGCTTAAGGCTCGAGGATCGGCATTGCCAATGTCCTCACTAGCCATACGCACCACACGTCGCGCGATATACAGCGGATCACAACCACCATCAAGCATGCGCACAAACCAATATAGTGATGCGTCAGGATCGGAACCACGCACCGATTTATGTAGCGCTGATATCTGATCGTAAAAAGCTTCACCCGATTTATCGAAACGACGCAATTCTGCACTGGCAACTTCTCTAAATATGGCCTCATCAATATGCCATGGTTGCTCACCGACCATTGCGCAACGTGCTGCAACTTCGACAATATTCAGTGCTCGCCGCGCATCGCCATCAGCCGAACGAGCAATTTCACCGGTTATCGCTGCATCAATTGATATATGACCGGCAAAACCACGCTCTACATCACTTAACGCATGATTCAGTAAGGTGACTAAATCTTCTTCCACCAACGACTTGAAAACATAAACTTGCGCACGCGACAACAAAGCATTATTCAATGCAAAAGAAGGATTCTCGGTCGTGGCACCGATTAACAAAAAGGTGCCATCCTCAACAAAGGGCAATAAAGCATCTTGCTGTGACTTGTTAAAACGATGCACTTCATCGATAAATAGTATTGTTGAGCGTTGCTGTTGAGCGCGACTAAATTGCGCCTTAGTCACAGCCTCTCGTATATCTTTTACACCTGCCATCACCGCCGACAGCGTGATAAATTCGGCATCGATACGCGATGCCA
Source organism: Gammaproteobacteria bacterium (assembly GCA_013151045.1). Taxonomy (GTDB): domain Bacteria; phylum Pseudomonadota; class Gammaproteobacteria. The sequence continues at coordinate 17,430 of JAADIY010000034.1, forward strand.
TTAAACGTCCACAAGTCGTTTTGCCAGTACCTGGTGGCCCCCAAAAAATCATTGAGTGCAATCGACCACTATCAATCAATTGCTTAAGCGGTTTACCTGAAGCGAATAAATGTTGCTGGCCGACAAATTCATCAAGCGTTTTTGGGCGCATACGATCAGCCAATGGCTGATCAAAATCAAACGAATCACTTAACGTAGAAGATGAATGGGAAGGTGAAGAGGAAGAATCAATATCGAGCGCGCTTTGATTCGATGATAAGGTCGCAGACACGACTTAAAATTGACCAGGGTCGCTGATAATTTCAATGCCTTCTGGTTCTTGAAACTCAAACTCATCCTCAGCCAATGTTACATTGGCTTCGATATCGATAAACTCTAACTGAGTGTGATGACCAAAATCATCAGAAAAGCGGACTACTTTAAATCCATTTTCATCGAAGCCCATTTGAATCGACTCGTAACCACTTTCTTGATCAAGCGGCTTTAACAGCAACCATTCATAATCACTGTCAGTAATTTCAAGCTCACTCACAGTAAAACGCTCAAATACGCTGCTATCTCCAGATAGTAACAAGGCCGGTGTTTCACCTACGCCTGCTTCATATGGCTTGATGGTAACTTGATCTAAGTCAGGCTCGTAAATCCATAAACGTTTACCATTGGTAATAATATGTTGCTCATACGGCAAGGTGTAGTCCCAGCGAAATCGACCAGGGCGTAACATCGACATAGTGCCTTCAGATTCATCAACGATCGTGCCATTGGCATCGATAACCGTCTGCACAAACCCCGCGCGCATACTGGCAAGGTCCAAAACAAAACGATCTAGCTTATCCTTAGCTTCTTCAGCACTAACACTAACTGACGGCAATATAGCCACCAATAAGCAAGCAATCATTTTTACTATTCGACACATCATTATGGCTTTACTCATTTGGGGGGTGGTGGCGCAATCACTTCGCGTGAACCATTAGATTGCATAGGCCCTACCACTCCCGTTGTTTCCATCGTCTCAACCAATCGTGCAGCGCGGTTATAACCAACCTTCAAACGTCGCTGCAAGCCTGAAATAGAGGCCCGTCGCGTCTCGGTCACTATAGCTACGGCTTCATCATAAAGCTCGTCCATCTCCATATCGTCGAACTGACTGCCCAGCGTAATACCTGAGCTACTCGCCATTAAAGCTTCAACATAATTTGGCGCACCAGTGCTTTTAATTTGTTTGACCACTTTATGCACTTCATGATCGGCGACAAAGGCTCCGTGTATCCGTACAGGGATTGCCGTTCCAGGTGGCAGATACAACATATCTCCCTGGCCTAACAGTTGTTCTGCACCTACTTGATCTAAAATCGTACGAGAATCAATTTTTGATGACACCTGAAACGCGATTCGTGTTGGAATATTTGCTTTAATTAAACCGGTAATCACGTCCACTGAAGGGCGTTGTGTTGCAACAATTAAATGAATACCGGCAGCACGTGCTTTTTGCGCCAAACGCGCAATCAGCTCTTCTACTTTCTTGCCCACCACCATAATCATGTCGGCGAATTCATCGATAACCACGACAATATGTGGCAAATGATGAAGCATTGGCATCTCTTCGCCTTCTGGCACCTGAGTGATCATAGGATCAGGAATCGGTTTACCTTCATCCTCGGCATCTTTAATTTTACGGTTATAGCCTGCCAGATTACGCACACCCAAAGCCGCCATACGTGCGTAACGTAATTCCATTTCAGCGACACACCAACGTAGCGAGTTGGCCGCGTCTTTCATGTCGGTAACTACTGGGGCGAGCAAATGCGGAATATCGTCGTATACCGATAATTCCAACATTTTTGGATCAATCATAATCATGCGCACATCTGCCGGTGTTGCGTTATATAACAGACTAAGCACCATTGCATTAACGCCAACTGACTTTCCAGAACCTGTTGTCCCGGCAACCAATAAATGTGGCATACGCGCCAAGTCGGCAATAGCAGGCTGGCCAGAGATATCTTTACCCAGGGCCAATGTTAACGGTGATTTCGCATCATCGTATTGTTTCGAACGTAATATCTCACTCAGGCGCACTACTTCACGGTGCTCATTAGGTATCTCAAGGCCGATGACCGGTTTACCCGGGATCACCTCAACAATTCGGACACTGGTGACCGATAAAGAGCGCGCCAAATCCTTAGACAAGTTAACAATCTTGCTAACTTTGACACCCGCTGCAGGCTGCATCTCGTAACGCGTGACAACTGGCCCTGGTAACACCGATACCACTTCAACGTCGACGCCAAAATCACGCAGCTTTAATTCCACTTGCCGCGACATAGCCGTCAACGATTCAGCAGAAACTGAGTGCTTAGACTTTTCTGGCGGATCTAATAGTGATAACGGTGGTAAATCAGAATTAACCGTGGGTTCAAATAGCGGCACCTGGCGCTCTTTTTCAGGCCTTGAGCTAGACTCTGGCATAGCAATAACAGGTTCGATACGCACAGGCTCACGTTTCTTCGTACGTTGGGTCTCTTCACGAATGACTTCATCACGCTGACGTCTTGCTGACATTTGGCGCCAGTATTCGACACCGCGGAAAAAATAATCTTTTGCCACCACATAACCGCGCAATGCCCATTGCCCAGTGAAATCAATCAAGCCCACCCACGACAAGCGGGTAAATAAGGTGACACCGGCTAAAAATAGCGCGAGCAAAAACAGCGTAGAACCCGTGAGATTAAAGAGACCTATCAACTTCGATGAAACAGCATCACCCAATATACCGCCAGCATCATGTGGCAGACGCCCCAATGCCATACCAAAACGCATCGACGCCAAAGCCGCTCCTGCGGTCAGAGCCAAGAAAAATCCACCCGCACGCAACCACAGCTCATTGATATCAAACGATGCAACGTGATCTTTGCTGCCGGAATAAACTAACCAGGCGCTGTAAGCAACCATAATGGGCAACAAATAGGCGAGATAACCAAATAGATAGAGAAAGACATCAGCGAACCAGGCGCCAGCAACCCCACCGCTATTAGCAATTTCGCCGTTACCGCCACTTTGCGACCAACCCGGATCACTGGGATCAAAGCTGACTAAGGCGATAAATAAATAGGCGGCAATCGCAAGCAATATGAATAAAGCTCCCTCGCGTACACCACGGCCAATATGAGCAGTGACCAATCCTGAGCGTTCTTTTTTTTGTGTTGCTTGAGCCAAGTTTTATTATAATCCAACGAATACTAGAGTGTGGACGCCATTATATAGTGAAGTGATCTCAGTATGTTATTGGGTTTACTACTGAGCTTATCGCCAAGCAAGGTTAAATGGATAACTTAAGCCATTAACACCGGATGCACGACCTTGCCATGATCTATATTAATGCCACTGACCAAATCGCTATGCTCACGCCAGCCAGACTGACAAAGCCTCAATAAAGGTTCAACGATGACTGCTGACAGCGCCTGAGTTGCTGTTTGCGGCACAGCTCCTGGCATATTTGTGACCGCGAAGTGAATAACATCATCAACAATATAAGTCGGTGCATCGTAACTCGTCGGTCGGGATGTCTCGATACAACCGCCCTGGTCGATAGCAATGTCTACAATGACACTACCAGCGGCCATCGCTTTAATCGCTTGCGCATTGACAACATGTGGCGCTTTTTCGCCAGCAACCAATACTGCGCCAATGACCAAATCTGCATCAATAACAGCTTGCTCTACCGCATCAGGATAAGCATATAAAGCTGTCACATTAGCGCCCAATACACGCGCACGTTCTAAGGGGCCACGTTGCCGATCAAAAACAATCACTTCGGCACCCATTGCCGCAGCCATCGATGCCGCATTAAAACCCGCTGCTCCCGCACCAATAATGACAACACGTCCACGCTCTGAACCACTAACACCACCGAGCAATACGCCTTTACCGCCCTGCGAATAATGTAATAAATGAGCTCCGGCCTGCACAGCAATGCGGCCGGCAATATCGCTCATTGGTGCTAACAAAGGCAGTCTACCTTGATCATCTACAACGGTTTCAAAAGCGATAGCAGTGACGCCAATTTTAGATAAGGATTTTGTCAGCTCGGGATTCGCCGCGAGATGAAGATAACTAAAAACGATATGTCCCGCGCGTAGATGATGAAGCTCTTTCTTAGTAGGTTCTTTAACTTTAACAATGAGCTTTGCTTTTTCGTACAAATCAGCAGCCGATTCACTAATCAGCGCACCCGCAGCAGTATAAGCAGCATTATCATAGCCACTAAGCACACCTGCATTGGTTTCAACAAATACACGGTGGCCCGCCGCAACGAGATTCGCCACCGCTGAGGGTACTAGCGCAACACGCCCTTCCCTTACCTTTGATTCTCGTGGTATCCCAATTTCCATTTTTAGTCTCCCCACAAAACCCTCGAGCCACAATGCCATTGTTGGCTATTTTCACCGACACCACAAGTCTAGTACTAACATGCTAATTCACCAAAGCAATGCCTCTTAAAATTGAGGCACCATTGTCAGCATTATGCTATTTATTCTCTACTGGTTTGACCCTAGAAATATAGCTTAGTAAACAACAATCGTCGCACTAGACAATACTAAATTATAGTAAAATAGCGCTATTGTGGCGATAAAAGAAAAAAACATACTCATCGTTGTAACAAGTTGCGACACCATGCGTTCCGGCCATAAAACTGGCCTATGGTTTAATGAGTTTGCAATTCCCTATTCGATATTCCATACACAAGGTTATCGCATGACTATCGCCAGCCCACTCGGTGGCGATACACCGATTGATAAACAAAGCCTCGAAGACAGCACGCTAAAGAACAAAGAAATCAAAACGATTTTGCATAACACTCAAGCACTCAATGAAATAGATGGCAATAGTTTTGATCTTATCTATATACCTGGGGGCAATGGCACAATGTATGACCTTTGCCAAAACCCAGTACTGAGCCAATTACTGCTCAAGCAACACACTGCTAATAAACTCATCGCTACTGTCTGCCATGGTGCAGTGTGTTTGACCACCCTTAAAATAGATAACACACCTTATGTCGCTAATCGTAAACTGACCTGCTTTAGCAATTCAGAAGAACTGACTACTGGGCAAGACAAAGAATATGATTTTTTGCTCGAAACACGGCTACGCGAACTCGGCGCGAAGGTGACAGTTAGCGAGCCATGGTCAGAACACGTCGTTGTCGACGGAAAACTGATTAGCGGGCAAAACCCGCAATCCTGCGAATGTCTGGCAAAAGTAATTGTCGACTTATTGAAATAAGATATTATCCTGACAGAATAACCAACCAAGAAAAAGGGCTCATTCCATGAAAATGTTGTCACTACTAATTACTACAATGCTCTTATCAGCGCCACTTAGCAGTATTGCTGAAGAAAAAAGCACCCGTATAGTCATCACAGCAGACAAAGAAGTGAGCTACGCACTTGGCATAGAAGTCGCGCAAAAGTGGCGTGACGAAGGCTTAATTGTCGACCCCAAGGTTGTTGCCTTAGCTATTAATGATGTGCAAAATCATGGGCCTAGACGCTTAAGTAGCGAAGCCGGTAGACAAGCGATTTATATCGAAAAAGACCGCATCAAACGTGCTAGCGCTGCCGTATGGAAAGCTAGACGAACGGCTGCGCGCGAATTCATGGAAAACAACAAAAATGCTGAGGGCGTGGTAACTACCGACAGTGGTTTGCAATACGTTATTCAAGAACCTGGTACTGGTGCAGTACCCAACGAAAACAGTTCAATAGTGGTGAGCTATACTGGAATTTCTGCAACCAAAGGCAATATATTCGGTCGTGTCAAAGCGCCGCAAGATGGCTCTACATTCAGCATGAACAGCGTTATTGACGGCTGGAAAGAAGGCATACCACTCATTAAAGAAGGTGGGAAGATAACTTTGTATGTACCGGCACATCTTGCCTACGGCCGTGACGGCATTAAACACAGGAAGCTTTATATTATCGAACCCAATGACGCACTAGTATTTGATATTGAGCTTATCAAAGTCAGTAACTAAAATAAGAAAAAGCGATTTTGACTAGCCAAACATTTCTAGTCAGAATCGCCTGATGAATTCCCGATAGAGTCCTGTGTAGAATTCTGAGAAGGGTTTTTCGAGGTATTTTGTAACTCCTTTTCAGCTCGCTCCTCTTCGTCAAGACGTTTGCTCGCGCGCCGATCACTCACGGCTAAAAACACAACAAAGGCAATCAGCGAACCAAAAAATAGTATTTGCGCCAGAATAAATAAATAGCTGACATCATTAGTAAGCTTAAACATATATTAAAAATCTCTACCTATTAGCGCTTATTCTAGCACTTATTCAACCTAATACTTATTCACTAGGGGCCATGTTTTTCCAAGGACTTACTTAAGCGCGTCAATGTTTCTTGCGTAGACCTTAGCTCTTTAATTAATTCTTCTTTTGATACGGGCGCAATCATTTTTAGCAAACGCTCATTTTTCGCATCATCTAAATTATTCAGCACCACCGCGATAAACAAATTGATAACCACAAAAGTACAAATAATGACAAAGCTAACAAAGTAAATCCACGCATAGGGGTTTAACTCCATCGCGGTGTACATCACATCAGTCCAATCTTCTAGTGTCAGCACACGAAACAAGGTCAACAAAGAAATCGGTAAGGTCTCCCAATGCGTAGGATCATGCTCGTGAAAAAAGTGAAATCCTGCCACCGCATACATATAAAAAATAACGCTAATCAATAGCATGATATTACCCATGCTAGGAATTGACTTAACCAATGTTGCGACAATCAAACGCAGTTCGGGAATAACGGTGATTAAACGGAATACTCGTAGCAAACGCGCTAGGCGAGCAATCATGGCGAATTGGCCCGTCGCCGGCAGCAAAGATAAAACGATTACGGAAAAATCAAATAGGTTCCAGCCATTGGCAAAGTACAAACGAAAACGCGGTGCCACAGCAACGATTTTAATAATAGCTTCGATGATAAAAACACCGAGTATGATGCGATTACCCCAGGCAAGAATGCTTTCGTAACTCGCCATAATGGTAGGGGATGTTTCTAAACCAAGAATTACGGCATTAATCAAAATTAGCGCAACGATAAAATATTCGAAGCTACTTGAGTCCGCAATACGCTTTGCCCAATCTCTCATAAACTCGCCTTAAGCCTATCAATCAAAAGCGCAGACTTTACCATAGGCGATAGTCAGGCTACATCCCGTTCGTCGGGAATCGTCTTTGACGAACGCGCGCACTCTAAACCGAGACTTATAGTGACTGATGACACTTTTCACGCAAGCAATCTAAGTCCCATAAGGTATCAAGCTTACGTAGCAACGAAAGCACAATAAATTCACTCAAGAGTGGTAGCGCGGCTATAAATAGAGGGTTACCACCAAACGGCGCCAGCCATTGCTTATGGGCTGCCAGCACTGTAGCAACATACCCAGCCCGTAGCTGAGCGTTTGATATCAACCTGCATCATCGCCACGGCTAAAATCATCTCTGCCACACTAGCAACCAGCGCTAAAGTCGAATTAATTGATAATCTGTAAAAACCCTTGACGGTAACAACGGTGCGAACGGAACTATCAACTTATCCCAGCCCCCAAAGCAGCAAAACCCCAGCCAAACTCACTCTAAGGATAAATAAGGCTGATCTTATTGGAGTTTGATTTGCATTGAACATAGGCCATACCTTACCGCTAACGCTTTGATATGGCTATACTAATCGAAAATCAAAAATGAGGAAGAGATGGGAAAAATTTCCAGCCTAATCAACAGCGCACTTTGGGACGTCGACCTCAGCACCCTGCCACGCTGGCGCGCATGGTTACTACACTCACTACGCATTGCCCATAACGTCGTCGGCGATCTTGCCGATGGGCAACTGACTCTACGCGCAATGAGCCTAGTTTACACCACACTATTATCGCTGGTACCGCTGCTAGCACTAAGCTTTTCAGTATTAAAAGGCTTTGGCGTCCACAACCAAATCGAACCTATCTTGCTCAATATGGTTGCTCCATTGGGAGAAAAAGGCGGCGAAATCATCAAGCAAATTATCGGCTTTGTCGACAATACCAAAGCCGGTGTACTTGGCACCTTAGGCCTGGCCTTCCTAGTCTATACCGCCGTCTCTCTTGTTCAAAAAATAGAACAAGCGTTTAATCATATATGGCGTGTGAGACGTCACCGCCCTCTCAGCGAGCGTTTTAGCGATTACCTCAGCGTCATCATGGTCGGCCCAATACTCATCGTATCCGCAATAGGTCTTACCGCATCGGTACAAAGCCACACATTAGTCGAGTCACTATCAAGCATCGAACCCATAGGCAGCATTTTCACCGTTATCGGCAGACTATTACCTTATATATTGATCATGATCGCCTTCACGTTCATCTATATCTTTGTCCCCAATACCAAGGTCAAATTCCGCTCTGCCTTAATCGGCGGCATCGTTACTGCCATTTTATGGGTCACCATCGGCTGGGGCTTCGCTAACTTCATTGCCGGCTCAGAGAAATACACAGCGATCTATTCTACTTTCGCAACATTAATTCTATTCATGTTTTGGCTATATATTGCGTGGTTAATATTGCTCATCGGCTCTAGCATCGTGTTTTACCATCAACACCCTGAAGCACTAACACGAGACAGCGTACCAACTCGACTCAGCAACCGCCACAGAGAACAACTCGGCCTAGCCGTTATGCAATTGGTCGCAGAACGCTTTTACAATAATCAACCACCACTAGGCGAACGCGGACTTATCGACCAACTCTCGATACCCTCTTACAATCTAGAACGCGTCACCGACTCATTAGTTGCTGCTGGATTATTAGTGCTATCAGAAGACGAGAAATACCTCCCAGCCAAGCCCTTCGACACCACACCATTAGTAGAAGTGCTACACGCAATAAGAGAAAACTGCAATCATGTCCCTGCTATGACAAACAACACTCAATTCTCAACCAGCGCCAAATTGAGCGAGCATATCGAATCGCATTTAGATCAAGCGCTTGCAGGAAAAATGATTAAGAATTTAATTGATTAAATCTCAATACTGCCCTTTAAAAGTGAGGACGGCCGAACTATACAGGTTCACTCAAATATTCAAGGACTATGCCTGCCTGCGTAGAAATGATAATAGAGTTATGCCCTAGATAATTGCTTCCGGTACATGCGTAAATCCTTAGCGCAATCGAAATCTAGCTCAAATAAACCCGACAGCTTACGTAAGATCGCAGTGACCACTTTATCTTCCCAACCCTTGTCGAACTTGATCTGTGTATTAAGCCAGTTCTCTAACCACTCAGGATCAGGCATCTTGCTCTGCACAGTATCATTTGGAAATAGAGCTTTGCTGACATGCAGGTTGGTTGGGTGCATTGCACGCGATGTTTTAGTGTTCGTCATTAACACACCGATTTTTGCGAAGGCCAGTCTTGCCTCATCACCTAGGGTATCAATCGCTTTACGCATATAACGCATATAACACGATGCGTGACGTGCTTCATCCGCAGACAATACGTTATAGAGCTTTTTAATCACTGGTTCAGTATGCCACTCAGATGCACAACGATACCAATACGTTAAACGTATTTCACCACAAAAATGTAGCATCAAAGTTTCATTAGCCGGTGCCGAATCAAATTGAAAACGCACCTTATCCAGCTCTTCTTCCGTTGGCACCATATCCGGTCTAAAACGGCGTAAATATTCAATGAGTGATAAGGAATGTTTTTGTTCTTCATAAAACCAGACTGATATAAATGCAGAAAAATCCGAATCACCTTGGTTATCGCGTAAAAACATTTCTGTCGCTGGCAAAGCGGACCATTCAGTAATGGCATTATGTTTTATCGATAGCGCTTGCTCATCAGTAAGCTTGTCACCATCAAATTGATCCCACGGAATATCTTTTTCCATATTCCAACGGACACTTTCTAGCGATTTATATAATTCTGGATATAGCATTTCAGACATGGGTAAACCTTCATATTCTCTATAATAATATTAATAGCAGTATAAACTGTTCAATGATCGACCATTCTAAACCTTTTTCACAAAAGCTGATTTGAGCTTCATTCCGCCAACACCATCGATTTTACAATCAATATCATGATCACCTTCAACCAAACGAATATTTTTGACCTTGGTGCCGACTTTAACGACTAACGATGAACCTTTCACTTTTAGATCTTTAACAACTGTAACCGTATCACCATCCTGTAAAACATTACCATTCGCATCCTTAATGCTTACTAAGTCATCATTAGCTAAATCTGCTACCAATGACCACTCGTGTGCACACTCAGGACAAACAAGCATTGCTCCATCTTCATAAGTATACTCTGAGCCACATTCAGGACACGCTGGCAAATCACTCATTTTAAGAAGCGAGCTTGGCTAACACCTGCTCTTTGATATCGCCAACACTTCCCACCCCTTCAACGCGGATATAGGTCGGCGCACCATCACCTTCTTGCTCTGAATAATAATTAATCAGCGGACATGTCTGTTCATAATAAACTTCTAGGCGTTTACGTACGGTAGATTCCTCATCATCTGCACGTTGAATTAACGGCTCACCCGTCTCATCGTCCTTACCTTCTGCTTTAGGTGGATTGTATTTAATATGGTATGAACGACCTGAACCAGGATGGCAACGACGGCCTGCCATACGCTCAACAATTTCTTCGCTATCGACATCGATTTCCACAACATACTCGACACCGATACCCAGCTCTTTCATCCCTTCAGCTTGAGCAATTGTGCGCGGAAAGCCATCGAGCAAATAACCATTAACACAATCGTCTTGGCTAAGACGCTCTTTAACCAAACCCAATATAATTTCATCTGAAACAAGGCCACCAGCGTCCATCACTTTTTTTGCCTCAACACCCAAAGGCGTTCCTTCACGCACTGCCGCACGCAACATGTCACCCGTTGAGATTTGAGGAATATCATACTTCTCTTTAATAAAGCCGGCTTGAGTACCTTTCCCTGCGCCAGGCGCGCCTAATAATATTAATTTCATGTCAACTCCTGAATTTTTGCTTAACCTAAATTATAGTGCTTATTTTAGGACTTCTCATTATTGTTATCGACCACTAAATCGCTAAGCTCAACTGGCTTGCACATCAGCAACCATACGCTGCCAATAATTCCTGCTAGCAATGAGGCAATCAACACCCCTGTCTTGGCCATGAGCAAGGCTTCAGCCTGGCCAACAAAGGCAAGTTCAGCGATAAATATTGCCATAGTAAAACCAATACCTGCTAATAATGCAGCTCCTGCTACATGACGCAGAGCAACTCCAGTGGGAAGCTTAGCCCAACCTAATTTTACGGCTAAAAATACAAAACCAAATATCCCTAAGAACTTGCCACCAACTAAACCAACAATAATAGATAAGGTGACAGGGTGAACAACAATTTGATCTAACGCTGCGAAATCGATGGGGATACCCGCATTAACCAAGGCAAAGACGGGGATAATGAAAAAGCCTACCGGGATATGTAAGCTATGTTCAAGGCGTTGCAACGGCGTCTCAACTTTATGGATACCATTTTCCATGGTCTGTAGTACGGAGCGTTGCTTAAAATTACGCATGATGCTAACACCATCACGATGCGCGCTACGAAACTTATCCAATAACCCACTCATGTAATCAGCGAAAACCGTAGCATTATATTTAGGCATTGCCGGAATGGTCAGCGCAACTAAGACACCTGCTAAAGTGGCATGCACGCCTGATTTAAGCATGGCAAACCATAAAATACCGCCAATCAAGAAATATGGCAGCGGCCGACGCAAACCAAATAAGTTGAACGAAACCAATATCGCAAATGAGACACCGACCAAAATCAAGGCTGGGATTGATATCGTATCGGTATAAAATAGAGCAATAACGATAACAGCACCAAGATCATCAACAATAGCTAACGCTACAAGAAACATCATTAATGATGCTGGGACACGCTTGCCCAACAAAACCAGCACACCCACAGCAAAGGCAATATCTGTTGCCATAGGTATAGCCCAACCTGCAGCACCTTCACCTTCGGGAACTAACATTATATATAGCAACGCTGGAATAGCCATGCCACCAATCGCTGCCAATATTGGCAGCATAGCATTGCGCATGGATGACAATTCACCGACTAATATTTCGCTTTTGATCTCCAAACCAACAAGAAAGAAGAACAATGCCATGAGGCCATCATTGATCCAATGATGCAGTGATTTTTCTAATACAAAATCGCCAAAGCCGATACTAACCGTAGTTTCAATAAAATGATGGTAACTGTCCGCATACGATGAGTTTGCTAGCACCAAAGCAACAATCGTTGCCATCATCAAAACAATACCACTGCTTGTCTGGTTGTGAATGAAATCCTCAAATGGCGTTCTAACTTTATCGAATGCGCGCTCCCAAGGAGCCTCGTAACTCACGTTGGTATTGGATTTTTCTGATGCCATACTTATCCCTAGTTGGAGGTTGCAGGTCGCTTTACTGTCTTACCACGGTCAACTCAACATGAGAAACCCTAAAATATAAACAAGCAAACTCGTGGGGGTACATTATAACTGGCGGAAGCCTGTCAGAACAGATGCATGATGTCGGGATAAGACGACATGAGATTAAATGGAAATTTCAGGATTGGCTTTTTAAACAAGCACAGAGACTATGCCCTATATTTAAACCAAAATACTCAACTATCGGTGGCTTTTCAATAAGCTGATATTGCCAGCCTGACGTGGCAAATCACCTAAGCTTAAACTGTGTGAATAATAACCACCTTGCGCCAGATGACAGCCATTCGCCTTAAGGCACTCGTCTTGCTCGACGGTTTCAACACCCAGCGCAATACAGTCTAGCTCTAAGTCGGTAACCAAGCTAATAATCGCCTTGAGCACAGCCCTATCACGCTTATCACTATGAATATCACAGATATAACTGCGATCTATCTTGACAGCATCAACAGCAAAATCTACCGCTTTAAGATACGAAAGCGACGCTTGACTTGCACCAAAGTGATCAAGCACACATTTAATCTGATATTTATTGAGTTTTCTAATTGCTGATACCACTGCTTTTTTATCGCGAGCGATTTCCGACTCAGCAATTTCAACATAGCATTCGCGACCAAAACTATTCCACAATTTACTGATTTCAGCTAAAGCCTCGACAAAGCCATTATGCCGCAACTGCCCTATATTACAGTTAACAGTTAAACGCTTTGCCCCCGATTGCACCAAGCGCTCCATATCAGCGCCCAGCTTCTCCAGCATATAATGGCCTAGGCGAACACCTAGACGACTATCTTCAGCAGCTCGCTGTATACTCGTGTGATTCATGTCACCACCCTGGCAAGAGCGCGGCCAATGCAACAATACTTCAATAGCGTAAAGTGAATTATCAGTAATTTGCCTAACAGGCTGGTAATGCAAAAGCAGCTCTTTCTTGTCCAGCGCTTCGCGCAAATCATTCTCAAGTTGGCGTCGACGTTGACGTCCATCAACCATTGATTCGCGAAAATAACGAATACGATTACCGCCCTGTTCTTTGGCTTCAAACATTGCCAAATCAGCGAAATACATCAAATTATGACGGTTAGCTGCATCTTTCGGGTATGAGGACACGCCAATGCTTGCGGTAACAGAGGATGTGAAACTTTGATACATCACCGGCTCTGATACAACACGCTTTATATTTTGCAACACTTGATCGAGATTCATAGCATCATCACAGCGCGGCAGCAACACAGCAAACTCGTCGCCACTAATGCGCGCAATAGTATCTGTCTCACGTATGTGGTCTTGAATACGACACGCTACAGTTGATAATACAAAATCACCAGCGTCATGACCTAAGCCGTCGTTAACAGGCTTAAATCCATCAAGGTCGATAAATACTAATGCCAACGATTCTCCGCTGCGATCAGAATGTGCTAGAGCATGATTTAAACGATCAAGAAAAAGTAGTCGGTTAGGTATATCGCACACCACGTCATGCGTAGCCATATACTCATGCTCTGTACGAGCACGACGGAGCTGACTCTTAATACGATGACGCTCAATAGCAAAGTTGATAGTTTTAAACAATAAATCTATATCGTTCAAATAATCTTTGGCAAAATAATCTTCAATGCCTGTGCTAATTGCCATTTGGCCAATACGTTGATCACTGACACTAGTCAATATGATGATTGGCGCTAATTCGGCGTATTGACCAAGCTTGCATACCGTACTCGCCGAATTACTATCAGGGAGATTCAGCTCAGAGATAATAAGATCAAATTTGATGCTCTCTATCACCTCAATCGCATCACTCACACAGCTAACACGCGTAATATTAAACTGCTCATAATCATAGCGACGCAAAGCATCGGCTATCATTACGTAATCGTTGTGATCATCCTCAATCAACAATAAATTCAACATTTCGCCTTCCTGACCAACATCTGGCTTAGCAAGTGTCGACATTGATTTTCAACCCCAAGCATTTATATTTATTTTCTCAAACGCATTCTGCGCCGACACCTTTCTTTATTTTTTTAGCTATCGGCTCAGCAGTAAACATATTTAGGCAGCAACACTCAAACCGATATTGCCAATGTTGATATCGTGAAGGACATCACAAGTAGATTAATAATGGATAAAATAGCGATCATCAGGCGAAAATTCTACGACTGCGCAAAGAAACTGAGGACTTTACCTACATAGTTGCTCATGACCTTAACGCCCCCATACGTCACGTCATGCAATTTGCATTGTTACTGGAACAACGCTGGTCAGATAGAAAAGTATTGCAACAAGAAGAACAGCCGTTTTTAGAGATCATTAGCAGTGCGGGTACGCGGGCACGCAATATGATTAACGCCCTATTACAGCTGTCTCGAGCAACCACAACCAAGCTCAATATAGAGCCTATCGCTCTAGACAGCCTTATCGAAGCTATTACGGGCGAATTACGCTCCGAATACCCGCAAAAAGAGATTACTATCAACCTCGATGCCCTTTCACAGACTATAAATGCTGATAAAAACAGTCTGAAAATGGCAATAAAAGCCATTCTCGATAATGGCGTGCGTTTTTGCTCAGATCACGAGCAGGTAAAAATCAGCATACAAATAACTGCACACGAAGATAGGATTGACTTAACATTTAAAGATAGTGGCAAAGGCATTCTCCTGAAGCTTGCCAATCAAGTCACTCAATGCTTTTATCAAGTTGAGCGCGACCCAGAAGATTTAGTCCACCTTGACATCGGCCTAACTACCGCGAACCGCATTGCACTGCGCCATAATGGTGGCTTAAGCCTAGAGCCTGAAACGGATAATGCTGAATACGGCTGGCCTCGACTCAGCTCAGCCTAGCGCTCGACACACCCACCGACGAAATACAAGATTGAGCATTCCGTACGCTAGCCATGCTGTAATGCCGAGAAATGACTTAACGCAGTACCGCTATCTATAGCCTTAGTCACTTGATCAGCAGCATCTTTATAGTCGGTAGCTTTTTGGCAATGCCATAAAATCAAGGCAGCTCCGTAAACTAATGCGCCTCTCGCCACACCCTGCTCACCTGATAGTGCTTGCAACCCTATCTCTAGAACTGAATGCGCCAAATCTTGGCGTTGCTCGACACTCATATCGACACCCTCAACGCCATCAAACTGTGATGGCAAAGAGACTGCACGCTGTTCTTGCTGTATCCCGAAATCCGACGGTGTCATTTCAAATTGCGTAGATTGCCCTGCGAGCAATTGATGAACCTTGGCGGGTTGACGCAATGTTGGTACAACACCTCCCTCAACACCTCGCAATGCCATTGCCGAATCGTAGCCTACTGCTTTAGCCAAACCGAGATAAATCGGCGGATACGCTTTATGCACATAACCGGTAACGAGGTGTGTCTGCTTACGCCCAACCAAGGCCCCTGCCAACCCTTCAACCGTTGTCAGCACACTGCGCTTTACCATTTTATGACGCAACGCTGATAAATCTGCTAACTGAGGACAAAACTGTGTTTGTGATAGATAGGCCCAACCCATATCCGCTTTAGCCAGGTTCAGTGCCGCACCCTCGGGTGACATTGCCACATCAACCCCCGCCGCGATCAATATCTCTTCATGAGTCACGCCATATTTTGGTCCTGCTCGCTCGACACCATGACTAAAGCATGCCAAGCCGCAAGCTGCCAACACAGCCGGTATAAACGGTGACATTGGGGCGGAACGTATATAACCGTTGTAGGGGTCAAATAGATCTACAACCTCATCAGTCTCAACGACACAGCGTCGAGTAGATTGTCGAATCGCTTGCAATACACCAATATTTTCATCATCAGTCTCACGCTTCATGCGCAAGGCAATCAAAAATATTGCCGCCTGCACAGGGTCAGCCTGCTGATTCAATACCAATTGCATAGCCTCTTCGGCCTGCTCTACAGACAAGTCCTTACTTAGCTCAGGACCGGTGGCAATACGCTGAATAACTTTACGCATCGCCACTTCATTAGCATTATCAATACTACTCATCGCACTACCTAGCCAAATAGATAACAAACACTATTTGGCAAAATTTAAATATTAAGAGAAAGAATCAGATCGCTCTAAGCATACTCGATTTTCGATCACTTGACCCCACACTTAAGATAGAATGAGATTAATGATATTAACCCTAATAGCTATAATATTCTTACTAGCCAGCTTCCTTTTACTGGTTATGACTATTCGTTGTTGCCGCCGCGCGCAATGGTTTCGTGGCACATTTAATGGTTCACTGGCACTCAGCACCGCATTGCTATCATTAGTATTACTACTGATAGCAAGCAACCTTTATAACTATCAACGTCTCACTCATGAACAACATATTGCCGATGTTTACATTAAAAATAATGCGGCTCAGCAATACCAAATCACCTTAAAAACACCGCAACAAGAAACACGGCAATTCGAAATATCAGGTGATGACTGGCAGGTCGACGCACGTGTTTTAAAGTGGCACCCCTATGCCAATCTGCTAGGGCTAGATATGCAATACCAACTGGAGCGTATCAGCGGTCGCTTTATCGATATAAACCAGGAAAAATCAAAGCCTCGTAGCGTCTACGCTCTTAGCGCAGATCACCGTATTGATATTTGGCAATTAGCACGCCATTATCCAGAATGGTTACCCTTTGTCGACGCTGTCTATGGCAGCGCTGCCTATGTACCATTAAGTGACGGAGCCAAGTATCAAGTATTTGCTACACAAAGCGGTTTGATTATTCGCGCCGCGAACGGTTCAGCCAATAAAGCAGTAACAAGCTGGCGCTAAGAGTGTTTCATTTGTTACAGTCAGCGCAACCTTTAAACTGCCAAATGAGAATTAACTGAAATGAAATGGCTCGACAGAATTCCGCTGCCTATATTGGCGATTGTTACGCTACCGCTAGGTCTAGCGCCCTTCAAACCACCACATGTCTACGAAAAACTACAAATGCTCTTTGCCGGCAATCTGACGAACATTACCGACATATTCGACCTGCTCTTGCACGGCATCCCGCTGGCGATATTCCTACTTAAACTTGTGCGTATAATGCAACAAAAATCTGCGCAAACTAACCAGCAATAAACCAAGCTTAAGGGATATAGTTGATGGTTTCGGTTTGTAAAACAGCACCGCCATCATCAACTACATTTACTGTCCATTGACCAGCCCAATGCGGCAACAAAGTCTTTTTAGACCACCCCCGCCAGCGTGGACCTCCGACCATAAATTCTACGTCAGCCATTACCTGGTTATCGTAGACCCAGCGATGACGTATTAACTCACCTTCAAGGCCACTTAACTCGGTAAAATAATACACACTATTTTCACTGACAGCACTTACCTCATCAACAGGCTCGCGATCAATAATGGCTAAAGAAAAGGCTGATCGCGCTATGTTGTCTGACTGAGCGTCTGAAGGGTCAGAGGGATAGCGATCAATGACACCGGCGTTTATTACGTTATCATCAGCTGGTGAAATCAGTGGCGTGTCTTCGACTAGGATGTCTGACTCGGTATTATCAGGTTCAGTCACATCTGACCCAAGCGCATCAACTTCGTCAGCAAGAAGCTCTTCAATAAACTGTGCCTCTTCCAAGGCTTGCGCATCCACTGCTTCTTCGTGATGATTTGCTGTAACGGCAAAAGGTAACAATAATAAGACCGGGATCAGTCTCGAGCACGAAAGTATATGAACCATTGCTATGGTCTCCATTTAAATAGAATAAGCCTAATACACGCATTGTAGGGCCTAAGCTATAAGCTGGATAGAGAAGACTTTAAATTATTTGCATAAGATCACAATAATACTGTTATATCAGAGGCTTAACTCAGGGCTCAGGCTTCAAACTCACACTTTCAAGCTGCACACCCAAGGGCCCGCGAGGAACATATAACTCGATAATTGCTTCATCGCGTAACACCTCTACAGCCACCGTCTCGCCTGCCTCGCCTTCACTGGTTGCGTTACGCAAATCAAAACTGTCATAGATCCTGTCACCGGCATAACGGTAAATAACATCCCCACCTTCTATGCCACTACTCTCAGCAGGTGATTTCCTGATCACCGATGAAACACTAACACTATTAGACTGGCCTGTAGCGTAGAGATAACGTTCATAAGTATCCTCTCCCAACTCATCAGAGATCGCCTCTTCTTCAGAGCTCAATTTCGCCCGTTCTTCAGCAAAACGTGGTTCCGATATCCAACCCTCACGTAACGCTTGGTCACGCAAATACAAACCTCGCAACTCTAAGTCTGCATAGCGCTCATCGAGTTCAACCGCTTTGTCATAACTAAAGCCAGCATCGAGAAAAGCCTCTACTCCTACGACCCCTGATAGAGTTTGAGGCTCTTTTACCAACTCTTCTTCAAGCGACACACCACCTAGGCTTATTGGCTCAAGCACAGATAATTTATCGCTTAGCTGCACCAGCAATTGCTGATGCTCTTGTAAGCGACTCTCTGTCTCTGCAAGACGAATCAGAACTTCATCTAATGTCGACGATAAATCCGCTGCTATAGTCGTACTTTCAAATACATTCTCAACCCTTACATCACTATCATCAATAAAATCATTGGCACTCAGATCATTTTTGGCAAAAACATTTGCACCCAAAACAATACCCACTACCATGGCACTAATACTAGCTAATAAAATCGTCGACAAACCTTGCATAAATCAAATATTCATTAGAAAAATAGACAACGTTCAATTATGACAGCAAACACCTAGAGACCTTTGCATGAGACAAGTGGTAAAAGAAAAATGAAATAAAATCACACTGATCAAGGCGCAAAACTTGCCAATACGTCCGTCTTGGCAAGTTTTGTAACGAAGACCAGGGTGATTTTAGCCATTTTTACTTGCCACTTGTCTCGTGCAAAGGCCTCATTCAACCCCAGCTCCAGAAACAACAACGCCCGCAATACCATAAGGTAGAGCGGGCGCTATACATACTGCGCAAAAAACTAAGCAAGCATTTCTTTAACACGGCTTTGACGGAAATCAATAGCCATTTCACGTGCTTCGTCGTCACCATATTTATGTGCAGAAAAGGTCTTTTTCTGCTGGTGATAAGGTTTTGGGCACCAACTTACAACATAATGCTTGTATTCGTATTCACCTTTACGAATCCATTGTGTCGTCACACCAACCACGCCTGTCCTGTTGTTTTTATGAGTAAAGCGAATAGTACGACGATTGCTAGGATTAATACCTTTTATTGCGAAAATTTCATTACGCCATTCCTCAGCAGCCTTTAGCGCCTTACGGCCGCTACCATGCACACCATCAGCAAAAAAGCGCGTTTGCGGACTGTGTTCAAAAGGCACTCTAACTTGATAGCCGTGCGTACTCTTATGATCGATGCGAACAATTGCCGGTTTACTCTTAGGGTTACGTTTTCTCTTCTTAACTGCCATGGGACTGTTATACCTAAATTAGTGTAAAACAAAAAATATGAATGCTCGATATTTGGGCTATTCCAGTAATATCAAGCGTGGATTTATCAAAAAAATCCAATTGAGCTAAATTGAGTGTATGCGCTATGAATCGCCACTTCCTAACAATATTCTAACAAATATAAGAATTATAAACCAGCAAAGCCCTATTCTTTACCTATCCATTCTTCTAGCGCAGCTATTATTTTGCGCGCTTGATCAGCACTGGAAATATTGAATTTAGACTTTTGCTGATATTCGCCATTACGCTTTTGATAGCGTCGAATGGTATATTTTTCAGGACCATAGTCCTCTTTTTTACGATCAAAATCTTGATATCGGTAGATCAGCGTCGCCCATGCCCCTTTAGTGAGCACAGTTTTATCCAGTTCTTTAACCGTTACCACACCGTTATCTGTATATTCCACAGTCAATTCATCAACAGTTTCAGCCATGCCTAGTTCTCCAAATACAGTTTAAAAGTCATTGAAAAGCGCCGGTTATACCCCATTTATTACAATAAGGCCAACACTAAGGAAGAACCCCGACACCTCGTTTATCCCTACTCCGTATATACTTATCGGCACGTAAACCAATACTTAGCAGCAAACCTGAGGCACTAGCCTAGATGAGTGGCACATTACACGACAAACTTTACACCACCTCGGAAGAAGCAGAAAAAGCATTTTACTTCGCCTTCGAAAAGTCAGACTACGACTTAATGCGCTCAATTTGGGCAGATGGCGACAATATCGTCTGCATTCACCCAATGTCAGATCGATTAAGCGGAACTGAAGAGGTATTAGAAAGCTGGCAATCAATGTTCAAACAACCTTTAAGTTTGGCGATCACTATTGCCGCACAAAGCTATAACATCAGCCCGACACTAGCGGTACATAGCGTTGAAGAACACTTAATGCTTGTTGAAAATAATGCCATGCAAAAATCCGTTATTCACGCAACAAACATCTATGAACTGATTAACGATAGCTGGCACATGATTTTGCATCATGCTTCGCCTTCACGTCAGCCACAAATAAAGCAAACACTTCATAGCGACGCGGTGCATTAGTTAAGAACTTATGTCTAAGAAAACACTGAGCACAAAAACCAGCAACCCCAGCGTTAATGCGTTTTTAGAGAAAGTTGCTACCACTAAAGCGATAAAGCCTGCCTCTACGTGCCCTCGTGGTACAAAACGTGGACGGCTCCTGTTCGCTATGGATGCAACCGCCAGCCGCGAACCAAGCTGGGACAATGCCTGCCAGCTACAGGGAGAAATGTTTAGCGCTAGCGATGCTTTAGGTGGGTTAGAAGTACAGCTTTGCCACTTTCGCGGCTATAACGAATTCGTTCATTCAAACTGGCTCAACGATACCAATACACTACGTAATACTATGTCATCGGTAAGCTGCTTAGGTGGACATACTCAAATAGAACGTGTTTTGCGCCATGCTATAAAAGAAACCAAACAATCACGCATTCACGCCATGGTCTACGTAGGGGATTGTTGCGAAGAAAATGTCGACGATATCTGCGGCGCAGCGGGCCAACTTGGCGTTTTAGGGGTACCCATCTTTGTATTTCAAGAAGGTGTTAATCCGCATGCCCAACAAGTCTTTCTCCATATGGCAACACTAAGCCAAGGTGCTTACTGCCATTTTGATGCCGACAGTGCACAACAGCTACGTGACTTAATGGGAGCAGTTGCAGCCTATGCAGCGGGTGGGCGCAAAGCGCTCGAACAATACGGCCAAAAACAAGGTGGCAACGCATTACAACTTACCCAACAATTACCTAACCGCTAATACTCATTATGCCTCCACAACTTATTATTGCGCTACTCGTCATCGGCGCGCTCGCTATATTTCTCAACGCCTTTCTTAAAGCCAGCCCTGCTCATGTTGCAAAAAAAATAAAGCAGATTGGTTTTTATGTGGCAATCGGCTTTATCGTCATACTCGCTATCGTCAAGTTAAACTGGATTATCGCTGCAATTGGTGCCTTGTTTGCGTTATTACCTCGCTTAATGCCATTACTACGTTATCTTCCCATATTAAAATGGCTACAAAATTGGCAAAAAGGCCAAGGTCGCTCTCGCCAAAGCCAACAGTCCACACGCCCCGAAAAAAAAGACGATCAAAGCTCTAAAGTTAGTGCGCGCTTGCTCACCATGACTTTAAACCATGAAAGCGGTGAGCTAGATGGGGAAATTTGCGCAGGCCGCTTCAAGGGGCAACGACTTAGTGCCATGTCAAAAGAAGCCATCATGCGGTTTTACGAAGAATGTCTTGCTAACGATAATGAATCTGCTGCCTTGGTTGAAACCTATCTTAATCGCATTTATGGAGAAGACTGGGGCAATAATGCCAATAGCTCGCAGCAAAGCGCTACCGATAGTAGCGGCAATATGACGCATACTGAGGCCTTAGAAATTTTAGGCCTAGATAACGGCGCAAATAAAGATGAAATTATTTTGGCACACCGCCGCCTAATGCAAAAAAACCATCCAGACCGCGGTGGCTCAGACTATCTTGCGGCCAAAATCAATCAGGCAAAAGATACTCTGCTCAATCAGTGATAAACGACTATTATCCGCTATACCCTGCCTGCATTAGGGTGCCTTCGGTGAATACTCCGCACCATTTTCGAAAATCAATTTATCTTTATTCTCAGAGACTCTAAATTCAGTCGGTATCGGCCGGCTGTTAACCGTCACCAACATTCTTAACAAACGGCCCTCTAAAGCATAATAACCTTCTAGGTCGCCTTGTTTGGTTTTTATAAACACCTTCCCGTCGGGCAAAAATTCAATATCATCATCATCGTCGTTCTTTGGGTTATGAGTCACTTCCCACGTACCATGAAGCCAACTCGCTTCAGCCGCATTATTTGCTCCGCTGCAAGCGCTTAACAATAGCAAAGACAGCACACACACAAGCCCAATAGTTTTGTAAATCATTGTTTTAGTTAACTTTATATTCATAATCGATGCGCTATGATAACGTATAATTAGCATTAAAAGCATCTCAAGTGCTTTTCGGGGAACATCAATGCAGTCTATCGAAACCATTGCTTTGGTTATGGGAGTTGCCTGGGCTAGCGGCATCAATCTCTATGCCGCTATTGCAACACTGGGTGCATTTGGCTTAACAGGCCATATCGACCTACCACCTAATCTTGAAGTACTCAGCAACCCACTGGTATTAGCCGCAGCGGGTTTAATGTACAGCATCGAATTTGTCACTGATAAAGTGCCCGGCCTGGATACTCTATGGGATGCTATTCATACCTTCATTCGTATACCTGCCGCAGTGGTATTATCTGCCAGCGCAATCGGTGACGTCAGTCCGGCATTAACTATTGCCGCAGGCTTAGTCGGCGGCAGTCTCGCTACTGCCAGTCATGCTACCAAAGCGGGCAGCCGCGTTATAATTAATACCTCACCCGAGCCCGTATCAAATTGGACCGTCTCGCTAGGTGAAGATGTCGCAGTATTTACCGGCCTCTGGGTAGCGCTTAATTACCCAGCGGTGTTCTTGGCGCTACTAGCAATCATGATTTTATTAATGACCTGGTTGTTACCTAAACTCTGGAAAGGGATAAAACAATTATGGCAAGTCATTCGCAGTGTTGGTTATCGCACCCCGTTAAATGTTGTCACCGCCGAGAATCAACCCGAAACATTAATATCACCGACCGTGACAAAACTGAAACAGTTTGATACAAAACACGATCAGTAATTCACTCGCCATTCAGCCAAGTTATCGCAATCTGTAACCGTACAACAGCTAGCCAATAAAGGAGGTAGCTATGTTGACTCAACGTGCACTAGGAACGATAAGCTCACTTTTAATCGCCACAATGGCGATGATTACACCCGCTCAGGCCGAGCATAAACGGCACAGCGGCGGCGATGCTACCGTAGCCATTATAGCTGGTGCAGCCATTGCAACAGTTGGCTATCTTGCTTATAAGAATCAGCACCGTCATAACTACAAAAAAAACAAGCACTATAAAAAGCGCCACTACAATAACCGCGGTTATGATGATGATCGCGGCCATTACAAGAAAAAATATATTCAACGTGAGCACTATAGTAACGATCATACCGTGAAGTCTTATCGCGGCAATAGTCATAGCAACCATTATCGAAATAAACGTTACTCATACAAAAAGCGTTATTATCACGACAGTCCGAAACATTATGGTTACAAACAGCGATACTATCGCTACAAAAATCACTAAAATAGGGCAGAGCCGTTATGCAGAACTCGATTAAAGCGATAAACCACGAACACACTGATTTTCGTGTCAAGCAACGTCGAATGACAACGATTGCCGTTGTCTGTGTTATCGCTGGTGTAACGGCACTCACCTTTAGTTTACGTAGCGAAGCAGGCTGGGCAGATTTTTTAGATAAATATATTAGTAGCGATGACAAAAAAAGTGGCGATATATCGCTATCCAACCTGACTGATGGTGAAATGGTTGATGGCCTAAAAGAAGCCTTATCTGTCGGAGTGCAACGAGCTATCTCACTGCTTGGTAAAGAGGGTGGCTTTCTCAATGATGCCGCTGTGCGAATCCCTATGCCTAGTGCTTTAAAATCAGTAGAGAAAGGTCTGCGTGCGGTTAAACAAGATAAGTACGCCGATCAATTTATAGGCACTATGAATAGTGCTGCTGAAAAAGCGATTCCTCTTGCTGGCGATATTTTTGCTAAAGCTATAAAAAACATGTCTTTGGAAGATGCAAAATCAATACTTAGCGGACCAGAGAATGCAGCGACCGCGTTTTTCCGGAAGAACACCGAAAGCCAACTCAGTGCAGCTATTTTTCCTTTAGTACAAAATGCCACCAACGAAACAGGCGTTACGTCTTCTTATAAAAACCTGACAAAAAAGGCAGGTATGTTGGGTGGGCTAATCAAGAAAGACGATTTAGATTTAGATAAGCACGTGACAGACAAAGCCTTAGATGGCTTATTTGCAAAACTTGCACTTGAAGAAGCTAAGATACGACAAGACCCACTGGCACGAAGCAGCGATTTACTTAGAAAAGTATTTAGCTCACTTTAAAAAACGATAGCGGGAAACCATTAGCTCTTAAATCAAAAGCAGGCCTCTTACGCGGAATTCTGTCGCGTAAGGAGTTCGTTTTTTTCGTAAATAATTTCATATTCAGACATGATTTTTTCATTGTCGGCGGTTAGCTTATCTATTTTATAGCGTAAATCCTCATTTTCATCGCGTAATGTCTGAATCAGTTCTTCGTGTAATTTTTCGTCTGCCGGCTCTGCTTCACTTTCACCCTTTTTAGGCAATTTAATATGGCAGGCCTTAATTAAATCATCGACATACTGATTAACATGCTCGATAGCATGTCCTTCATGTTGCATCACAACTTTTACAAACTTGCCATATAGTGAATTTTCTTTTTCTAATAAGGAATCAACATGGGCGGTAATTTCTGATTCATCAAAATGCTCACCAAAACTCTCCTTGGCAAACTCTAAATGTTTCTCTTTTCTGGTGCTGACATTAGCATTAATTTGTTTAACAAAATCTTTTGCTTCTGTCGTTTTACCTTTACTTTTTCGCAGTAAAATCACCACAGTCGCAACACATATCACAATCAATACAAGTGCCACTTCAACAATGATCATTCCAGAGCTAGCAATCAACTCCTCCATTCATCCATCCCCTTACGGTTAAGCGACCTTATCGGCCTCAGATTCGACAGCTTCTTCTACCTTTTCTTCAGCTGCATCCGCTTCAGCTTTTTCGGTTTTTTCGG
>JAADIY010000034.1:43234-56195 GCA_013151045.1 Gammaproteobacteria bacterium
TTCGGCTACCGCACCTTGATTCGTTTCCTCGGGTTCCATCGAGTCAGAAGGCGCTTTTGCATCAGTCGACTCACCCGCTACAGCATCGCTGGCTTCGGGCGTAGCCACTTCAAATTCATCATCTACTTCAACAGTTTTTTTGCGTCTTCGTGCTAACCACCACCAGATGCCGCCACCTGTTGCAAACAACAAGTTAACGCCAACAATAATTCCAATAACCAAACCCCATTTTGTGCCCTGCTCTTCTTCATGGCCGTCTTCTGGCACAACAACTTCGACATCAGAATGAGCTGCCTCTTCATGAGCTTCTTCCACAGTAGCCACTGGCTCAACTTCCGTATGGTTATCATTAGTAGCAGGTGCTGGGTGTTCTTCACCAATCACCTCTAGCTCACTGGCAAGCTCTTCAACAACAGGTGTATTCAATGGCACTGCCGCAGGCATTGCAATATTCCACTCATAAGAGAAATCACGCTTACCGTCAATCTTGCCAAAAACATTAAAAGTTAAATGCTTATCACCTACCTGCGCAGGCAATTCAAAATTCCAGATTTCATTCTCATCACGTGGCAACTCAACTGCCGGTTGATCACTGCCTGCCAGTTTTAATGTTAGGGATTCAATCGCCAAAATTGATTTATCAATACGTGGCGTTAGCGTCAACAAGAACACTCCACCTTGCTCTGCACTCAGCTGCTCAACTGCTGTGGTAACGGGCTCACCCATGACATTAACAGTATGGCGATACTCACGCTCAAAAGTTGGGCTCGATGCAATAACACTTAATTCATAAACCCCTTGTATATCAAGCGGTCGCATTGTTGTACTAAATACCCCGTCACCAACACTTAAGTCAGGTGGAATACCGTTATCGGTCAACTTCACACTTTGAGCCGTGCCATTAGGCTGTTCTTGTAATAACACCATATCAATGGTATCCAATAACTGGCGCTTCACTAAAGGCTTATTGTCTTCAAGCATATGGCCAGAAATATGAATAATCTCATTTGGCATAATGGTGTTAGGAATAGGTGAGACACCAAGCTCAAGGTTTGTCGCAACAATGACGCGGTTATCGGGATCAATATTGGCATCAATCTTCCATTCCCCTACGATTGGTGCCTCTACGGTCACCAAGTCAAAACCCTTTTCATGATGCCATTTTACATTCTCAGGATGAGACGCCTGATTAAAAGTTTGACCATCTGGTGCAATCACTGCAGCGGGCTTGGCTTCGCCTTCTTGCATAATCACCAAAGTCATATTGTTAATACTTTTATCTACTTTAAATTCGTTATTTTTAAGCGGCAGTGAAGGGACGTCAGCAGATTTTTCGAAGAGCTTCAAAAATAAACGATTAAGCTTGTTGGCTTCAGATGCTTTCATGTAGCTACCTTCGGTCGCTACTGATATGGTTTCAAGTAATTGATGGTCAGCATCATCAGACAACGCCACGGTATGCACAACAACACCTGCTTTCCTTAAACGTGGTAAGGTTTTTTCAATAATACGGCGGCGCGATGCTTCACTTTCCCCAGCCTTTTTCGATACGTCTACATAGCCATCACTTAATAGGATAATGCTACGTTTAGTATTCGGATCGTATTCAAACCAACCACTGGAGGCATTTTCCAGCACACCTTCAATATTCGTATATAAACCCGCTGAATTAATAAGCGCAGACTTTTCTTTCGCTAATTCGCGCCATTCATCGTCAACATTACGCACTGGCACTAGCATGTTGACATAACGTCCAAAGGTCCACACACCACTGCGACTGCCTTCAGGCATCAAACCAGAAATCAGACGAGTCGCAGGAATACGTAAATTATCAGGGTCACTTTTCTTCATGCTGCCAGAGATATCTATAAGGACACGAACATCAGCAATCTGGTTGCCCGCAGACCAGGCAGGCACGATAAACAGCAGCAAAACTGCTGTTAGCAAAGTGGGCGTAACAATACGCGCGAGTTTTAATCCTTTTTTCACTTTCTAGATCTAACGGTTAAACTGATAACACAGATAACGGCACAGATTAGAGCTGACTTGAATAGCAAAACCGCCAAAACCGAATGGAATCCATAACTTAGCCTAATTATAGGCTCGCATAACTAAAGACATACCAATAAGGCAATTAGCCGCTATTACTGCGTGCTCAGTCGAAAACACATCGCTGATTAATGCCAAATGCCACTCTTCTGTACCTTCAGAGCTATAAATAATGCCAAAAAATTCACCTTATCGACCTAAATTATTGGCTAATTCAGACTAATTTCAACACGTTAAGAATCTCTTAAGCATTATCTACTAGTCTACAAACTCATCATTTTGAGAGTAGAAACATGGCAACACAGCGTCCTAAACATGGCAATACCAACCTAGCCGTCGTCAAAACCATGGGGCTGCTAGTTGCAAATAATTCAAATTTCGACGTCTATATTGACTCGACGCCAGAGCGACAATTACTAGAGACGTATATATCCGATCAGTTCTTTTCAATATATAAAGCCAAGCTTCACGACTTCATGCCTCTATTATTATCCTTGCGCCATGAAAACAAATTTTGTTCTGCAGCCGGTGTTCGGCCCGCCATCTCGCATAAGCTTTTTCTCGAACAATATCTACCACAAAGCATTGAGGTCGTTCTTAGTCAGAAAACTGGGCATATCGTGACGCGACAGCAGATAGCCGAAATAGGCAACCTTGCTTCTACTAAACCTGGCGGCAGTCAATTACTGTTTATTGCACTAACAGCCATGCTTGAAGCAACTGAGCTTGAATGGGTCACATTTACTGCGACATTACCAGTACAAAAAGCAATAGGACGTTTAGGTATTCCACTCTATCCGTTACACGATTCAGACCCTAAGCTATTGCAACATTCGCCATTGTCAGACTGGGGCAGCTATTATGAACAGAAACCGAAAGTCGTCGCAGCGAAACTTTCACAAGCACTTCAAATATTAAAAAAACAATCTGCTTATAACGAAGTTTTACATTGTTATAAAAATCGTTTTAATACTCTATCAACACTTATTAACCCTAAGCGGAAATCTGATGGAAAATCTGCTTACGCAGCTTAAATCAAGCAGCCGAGAAAAACGGCTGATTGCTCACAGCGCCAATCAAAGTCTAACCACTGCTGATTTAATTGGGCGCTGTGAACGATTAGCCGAGCTATTAACAGAGAAAAAAATCAAGGTGCTCTCCCTCCATGGTGACAATAGCATTAACTGGCTAATCATAGACCTTGCCTGTCAACAGGCTAAAATTTGTTTAATTCCATTGCCCACTTTTTTTTCTAAAAATCAGCTTGAGCATATATTTGATACTGCCCCCATTGATGCCATTTTGGCTATGCAAGATGATTTCTTTATCTCGTTATTAACCGATAAAATATCTTTTTCGCAAAAGACAATACTCAGTGGTTACCACTTACTTATCCTTAAACATGCCAGTTCCAGCAATAGCTTACCGAAGAACACACAAAAAATTACGTTCACCTCTGGATCGACCGGAAAACCTAAAGGAGTCTGCCTAAGTAACCATCAGCTTCTTGAGAAAGCAAAAATGCTAGCTGAAACCATCGAGCTAAAAAATCAACGCCATCTCTGCCTCCTGCCATTAAGCACACTTTTAGAGAACGTAGCCGGACTTTATATGCCCTTACTATCTAACGGTGAAGTCATTATCCCCAGCCTGTTAGAAAATGGGTTTTATGGTAGCTCGTCTCTTGATTGTGAGAAATTCTGCCAATCAATAAGTCACCATAAACCCAGTAGCATTATTCTCACCCCACAGCTATTAACAGTACTCATCTCAGCAGTTGAAGCAGGATGGTCGCTACCCACTTCTCTAGAATTTATTGCCGTTGGTGGTAGCAAACTATCACAGCACTTGCTCACGCAAGCACACAATTTAGCCTTACCAGTATATGAGGGGTATGGGTTGTCAGAATGCGGCTCTGTTATCAGCCTCAATACTGCCGGCCATAATAAACTGGGCTCCTGTGGCAAACCCTTAGCTCACCTAAACATTACTCTTGATGATAACGAAATTATTGTTTCAGGTCATACCATGCTTGGTTACTTGGGTGATTCTGATAGCTGGAATAAAAAACAATTTCGCACAGGTGATTTAGGATCATTAAGCAATGATGGCTACCTCACTATCAATGGTCGCAAGAAAAATTTACTGATATCCAGTTTTGGCAGAAACATTAATCCTGAATGGGTGGAAAGCGAAATACTTTCTCATCCATCCATCACTGAATGCATAGTACTAGGTGATGAAAAGCCGTATTGCATTGCGCTGCTATCAACGCAAAACAGCGAAAACAACGACGCAGCACTTCAACAACTTATCGATATCAGCAATGCTCGTTTACCGGACTATGCCCGCGTTAAACGATGGCATCGTTTATCACACCCACTAGCAACACAAAAAGAATTAATGACCGAAAATGGTCGGCCACGACGTCAAGCTATCGAAGCTCAATATCAACATAACATCGAATCCTTATACTCATAAAACCAATGGTTAAGAACTATGAATTTTTTTGATCAACTAAAAGAAGAAACCAAACATGACAGAAAAACCTTGCTGTCTTCTCCTATTATCGTTAAAGCAATTGACGGAACCATTACGCTTGATGAATATGTCGCTTTTCTAGGACAAGCTTATCATCACGTTAAACATACCGTGCCCCTACTTATGGCAACTGGATCTCGCTTACCTGAAAAGCACGAATGGTTACGCGAAGCCGTCGCCGAATATATTGAAGAAGAAATTGGGCATCAAGAATGGATATTAAATGATATCGCCGCGTGTGGGTTCAATAAGGATATTGCGCGCAATAGTAACCCTATCACCTCGACCGAACTTATGATCTCTTACGCGTACGACATGGTTCAACGCGTCAACCCATTAGGGTTTTTTGGCATGGTGCATGTATTAGAAGGCACTAGTATTGCTGTTGCAGACAAGGCTGCCGACGGCATCTTATCTACCCTCTCTCTACCAAAAAATGCTTTTAGCTACTTATATTCTCACGGTTCTCTTGACCAAGATCACGTCAAATTTTTCGAGACACTAATGAATAAAATAGACGACCCAAATGAACAAAAATTAATTATTCATACGGCAAAAATGTTTTATCGCCTATACGGTGATATTTTTCGCTCACTATCTGCCCATCATGGTCTTCCACTAGCCGCCTAACACTGGAGTTTTTATGAACTTGAAAGGCAAAAATGTATTACTTACTGGCGCATCAGGTGGCATTGGCAGCACTATTGGCAAACAACTTGCTCAAGAGGGTTGTCATTTATTATTAGCTGACCGCCAAGAAGTCACTCTGCTCTCGACACAAAATCAGCTAAACGCAATACAGGGCAGACATCAAATTATTATTGCTGATATCAATTCGCCGAGCGGCCGCAGCGACATCGTCAGCCATGCACAACAGGCTAATATCGATATTGTCATTAATGCTGCAGGAATTTTAGACTTTCAATTATTAGAATATCAGAACACAGAAATTATGGAGCTAACTTTAACCACCAATCTAGTCTCTCCCATCCTGCTCTGTCATGACCTAATACCACAGCTAAAAACACGACCAGAAGCGGCTATCGTTAATTTAGGATCAATTTTTGGCAGTATCGGACACCCCGGGTTTAGCGTCTATTGTGCGAGCAAAGCAGGGCTTCGCGGCTTCACCGAAGCTTTACGCAGAGAACTTGCTGACACTGCTATAGAGGTGAAATATCTTGCGCCTAGGGCAACTGCAACACGTTTAAACTCTAATAGCATCACCGAGCTCAATAAAGCTCTAGGTAATAAAACCGATGAGCCAAAACATGTTGCTGAGTGTTTAATTAAGTTACTCACTAGTAATAAGAATGAAATATATATGGGCTGGCCAGAGAAATTATTTGTCCGTGTTAACGCATTATTTCCAAACATCGTTCACAAGGCACTCGTCAAACAGCTCGATACAATCAAACGATTTGCACAACAATGAAGAGACACTTTATATTAACCTTTCGCCCGATTTTTAGCAGCGTGATATCAGCCATCATATTGTTATTAATTATTTCTATAAACACCAGTCGAGCCGACCAAAAGTTTGAGTTATTATCCCAAACACAATACCTAGAACAGCAATGGGCCGAAGTAACCTATCAATCTCAGGGAAAAACGCAGATCAAAGCATTTAAACATCTTGTGGCAGAAGCTGAGCAAACAATACTTAAATATCCAGACTCGGCTATACCCTGGATTTGGAGCGGAATCATCAAATCAACTTATGCTGGTGTTAAAGGTGGATTAGGCGCTTTGAAATTAGCAAAGTCCTCAAAAAAAGACTTTGAAAAGGCCTTGGCTATCGACCCAAATGCGATGCGTGGTGCTGCCTATGTTAGCCTCGGCGCACTCTATCTCAACGTTCCTAGCTGGCCTCTTGGCTTTGGTAATGACACTAAAGCCAAAGAACTTTTAGAAAAAGGCCTCTCTATTGACCCTGATGGCATAGACAGCAATTTCTTTTATGCTGACTACCTCATTCATGAAAAACAATACAACAAATCAAAAAACTATTTGGCCAAAGCTATTAACGCACCCTCGCGCCCCAACGAACACTAGCAGATGCCGGCAGACAAAAAGAAATCCAGGAGAAACTATTGTTTATTGAGAGTAAACTCTGACTCAGAGAATGGACAGGAACGCACCGTCTTGCAAATACTATTAGTTGAAGATGACCGGCCGTTAGCCACAGGTCTAATACAAGCATTAAAAAAACAAGCTTATGCCGTCAACCATGTTGAAACGGGCAACTCCTGCATTCATACTATTGAGATAGAAGCCCCGGATATTGTCATACTTGACCTCGGCCTGCCTGATCAAGACGGCCTTCACGTCTTAAAACAACTGAGAAACATTGCGCCAACACTCCCTATTTTAGTGCTAACTGCTAGAAATAGTGCCGACGAAAAAGTACTTGGCCTGGATAGCGGTGCCGATGACTATTTGGCCAAGCCCTTTGAAATGACAGAATTACTCGCCAGACTCAGAGTATTTGAACGACGCCTTAGCACTACAAGCTTATCAACAATAACCATCGATACAGTCACTCTCGACATTAACAACCATCATGTCATGATTAATGACATTGAAATAGAACTATCACGAAAAGAATATATGCTGCTAAAACTGCTCATGGAAAACGTCGGAAAAATTCTTACCCGTTCCAAGTTAGAAAGTGGCCTATATGGCTGGAACGAAGAAGTTGCTAGCAATGCCGTAGAAGTGCATATTCATCATTTAAGAAAAAAGCTCGGCATGAGTTTCATCAAAACAGTACGCGGTGTCGGCTACAAAATTGACGCTCAAGCTGAAAAGACTAACGCGCAGTGAGTTCTATACGTACTTTTTTGATTTTATCTGTTGTTGCAACGCTCGTACTTTTTAATTTTATTGCTGCCATCCAAGGTTATTCATCTAGCATGAAAGAAGCCGAACTGCTGTTTGATGAAAAAATGCTTAATACAGCAAAATTAATTGCCAACCTTCATGTCGAAGGTAATGCCAGCAATATAGAACATACCAGCACTATTGCTTTTCAATTATGGAAAGATAATAAAATTATTGCTGCTTCAAATAATGCTCCCGACACACCTATCGCCGATTTCCAACCTGGTTATGGCTACATCAATTTTGACAGGCACCGCTGGCGTAGCCTAGGTTATTACGATAGAAAGAGAAACGTCTGGATTGCTTTAGCCGAAAGAGACGATATACGTTCTCTTTTAGCTGAAAATGTCATTTTAAAATCAGTCTATCCGATTTTACTCGGTATACCACTAGTTAGCTTGTTAATATGGCTCATCATCGGCTACGGACTCAAGCCACTTCGTCAATTAGCCAATGAACTCAGCAACAAAAAAAACAATGATTTAACCCCTATCGCTGCTAAAGAATCAACCAAAGAGCTCAAACAAGTCACCACTTCTATTAACTCATTGCTACAAAGGTTAGATACGACTTTAGAAAGGGAAAAACTATTTACAGCAGATGCGGCACATGAATTACGCACACCTATCAGCGCATTGAAAATACAACTACACAATATCAAACAAGAAATACCCACCAATAGTGATGCATTAAAACAGCTTAATGATGGCGTCAATCGCATGCACCATTTAATCGAGCAACTTCTCTTGCTATATCGGACAACGCCCGAAGAACTGAGCAAAGACTTCTCAGAAATAGACTTATATACACTTACTCAAAATATCATTGCTGAACATTATTCTGGTTTTGAAAAAAAACAACAAAACATTGAATTAATTGGTATTCACAGCAAAATAAATGGCAATACTTTTGGCCTTACCGCATTAATACAAAACTTGCTTAACAATGCTAACAAATACACCCCTAAAGGTGGTGATATCAGAATTACTCTCGAAGAAACCGAGAGCAAATACTCTCTACGTGTTGAAGACTCAGGCCCAGGAATCCCTATAGAAGCACGTGACCAGGTATTTGAACGCTTTTACCGTCATAAAAATCAGCAAGCCATTCCAGGCTGCGGACTCGGTCTAACCATAGTCAAACATATTGCTGATTTGCATGGCGCAACGATAAAAATAGAAAACTCTAGCTTCACTAGCGGTTGCGCCATTACTATAGAATTTAGACGCCAATAATCCCAATGAAAACACTACATTACAAATTAGTCCTACTGACTTGCATCGGCTTTATAATCAGTCCATTTAACGCTTTCGCTGGGCCTCCTATTATTGAACTGGAGATAAAGGATCATCTCTTCTATCCGTCGATAATAGAAATACCTGCAAATAAAAAAATCAAACTGCTCATCAAAAACCTTGACCCAACACCAGAAGAATTTGAAAGTTACGAGCTAAACCGAGAAAAAGTGATAGCTGGCAATAGAAAAGCCGTAATTTTTATCGGCCCACTTGCACCCGGCGAATACCCTTTTTTCGGCGAGTTTTATCCTAAAACTGCACAAGGAAAAATTGTCGCTATCGAGTGACGACAATAGAAATAAAAAAATGTTTTTAAATTCAATTGCATTAATTTCACAAGAAGTATTAGAGGCATCTATCCTCATAAGCATACTCATGGCGCTGACTAAACAATTAGAGCTGTCATCTCGCTGGGCAATTAGCGCCTTATTAATCGGCAGTTTGGGTGCTTATATCTACGGACTTAATATTGGCAATATCTCCGAGTGGTTTGACTATGTTGGTCAAGAAATAGTCAATGCTTGTATTCAAATAGCCATAGTCATGCTCATGTTTATTGCAACATTCCTTTATTCCAGGTCCATTTTTAATACAAAAAAATACGGGCAGACACTATTCATAGTCAATGCTACCGCCATCGTAGCTTTAGCCATAGTGCGAGAAGGTGCTGAAATATATAACTATCTTGCTGGTGCCTTAACACATGCTGAGTACCTGGTTTCGGTTACTACCGGCAGTATTATTGGCACAGGTATTGGGGTGAGTATTGGTATCTTATTTTATTATGCTCTTGGAGCAATCACCGGAAAAAGGCGCCATATAATTGGACTTATTTTATTTTCTCTTATTGCTGGCAGCATGACATCACAAGCACTTTTATTGCTCAACCAGGCTGACTGGATACCATCGACGCCCATATTATGGGATACATCAAGCCTTCTATCAGAATACTCTCTCACCGGCAGGCTGCTGTACGGACTTATTGGTTACGAAGCAACCCCTTCCATATTAGAGTTCTTCGGTTATCTAACAACTGTAATGATTATGCTGTTTATTGGCATTAAAAAAACACCAAAAATAAAATGTTTAGACGAGAAAATAAACACTTAATACTATGAAAAACTTATCCATTAAAAAAGTACTCTCATCAACTCTTTCACTCAGCGCACTCACATTGTCATGCTTTACTAGCAGCTATTCATATGGGTCTGTCATAGACAAAGTTTATCACCCCTATGTCGATGCGCTTGAACAAGAAATCGAATATCGCGTTATTTTTCAAGATAACCAAGCTGGTGAACCTGATGATATTGCCCTACACCAACTATCCTATGGTCGCTCATTTGGCGACAAATGGTTTGGCGAACTATATCTAATTGGTGAGCGATCAGATCAACAGAATTTCGAGATTGAAGCCTACGAAGTCGAAGTAAAATGGCAACTTACAGAACAAGGTGAGTTCTGGGCAGATCTAGGCGTGCTATTTGAACTTGAAAAAGAAAATGGCGAAAATGCTTGGGGGTTTTCTACAGTGCTGCTAGTAGAAAAAGAACTAGGAAAATGGAGTGGCACCACCAACTTATTTATTACACAAGAATTTGGCAGTGATACTAAAAGTGAGACTGATGCCACCTTTGGCTCACAAATTCGTTATCGCTATTCGCGCCACCTTGAACCCGCCATTGAATTTTATAGTGGCGAAAATACCAATGCTTTAGGCCCTGTACTACAGGGAAATATCAGTATTGGTACTCGCCGTGCATTACACTGGGAATCTGGGGTCATCTTTGGCTTAGATGAAGACAGCCCAAATCGGACCTTACGCTTTTTATTGGAGTACGAATTTTAACTGAAATCGTTTTTGTTAAATCTTGAGACTGACTATCCCACCATCATTTTTGATAAAACACTGTATATGGATTGGGCGATCCAATACATTCCGTTGATTCACCACCATCAATTAAAACCCAATACGAACTATTCGCATAACCAACTTTTTGCCCCCTATTACTAAAACAGGACTTAGCAATACTCTCACGTACCAATAGTTTCCGTGTTGATTTCTTTTTAAGCCACGTCACCGCATCTTGTAGCTCTTCTATATTATTCCGCCCATAACCAAAATGACTAATTGAGCCTTGAGCTTGCAACAAAAACTGTTCTTTATAGCCCACTATTGCTAATTCATCTTCAGGCAAAAGTAAGGCCTCTACGCCCAAAATAAAGTCCTTGCCAGAACGGTAAGCATTTAACTCTGGTACGATAACCAAGCTTGTCATCAGCCAAAATAATACTATAACGCTACTCAGTGCCACACTACCACGCACTGGCTTAATCAAAATGATAACTGTCAGCATAGATAACGAGAATACGAATAACACTGCACTAAGCGTATAAAGCGTCTCGATACTGATGGAGCTTAATCTATGCGAATCACCCCATACCGCGTATCCAGCGACCGCTAACAGCGATGATACTAAGACCAATGAGGCAATAAAAGCTAACCGATTAACATTAATATTCGTGATCAGCTTGGGTAAAAATGGTGCTGCCGCAAGAACCATGGCGGGAAGTATCGGCAAAATATACACACCACGCTTGCCCGGACTAATACTAAAAAAAAGCAAAACAAGCGCAGCAAAACCAAGTAATAGTAGATACTCAATCTTTTTATTCTTAATGCATTGATACCATTCAGGAATCAACCAAGGCAACAATAAAGAAAGGGGTAACCACAAGATAGGGATTTGCGTTAAATAATACCAAAAGGGCTTAATATGCCCCCAAGAATTGCCATAACGGGTCAACGTTTGTCTAAATAATATATTATCGCGATAGGCATAAAGAATCGCATCACCACTATTCTCTACGACAAACCACATGGGCACCAACCATGAAAGTATAGGCAACAATAGAGCGATAACACCCATCACCCATAAACCTAGCGATGTATTTCGTGCTATCACCCACTTTCGATACACCGCATACGCGTACGGTACAAAGACGAGTATGGGTAGAATACCGACACCCTTAGTGATAACACCCAAGCCACATGCTGTAAAACCAACTAAAAGCCAAACAGGGTGCGCATCAAGCAGTAAATAGCGGATAAAGCCATACAAGCCCAGTGTTGTCCAAAACGTCAGTAACGCATCTATCTGTGCATACTTGGCCTGCAAGACAAATTGCAAGGTCAACAATAATAAAAGAGCAGCATAACGTGCTATCTCATCGTTCCACAATCGCCTTGCAAGATCATAGACAAAAAATAGAACCCCTAGTGATGCTAAAAATGAAGGTAACAAAAAGGCCAACTTCAATGAGCCCGTCAATAAAAGTGCAATCGCCATAGTCCAAAAAAACAGAGGTGGCTTATCTGGATAAATTTCGCCGCCACGAAACGGAATCAACCAATCTCCAGTAGCGAGCATATCGCGGACAATTAATGCAAAACGTGGTTCGTCAGCTGGCCAAGGGTCACGTAAACCTAACCCAGCCCCAAGCACGATTAAAGCCAAACACCCTAAAATTAAAACATCTGAATGTTTCTTAATCAATGCTAACAGCGGTCGAATAGTGATGTCAGCCAAACCCTGAAGAAACAAGGTTAAGTATTCACATCTTGATAGCGTCGCTCGCGCAGTGAAAAGTAAATATTACGGAGATAAATAAACGCACCTATCAATTGTCCTAGAATAAATACGGGGTCTTGTCGGTAAAGCGCATAGCTTAGTAATACTAAGCCTCCTGCAAGACTTAGATACCAAAACGCCATAGGTATGACACTGCGCTTGACACGTTCGCTACATATCCATTGCACTAAAAAACGCCCAGTAAATAGACCCTGGCCAATTAGCCCTATAGCAAGCCAAATAACTTCCATGCGACTCAAATCAGACAACATGATTATTACCTTCCTCACGAACACCAACACTACTAATTTTTCTATTCAACAACCATTTCACTGCAAAGAGATCGACAATTCCAACCCACAACCTATTGTGAAGCCCATACTTAGAATAGCCATGCAAACGTGGCCTATGATTTACTGGTTCTTCAACAAACCTATAACCAGCACTCCGAAATAAAGCAGGCAAAAAACGATGCATATGATCAAAACGAGGCAAACCCAAAAATGCTGTGCGATCAAATACTTTAATACCACAGCCCGTATCTATAGCCTGATCTTG
>JAADIY010000052.1 GCA_013151045.1 Gammaproteobacteria bacterium
ATTGTTTTTCGCCTTTTTTAGGTGATTTACTTTTGAGGCAAAAATTAAGCAAAAATCTTTTTCCCGCAGAGGCTGTTGTGCGGTGTTCCCGAGATATTTTTAAAGTACGCTCGTGACCGAAGGAAATTTTTTAGGGCTGCGGAAGTCGTCGATGCGACCGGCTCAGACAATACTCGCTTAACTGCATACTTTGATCAATATTCCGGATTCTGAGAAGGTTACGCTAGAGTCGCCACGATAAAATCAAAGCCTATTGGTGTGAGTTCTATTTTTGCTTTATTGGCTGAACATTCGCAAGCGTGGTTTAGTTAGGGCTTTTGCTGGATATGTATACGGTGATGTCATTTTCTATGATGGTGGCATTTGCATTGTCTAAATATGGATAGACAACATGATGCCTAACAATTTCGACGGAATTTTCATAGCTTCACTCCTTTTCTCATATTTTCCCGAATGAATAGCGATTCTATCTAAAATTCTCTAATAAAGCGCTTGACCTGAAGTTGGCTCCAAGTCATAAGATATGCCTATTCTAATATTAGATTGCTTGTTTAGGAGTAATAAAATGTTGCGTAGCTGCTTTTTCGTTTTATTGTTGATGGCTTCCGTGAATGCGTGGTCGGGAGATATTTCTTATAAGGTGGGTGTTAACGGACTGACATGCCCATTTTGTACTTATGGCATCGAGAAACACTTGCTGAAACTGGGTGGTGTTGATGGTGTGGAAACCAATATTGATGAAGGCTATGTATTGGTGACTATGGATGAAGGGGAATTACTTGAGAAGCCTGAGGTTGAGCGAGCGGTAAAAAAAGCAGGCTTTAGTCTTAGATCCTTTGAATAGAGTGTCGGTGCGATGATGACGCTTATGCGCAGAGCAGCATTTATAGCGCTGTTGTTTCTCTTGGTGGTTCCGGTGAATGCTGCACCGATCACATTTAATACCGCGTTGCCCGTATCTGAAGGACAGTTGATTTATCGTGGTCTACTCAGTATTAGTCGCTCTAGTGATGACGGTTCGAGCGCTGTTGATCAAGAGCTAGATACGATTACAGTAAGTTCGGTTTTGGGGTATGGCATCAATAATAAGCTCGCTGTATTTGGTGTATTACCTTATAGCGATAGAGAGTTAGAGGAGAGTGGCGTGGCTGGTAGTGTGACACGTGACAATCAAGGGTTTGGTGATATTAGTGGATTTGCACGTTATCAGCTTTGGCAGCAAGATGGTCTGGGTAGTACATTACGTTTAGCTGGCGTTGGTGGTTTGACAGCGCCGACCGGCAACGATGATCGATCAGATAGCGTAGGTCGTTTGCCTCCTTCTTTACAAACTGGTTCAGGCGCTTGGGACTGGTTCGCTGCGATAGTCGCAACACATCAAACCTTAACAAATGAATTTAATGGTCAGATTAGTTATCGGGATAACAGAGAATCAGGCGGTATTGAATTGGGCGATACGTTGAGTGTCGATGTATCTTGGCAGCATCGTTTATGGCGCCAAGATATTGCACGTGGTGTGCCTGCGTTTTTCTATAGTGTGTTAGAGCTAAACGTATTGCATCAAGATAAAAATAGACTGAATGGAAGGTCTAATCGTAATACGGGAGGCGATAGAGTTTGGTTGTCGCCAGGTATGCAATATGTCGCACGTCGCTGGATTCTAGAGGCGGTCATTCAAATACCAGTAATACAGAGCTTGAATGGCAATGCATTGGAAAATGATTTCGTTTTTACTACCGGCTTTCGCCGAAGCTTTTAAAGTTTAATGGTGTTTAGCGTATGAAAAAATTTTTGATCCGCAGTGCACTGGCGTTAAGCTCATTATTATTGGCGATGGCACTAATTGTTTGGTGGTTATGGATTCCTACAGCCGTAGAGGCACCTTATCAGTTTGCTAATGCCTGGGGAGAGCACGGTGTAGAGCCAGGCCAGTTTAATGATCCTACAGGTATCGCCGTGAACGATGAAGAAGTCTTTGTTAGTGATTCACGTAACGGTCGAATTCAGGTTTTTAATCACGGCGGCCAATTCAAGCGAATTATCGGCAGTGCGGGTGACGGCCCACATCAGCTAGGCCGGCCTATGAATCTTGATATTTTTGAGGGTGTTTTATATGTTGCGGACTATTGGCATGATCGTATTCAAGTCTACGGATTAGATGGAACGTTTATTCGCAGTATCGGAAGCAGTGGTAGCGGACCAGGTCAGTTTAATGCGCCGGGTGGGGTTGCATTGAATACACGCGGAGAGATTTATGTTGCTGATTATTATAATCAGCGTGTTCAGCATTTAAGTGCTGAAGGTGAGTTTATTCGGCAATTTGGTAATACCAGTACGGTAGGCTCTGGTAAAGGTGAGTTTAATTACCCGACTGATGTGGCGGTTGATAGTTTTGATCGCGTCTATGTTGCAGATGGCTATAACGATCGAGTGCAAGTGTTTGATGCGTCAGGCGAGTTTCACCATAAATGGGGTGGGCCATTTGCAGCGAATATCTTTGGCCCGTTTAATGGCTGGTTCGCTACGGTGACTTCGCTAACGGTTGATTTAAATGGCAATGTGTTTGTCGCTGATTTTTATAATAACCGGATACAGAAATTTACTGCGGACAGTCACTTTTTAACATCGATGGGAAGTAAAGGTGATGGCGATGGGCAATTTAATTATGCGATGTCGGTGGCGGTCGCGCCAAACGGAATGGTGTTTGCTACTGATTTGAGCAATAACCGTATACTCACGTTTATGCAGTCGAGCATAGAAACGGCAACGCCAGGTGTTGACAAATGAAGCGAATCGGCGAGGTGGCATTAGCGCTTGGTCTTAGTGTGGATACCTTACGTTACTACGAAAAAATTGGCTTGGTAAAAAATATTCAGCGCAATGGCTCAGGTGTGCGTTGTTATCAGGAGAGCGATATAGCTCGATTACGTTTTGTTAAACGAGCGCAAAAAATTGGTTTTAGTTTGGGTGAGATTGCTAGCTTGCTTAATTTTCGTGGTAACCCGCAGAAGGCAAAACCGTTGGTGCGTGAACTGGCATTGCAAAAACTAACCGAGCTTGAGCAACACTTAAAAGAGATCACTGCTTTACGGGATGAGTTAAGCCAGTTGGTAAATTTGTGCAATGCGACGCCTGAAGGATGCCCGATCCTTGATAGTTTTGAAACAGACTAGTTAGAAGGCTGTGTTTGCTGAAAAAGCGCGCGAGCTTTATGTTTGGGTAGTTTCTTTTTTCTCAAATAATTTATTGCTTAACATCATGCCTGGGCAAATACCTGTGATGCCTGCGATGAGAAATGCTGTTGGGGCAATATAGAGAAACCAATGGGCGATATTGAACCCAGTTAACCATAAGCCTATCCAACTGACAGTAGATGAAACGATAAAGAAGGCGCGCAATGGGGCGCCGATTTTTTGTAGTGTCATTTGGGTTCTTCGCTTATCTGGTGTTGGATATACGTTT
Organism: Gammaproteobacteria bacterium; assembly: GCA_013151045.1. GTDB lineage: Bacteria > Pseudomonadota > Gammaproteobacteria. The sequence continues at coordinate 3,463 of JAADIY010000052.1, forward strand.
TCTCTTTATAAAGCCGTGCGTAGAGTATGAATAGCAGCGTCGTTACTAGCATCACGATAGTAAAGAAAATAAAGTAATCAGTGCCTTCTAGTTTGCTTGTGCCATCTGCGTTTTGGATAAAGAAATTGACTGTGCCAGTAAATAAATTACCAATAGCCGCTGACATTAAAAATAATGCCATGACGAAGGATTTCATGCTGCGTGGTGCTTGGGTATAAGAAAACTCTAGGCAGGTAATAGCAACCATCACTTCGCCGGCGGTGATAATAATATAGGCGAGTAGTTGCCAGCTGATATGCGGAGTTTGTCCATTATCGATTTGGCTTTGTATCCAGGTAATGATGATGAAGGAAATGGCGGTAAGTAATAAGCCGATACCGATTTTTCGCATTGAGCTAAGAGGGAAAAACCTATCTATTGCTGGATAGATAAAAAAAGCGAAAAGCGGGATTAAGATCATAATTAATAATGGGTTAGCCGACTGTATTTGTGACGGCAGTAATTCATAGCCAAAAATGACTCTATCCATCTGTTGGGCTTGAAATACCCATGATGAACCAGTTTGGTCAAATAGTGCCCAGAATACTGAGACGAAGGCATAGACGACGGCGAGCTTTGCTATGGTCGCTAAACCAGTTTTGCTGAAGATGTCCTTGATAAAGCGCATGCCTTGTGGCGGGATGTGTGCAAATTTATGGCGGCCAGCCCAGAAAGTGATTGTGGCGATTAACATCAAAATGCCAGGAACCGCAAAGGCAACGCTTGCACCATAGTGTTTGAGTAACCACGGTGTTAATAAAAATGAAATGAAAGCGCCAAGGTTGATTGAAAAATAAAACCAGCCATAAGTAGTGCTGAGTAAATGCTGATTGCTTTGACCAAACTGATCGCCGACATGTGAGGTGACACAGGGCTTGATTCCGCCGGCACCCAGGGCAATTAGGCCTAGGCCTACCGCTAGTCCCCAACGTGTTTCATCTAGCGCAAGAACAAAGTGTCCGGCAATGTAAACGATAGACAATAAAATAATAGTGCGAAATTTACCTAAAACACCATCGGCGAGTATGGCGCCAAGTATGGGTGTGAAATACACCGCAGATAGAAAATAGTGGTACCAGCCTTTGGCATCATCTTTACCCATGACCGCGAGTTCGCCATTATCACCTAATAAATGTTGTGTCATAAAGACAATAAGAATGGCGCGCATACCATAAAAGCTGAAACGCTCGGCGGCTTCGTTACCGATGATATAAGGAATGCCGCTTGGTAAGGTGTTGCTGGCTAGTGGTGCTTGGCGATACTTAGGCATGATTTTTCTGCTGTGTCAGGGGTTATCGGGCACAGTATATAAGAGTGGCTAATAACAATGCTTCACAAAATTATTAGTGGTTTGTGTGATAGGGCGATGTTTTTTTAGTATTAGTTTTTAAAGGCCACGATATGTTAGCGGCCTACGCCTGGGCCTACTGAAAATAGCAAAGATAAAATAGTGATGACTAAAAAAATAGCTACCACCAATTTGTAGTTGTTATAGATATACCAGTCATGAAATTCTCGTGCAGACGGCATTGTTATTCCCCTGTTTTATTTTTTAGGCCAGTGATTAATATTAATTGGCAGGTCTGCCACCATCGAGTGAATCTTGCAATTTACCTAATGCTGCCCAATTGCCTTCGGCAGCGAGGCTAGCTTGTTGTGGCCAAGTATCTGGTACTAAGAGACGAAAGCGTGAACCAGCATCTTCCAAGATATGTTTTAGTGCGCCAACATTGGCATGGGCTAAATCATTGTAAGAGTTAATACCGGCATTATGTAATACGCTGTTGGCTTTCGGACCAATGCCTTCTATTACGGTTAAATCATCAATGGTGATCGAATCTGCCTCAACATGACTGATAGTTGCAAACGATGGTGTGGTCTCACTGCTGTTATTGGCGGCAACGCTTTGCGAGCGTGCTAATAGCGTAAGCTCGCTAATACGTTGCTCATAATCTGCTTTGAGCGCAGCGACTTCATTGCGATGTTGAGCATTGTTTTGCTCTAAAGCGTAATCAAAGTCGCGTTTTAAGCGCGCATCATGCTCTTCAATTTGTTGCTGTGATGCATTTTGATTGTTTTGTTGCGCTTGTTCTAACTCGTTTTCATATTCTGAGCGGATACGAATTTCTTGCTGGTTAAGTGCGTTATTATGTTTTTCGCGCAAATTGATTATTTGTTGTTCTTTGTCTGCTTCATGTTGCGTACGTAAGCTGGCGCTAGTTTTGCGCAGACGTTGTTCGTACTCTGCTTTGAGTTTTGCGACGTCTTCGTTGTAGCCCTGTTCTAATACGCTCTTCGCATTAGCATAAGAATTGTCGCGTGCCGTTAATTCATCAGCATTTTTAGCGTTGAGGCTAAGTAACTCGCTTTGAAAGTGTTGCTGGTTAGATTCTAATTCTTGGCGCTGTGCTGCGGTGTGTTCGCTAAGGCGAGTATTGAATTCCACTTTGGCCAATTCGGCTTCTGAGCGGTGCCTAGTTTGTAATTCGTTTAAGCGGTCTTCGTGGAGTAGGCGGCCTTCTTCAAGTGCGATTTCATAGCGATTGGTGATGTCCATCACGGCATGGCTATGGTCGCTTTGCAAGCGCTCGACCATTCGGTTATAACGGTATGTGTCGATAATCCATTCAATAACCCAACCCAGCAATATGCCGGTAAATAACATTACCCAAATCATAATATGCCCTCCCGTTGTCGTGCCCTAACCCATTGTGCCTCTAACTGTGGTTGCGGAAAAAGGGTTATTGTTAATATGAATAATAAGCTCTCTACCTATAGTTATGGTCAATTATGCTGTATGGCGTGTTCTTATTTGCTAAAGCTTCGCAACTAATTGTTTATAATATGAAATTATGTCTTTTAAGTAGGTTTTCTTGGTGTACTTGAATCCGTGGCGTGTGATTAAGGCTGAATTCTTTGCCATTGAGCGAGAGGCTGCTGAGCAGCGTCAGCATGCGCCAGATAACGATTGGCGCCCGCTAATTGCGCTATTAGTGACGGTACTTGTACTACTAGGTATTCATTACCTTAAGTTTTTTGTGGTTTTTGAAGCGGCAATGCAGGCACTGCTAGGCAATGATGGTTATGCTCAGTTTCGTCAGCATACGTATTTCAATTTATTGGCCGAATTATGGTGGGGGCTCTGCCATTTATTGGGATACGTTATCATTCCTGTTTTAGTCATTAGGTATGTATTTAAAGAGCGACTACGCGACTACGGCCTTGCCTGGAACGAGGTTGGCCGCTATATGCCGTGGTGTCTATTTATTGTGTTGTTAGTGGTGAGCTTTGCTTATTTTGCTAGCTACCGTAGTGATTTTTTGAATCACTATCCTTTCTATGGTTTGGCTCAACGTAGCATTGTTGATTTATTACTGTGGGAATGTATTTATATTGCACAGTTTATTTTTCTTGAATTCTTTTTTCGCGGTTTTTTGCTGCATTCCTGTCGGCGGCGTTTTGGTGCAACAGCCTTGTTTATTATGGTGGTGCCCTACGTGATGATTCATTTTAGTAAGCCTTGGTTGGAGGCCTCTGGTGCCTTGCTTTTTGGTTTAGTGCTAGGGATTATCGCGCTACGTTCACGTTCAATATGGGGTGGTGTGTTTATTCATACTAGCGTTGCTTTATCAATGGATATTATGGCGTTGGCACAAACGGGGCGTTTGCCTACTAACTGGTCACCTTGATGCGTTTTATCACAATGAATTCATTGCTATGGTCGACGACAGCCTTGTTTGGTCTGTTGTTATCGTTAGTTCTTGCCTGGCACATATTATCGCCGGTCAATTTTTTTTATTCGCAGTGGTATGACTTGATAGCGATTGATGAAAATATCGCTGAGTACGGCCCACTTAACCGTAATCGCATTGGTTTTGAGACGACGAGTCGTGCCGAGCACGAGCGTTTGATGGGTGAGCTGGTTGTTGCAATTAATAACAATGGCATAGGTTTTGAGGAGATTAATTATCATGATAATGACGGCAAGGTCATTGATAATTTGTTAACTGCAGCAGAGCTTACCCATATGCGTGATGTATCTCACTTAGTTCGCTGGATGAATGTCTGCGCTGTGGGGTTAGCTTTGTTAATGGTGGCGCTACTCATTGCGTTGAGAAAAGCCAGTGTGCTTATGCCAAGCTTGCCGAGTTTGTCGGTCAAGATGCTAGGTTTGATTGCTGTGTTGGCGGTGGGGGTGCTGCTTATTGGCCCGGTCAAGGTGTTTTATCAGCTTCATGTATGGTTGTTTCCAGATAAGAATCAATGGTTTTTCTATTACGAAGATTCATTAATGACAACCCTATTAAAAGCGCCGGTTATATTTGGTCCTATCGCTGTGGTGTTGCTATTGGTGGCGCTGATTGTTTGGTGGTTTGGTTTTTCAATGATTGCTCGTTTTATGCGGCCGATAATGGCGAATGAGTGAAGTTCGCTACATTTCTTCATGTTTTTTCAGAACTTTTTGGAAGATAGGCGACTCTATATGAGTGTTGCTTGAGCGTAATGGTTGATTCTGCTATGGTACGGGCCATAAGTTTAGGTATAAATAGCTCAATTTTGTGGAGGTAGGCATGGCATCACGTGATGATTTGATTTTGATTCTTTTCTTAACTATTGTGACTGGTGGCTTGTACTTTGTTGGTATGAGTCTAGCTGGTTAAGTTGGAAAGAGAATGACGGCTGAGCACGGTAACGTGTTTAGTCAAAAATAGAAAAACCAGATGCGTATTCGTGTCTGGTTTTTTTTTACCTAATTTAAATGGCTTAGATAGTACGCAATCACATTTATGCTTGAGCGATCAACGACTTCATCCATTAAACAGCGATTATTAGAACAGTTAGCTGAGGCTCGATTTTGTTCAGGGCAAGCGCTTGCGACTGAGCTAAACTTGAGTCGCACAGCAGTTTGGAAGCATATTAGATCGTTGCGTGAGTCGGGTTTCGTTATTGATGCCGTGCGAGGCAAGGGCTATCGTCTTGTGTCTGAGTTTGAGTTGCTCGATCATGAGCGTATTGTCGGTGCGATTGATACAGAAGCTCGTCAACACATAGACGAGATTCTGTTATTCCCTGCGCTTGCATCAACTAATGATTATTTGCTACAGCAGCGTCTTTCGTCACCGTTACGACAGGTTGTCATTGCTGAGCAGCAAACCGCTGGACGTGGCAGGTTGGGGCGATCTTGGTTAGCGCCAGCGGGTAGTGTCACACTTTCTTTAAGTTGGCGATTCCAGCGTTCTGCTGCAGCGATGTCGGGTTTAACTTTAGCGCTGGCGGTGGCGGTGATTAGAGCTATAGGCGCAGCCTACAAGCTTGAGGATGCGCATGCTGGTATCAGTGTAAAATGGCCGAATGATATCGTTGTTGGCGATAAAAAATTAGCAGGTATTTTGGTCGAAATGCACGGTGAGACACATGGCCCCGTCGATATTGTCATAGGTGTTGGTATCAATACCGATTTCCCTTTAGCATTGCAACAGCAGATCGATCAACCGGTGACGGACTTAAAAAAAGTGTGTGGCCATGCGCCGTCGCGAAATCAGTTTGTCGCCGATCTTATATCGCATATGGTAGCGACATGCCGCTGTTTTGATGAGCAAGGTTTTACTCCATTTAAAGCAGCTTGGTTAAAGCGAGATCAGTCGTTTGATAAGCAGGTGACAATACGTATGGGTGATCAATTGCATCAGGGAATTGGTAAGGGCGTAGACGATAATGGGGCCTTATTGCTAATGCAGGGTGAGAGCGCGCGCGCCTTTCATTCTGGAGAAATTGAGCAAAGCCGCGTCGTCTTATGATGTTACTCGTTGATATTGGTAATACTCGAATCAAATGGACAATTGCTAATGATGGGGTGTTGTCTGGGCAAGATGCTTTGCTGCATGATTTGTCTTCTATGTCCTCTAAGAATAGTGCCGGCCGACTTACGATTTTAGACCAGCAATGGGCGGATTTCGAAACACCAGAGCGAGTAGTCATTGCAAATGGCGCAGGCCCTACGTTAGCTCGGCACATCGAATTTTGGGTAAAGCAACATTGGTTGTGTCCTATTAGCTATATCACTACGCCAAAGGCAGGGTGCGGGGTGGTGAATGCTTATGAGCGACATCAAGACTTAGGTATTGATAGATGGCTAAACTTGCTCGCTAGTCATCATAAAATTGACGGTAACGTTTGCGTTATTGATTGTGGCACCGCAATAACGGTTGATGCTATTAAGTCAAATGGTGAGCATTTGGGTGGTTGTATTTTGCCGGGTCTGGCAATGATGAGAGCAACGCTTAACCAGACGGGTAAAATAGAGATCGATGATTACGACAACAATGATCTCTCATCTGTGAACGCGTCAACAAAATCAGCGGTTTATTGCGGTACGCTATACGCAGCAATAAAAGCGATAGATGCCATAGTGAGTGATATGAAAAAAGAGTTGGGTGGTGATGTGAGTTGCGTGATAACCGGAGGAGATGCAGAGCAGGTTCTAGCGTTGTTGCAGCAGCCGACTTGTTATGAGCAAGACTGGGTGTTTCAAGGGATGCTAATTTCGGTTAATCAATAATGAAGAAAATTTCGTTATTCTTGCTCGCGGTAAACCTAATCATAGGTCTTTGGTTGTATACCAATATTAACCAATCCAAGCTCGCTGCTGAAAAAAATAAACACGATGCTGCTGCACAGGCTGAAGTGATTATCACTTTGGCAGAGATGGAGCAGGCCATCGAGTTGCCGCCGGCGATCGAACCCGTAGCTGAGGTTTTGGCTGCGGTGGAGAATGTTGCGTCACCCCGAGCCAATAGTGATAAGGCAGATCAAAAAGCTGCTAGTGCTGAAGAAATGGAACCAGAGTCATCGGTTTTCGCAGATACGGCTAAAGATCTAAAAGACAACGCAGAAATCATACAAAAAAACGTGCAAGAGAAAGTTGAGCGAGTTGTTGGGTATTTTGGTGAAGTGATCGACGATATTGAATTGCCGATAACGCCTACACCGCATTGCTATACCTTGGGACCGTTTCCCGATGATGCTGGAGCCGAATCTGCTGCGAAGCGTCTACAAGGCCAAGCTATCTTAGTTGCGAAGAGCAAAACGGAGCGCCATGAGCCAGGTGGTTTTTGGGTCTATATACCTAGTGATGGTTTAAGTAGCGCTCGTAAACAAATTGCAGAGCTCAAGCGACGGGGCATAGAGGACGTAGGGTTATCGACTGAGCAAGGAGTGCGTCATTGGGTGTCGTTAGGCGTTTATAGTACGAAAGAAAGAGCTAGGCGACGACAGGTTGCGCTGTCGAATATTAGTTTTTACACGCGAGTGGAACAGAGAGTACGTAAAGTTTCTGAGTATTGGATCGATATAACTTTGAGTCCAGAACAAGATTTGGCCTTGGTAGAAAGGCTTAAATTGGATAATTGGCCCGAAATGAAGCAATCATTTTGTCGTGAGACTGGAAATTTATGAGAACTCGCGTAGAATACGCACCTCTTCGTCGCTGACGAAGACATTCTAAAGTTTCCGTTTATCTTTAAATGGGTTCAAGAATATGCTGGCGTAGCTCAGTTGGTAGAGCTGCTGATTTGTAATCAGCCGGTCGGGGGTTCGAATCCTCTCGCCAGCTCCATTTCATAAAAAAAACTCAGCTTGGCTGGGCTTTTTTTATGGGCAGTATATTTGCGGATTCGCCCTCCCGGCAGAATTAATTTAGGTGGGTTCGACGAAACGGTTTACCGTTTCGAAACGCGTAGCAGGTGAATAATCCTCTCGCCAGCTCCATATTTTCAATCACTTAGGTGGTTCTTATCAAAGCACATGTCTTCATGTAGACAATATGTAGACATGTACTTTGATATGAAAAATGGTCTATTTCCTTGGCTGCGGTATATAGACGTTTTTGGCTAATCCCCGTAATATCCTGCTCAAGGCATTAATTTATCTTGAGAAACAGGGAAGAGTGACCGATAATAAGCATAACAACACCCCCCACGCCTCTCTTTGGAAGCGCACCATGGGGGGTTACTTTTTTCTGGGTTGTGAAAATTGAGATTTTCTAAGCCTGCGACTACTGTAGATCAACAAATTGATTTACTCATTGAGCGCGGTATGCGCATCCCAGATAGGGATTATGCCCGCCACTACCTTACCCATCTGAATTACTACCGGCTCGGTGCCTATTGGCTGTCTTTTGAGGCAGACCATGGCATGCATACCTTTTCTTCCGATACAAATTTTGATGATGTGGTGAATTTGTATGTGTTCGACAGGGAGCTGAGGCTCTTAGTCATGGATGCTATAGAGCGGCTAGAAGTCTCGGTACGCACTCAATGGGCTTATCACCTTGCACATGAACATGGCCCACATGCTTATCTAGATCAATCGATATTCAAGGCTAGCTTTAGTCATGCGCGATGTATTGGCCATGTAGAAGAGGAATTGAGGCGCAGCAAAGAGGTGTTTGTTTCTCACTATCAAAAGAAATACGCAGAACCGCCACTTCCACCAATATGGGCGGTTGTTGAGGTGATGTCGCTAGGCCAGCTTTCAAAATGGCTATCAGGGCTTACCCGAGGAAAAGATAGGCAGGCTATCGCGAAAACCTATGGTATTGATGAAAAGGTGTTGACCTCATATTTGCATCATCTGACAATTGTGAGGAATATCTGCGCCCATCATGGCCGACTCTGGAATAGGCGTTTTGGTTTTCAGGCTAGAATGCCAAAACAGCCAACGCTACTGAATCAGAGTCTAAACCTGCAACAACCAAAGCAACTTTACAATACCCTTGTTTTGCTTGAGCATTTTATGGATATTATTAGTCCTGGCCATCACTGGCAGGCACGATTAATGGAGCTATTTAGCAAGCATTCAATTGTGGATACCAAAGCAATGGGTTTTCCTCTGGATTGGCGAGATCGCCCAACTTGGAAAGCGGTTTAAGTAAATAGTGGGACTGTCGCAGATAACCTGAGGGTTTCGGTATAATCTGGGCTGAAATCTTATTTTTTGTATGGCGCAGTATGAATTTCTCTTTATGAGCATAATAAGCTAATGAAAAATTTCACTGAAATAGAAACCGTCTATGTGAAAAAGCTGAAAACAGTTCAGCTCAAGCTCAATCAAGATTATTTGTATGGCCCATCGGCAGAAGAGAAAAAAAGTAAGGAAGCCCTGATGAGGTGTTTGTCATATTACAAACAGTCTATCGTCAGCTCGATGATGATCAAGAACATGTTGTTATGTTGGTATTAAATATGGCTAGTGAAGTAGTTGGTTTCAAGGTTGCAAGCATCAACTGTTGTTGATGCAAAAATAATTTTTCGCAATGCGTTAATGTTAGGTGTGACCTTTCCCCCAAATTAGTACCACTCTTTGGATGAGAGTTTCATTCTAAGCTGCCCTGTTGGCGAACGCCACTGGCGTCATATATTTG
>JAADIY010000059.1 GCA_013151045.1 Gammaproteobacteria bacterium
GTCTTCTTTGAAGATCAGCCACCTTAAATATGTGCTATATGCTGCCTGCGGCGGCGAGTTCGAGGGATTTGCGCTCGTCCGTTGTGAAATGCATTGAGAAGGGCGGCGGGTACTTCTGGTCTGACCTGTTATTATTTTTACGTATTTCGCTGACCTTCCGTTGATGCAAGATCAGAAATGCTGGTATAATTTGCCGCTTGAACAGTGCGTGCTCCCTCTAAGCTAGATAGTAACGCGTTTGTAGAAGGTGGCTCAGAGGTGAATCGAAGGCGTTGACCAACAGCGTAGATAGCGTTGGCAACTTGCCTCCCCGCTACCAACAGCGAAATGTCTAATTGATTGTTGCTTCTGGTTGCATCAGATCTTTCTGGCTCACATTCAAAATTTCCATATAAATTGCAAATTATTATATTGACGCATTAATTTCCATTATCGTCTATCCTTAATACGTTATGGTGCTTAATTCAGTCTTAAGCTATTGTATTTTTTCCAAAATTTCCTATAATGGGCGAGTTTTTCAAGTAGTTTGTTTAGTGGGCCTTTAGGCCCATTTTTTGTTTAAGGGGTTAGTGAGACATGCGTAGTGCTCCGCCTCGCGTATGCGAGTGCATAGAACCAGCGGTCAGCGGGCTAGGCTATGAGTTTGTGGGAGCTGAGTATGTGACCGAGTCGGGTCAGCGTATTTTGCGTGTATATATTGATACTGAAAACGGTATTGATGTTGATGATTGTGCGAAAGTTAGTCATCAAATTAGTGGTGTTTTGGATGTGGAAGATCCGATTAGAGAGGTGTATACGCTGGAGGTGTCATCGCCTGGTATGCATCGACCCTTATTTACACCGCAGCAGTTTGAAAGCTTTATAGGCCAAATAGTACGATTGAAGTTGGGTGTCGCAGTATTGGGGCGTAAAAATTTTACTGGTGAGTTGGTCGAGACCAATGATACAGGTGTGGTAGTTGATGTTGATGGCGAAGCCTACGATATTGATTGGCCAATGATAAATGAAGCACGTTTAGTGCCTCAGTTTTAATATATTAGTTGCTAGCTTTTAGGTGCAATAATTTTATTGTTATTGCGATAGTTTTAGTTGATTGCGTGTTTTAGGTAATAAAGAACATGAACAAAGAAATTTTGCTGGTTGTCGACTCCGTTTCAAATGAGCGCGGTGTAAGCAAGGATATTATATTCGAAGCTATTGAGCTCGCTTTGGCGACCGCGACTAGAAAACGTAATCGCGTTGATATTGATGCGCGTGTCGCTATTGATCGCACTACCGGCGATTATGAAACATTCCGCCGTTGGTTGGTGGTTGACGATGAGGCTGAGCTTGAATTCCCAGAGCAACAACTTCGCTTGTCGGATGCGCGCGAGCAAGATGCTTCAATAGAGGTTGATGGTTATATCGAAGAGCCAATGGACTCTGTTGAGTTCGGCCGTATTGCCGCGCAGACAGCAAAGCAAGTTATCGTACAAAAAGTACGAGAAGCAGAGCGTGCACAAGTGTTGGATGCCTATAAAGATCGTGTGGGTGAGTTGCTCACGGGTGTGGTCAAGCGTCTCGATCGTGGCAATGTCATTGTCGATTTAGGTGGTAATGCTGAAGCGGTCATTTTGCGTGAAGAGTTGATTCCACGGGAGGCTGTAAGAACAGGCGACCGTATTCGCGGCTACTTAAAAGAAGTTAGGGCAGAAATGCGTGGGCCTCAGCTTTTTGTTAGTCGTGTGGCACCCGAAATGTTAATTGAGCTGTTTAAGCTTGAAGTGCCGGAAGTGGGTGAAGAGCTAATTGAAATTATTGGCGCCGCGCGTGACCCAGGTTCTCGCGCAAAAATCGCTGTGCGTTCTCATGATTCACGTATTGACCCCGTCGGTGCCTGTGTGGGTATGCGAGGCTCGCGTGTACAGGCGGTTTCGAATGAATTGGCGGGTGAGCGTGTTGACATTATTTTGTTTGATGACAACCCGGCGCAGTATGTTATTAATGCTATGGCACCCGCTGACGTAACGTCGATTGTTGTTGACGAAGAGTCAAGCAGTGTTGATATCGCGGTAACCGAAGCTAATTTGTCCCAGGCTATTGGTCGCGGTGGGCAAAACGTTCGTTTGGCTAGCCAGCTGACAGGCTGGGAACTCAACGTCATGAATGAAACAGACGCGCAACTTAAAGGTGAAGCGGAAGCTGAAGCGACACAAGCGATGTTTGTTGAGCAACTGAATGTTGATGCAGATGTCGCAATGATTTTGGTGCAAGAAGGTTTCACGACATTAGATGAAATCGCTTATGTGCCAGAATCTGAAATGGCAGAAATTGAAGAATTTGATGAGGATACTGTCGAAGAGCTGCGTCGCCGCTCACGTGACATCCTTATCACTAAAGCAATTGCTGAAGAAGAAATTTTCTCATCAGCAACACCGGCGCAAGACCTGCTAGATTTAGAAGGCATGGACGAACGCTTAGCCCACATCTTGGCAGGTCGTGGCGTGATTACACAGGAAGACCTGGCCGAACAATCCGTTGATGAATTAACCGATATTGATGATCTTAATACGGAGCGGGCTGCTGAATTAATTATGGCTGCGCGTGCCCCGTGGTTTGCCGAGGAGGAAAGTTAAGCAGCCATGGCTGATGTAACCGTAAAAGAATTTGCTGATGTCGTAAAGATACCAGTTGACCGTTTGTTGGCGCAGTTAAGCAGTGCCGGTATAAAAATCGAAAAAGCTGATGACCTTATCACTGATAAAGAAAAGACGGCTTTATTGACCTATCTGCGTGATCTTCATGGCGCAAAGAGCAAGCCTGAAGCTGGCCCAAGTCGAATAACGCTGAAACGTAAAACGGTTAGCGAGATTCGCCAGCCGATTGCGTCACCGCGCCCAGCTGCGGGTGGGCGAGCTGCTCCTGCGAGTCGAGGTAGTCGTACTATCAATGTAGAAGTGCGTAAAAAACGTACCTATGTGAAGCGCGAGGAAGTCGTAGCGGAAGAAGAAGAGCGTCTTAAATCTTTAAAAGAAGAGCGTCAACGCGCAATAGAAGAAGCCGCACCGCCGCCGCCACCTGTGGTAGAGAAAGAGCCAGAGGTTGAGCCGGAACCAGAAGTGGTTGAAGCACCTGTTGAAGTCGCGGTGCCTAAACCTATAGAGCCTAAGTTACCAGAGCCGATTGTTGCAGACAAAGCTGCACCACCGGCACCGCCTAGTGAGAAAAAAGACCGTAAAGATAAAAAACGCGGTGGTAAGTCAAGTGCTCGCGATGGTAAGCGTGGTGATAAAGAACTGCATATTGCCTCGAATAAAACGGCACGTAAGCGTAAACCTGTACGTAAAGCACGCCGTAGCGCAGCTATTAGCAGTGGTGATGGACAGCATGGCTTTGCGATGCCAACCGCGCCGGTTACACGTGAAGTCACTATTTCGGCAACTATTACGGTTGCTGAGTTAGCGCAAGGTATGGCGGTGAAGGCGGCTGAAGTCATCAAGTATTTGATGAGCATGGGTACCATGGCCACTATTAACCAGGCTTTGGACCAAGAGACCGCTGCTGTGATTGTTGAGGATATGGGGCATACCCCGAAATTGATCAACGATGCTGAGTTAGAAGAATCAGTATTGGCTGTCGATGATAGCGATGTTGAACAATTACCGCGTGCTCCTGTAGTGACCATAATGGGTCACGTTGACCACGGTAAAACATCACTTCTAGATTATATACGCTGTAGTAAAGTTGCTTCTGGTGAAGCAGGTGGTATTACTCAGCATATTGGTGCTTATCGCGTTAAAACCGATAAAGGCATGGTTACCTTTCTCGATACACCGGGACATGCAGCGTTTACCGCTATGCGTGCACGTGGTGCACAGGCAACTGATATCGTTATTTTAGTTGTCGCTGCTGATGATGGTGTGATGCCGCAGACGATCGAAGCGGTGCAGCACTCTAAAGCTGCTGGTGTGCCAATGATTGTTGCCATCAATAAGATGGATAAAGAAGAAGCTAATCCTGATCGTGTTAAGCAGGAATTAGGTACGCACGATGTTATTCCTGAAGATTGGGGTGGCGACGTTATGTTTGTTAACGTATCGGCCAAAACGGGTGATGGCGTTGACTCGTTGCTCGATGCCATATTATTACAATCCGAATTGATGGAACTTACCGCCGCAGTTGATCAACGTGCGAGCGGTGTGGTAATCGAATCATCGTTAGATCGTGGTCGTGGCCCTGTTGCAACGATTTTGGTACAAAGCGGAACGCTGAAAAAAGGTGATATTTTGCTTTGTGGTAATGAGTATGGTTCTGTTCGTGCTATGTATGATGAACAAGGTAAACAAGTCAGTTCGGCTGGCCCGTCTACACCAGTTGTAGTTTTGGGATTGTCTGGTTCACCTAACGCAGGTGATGATGCCGTATCTGTGGCAGAAGAACGTGTTGCCCGAGATATTGCTGAAGCGCGTCAAGGTAAAAACCGTGATCTTAAGCTCGCTAAACAACAAGCTGCACGCCTTGAAGATATGTTTAATAGCATGGGTAAAGAAGATATTGGTATTCTCAATATCTTATTTAAAGCGGACGTACAGGGTTCTGTTGAAGCATTAAAAGATTCGTTAACGAATCTTTCTACTGATGAAGTTCAAGTAAAAATTATTTCCAGTGGTGTCGGTGGAATTAATGAATCCGATGTTAATTTAGCGTTAGCGTCTAATGCCGTGGTGATGGGTTTCAATGTTCGTGCTGATGCGACGGCAAGACGTTTGTGCCAAGACGCATCATTAGAACTTAAGTACTACAGCATCATCTATGAAGTTATTGATGATGTAAGAGCGGCGTTGTCGGGTATGTTATCACCTGAAGTACGCGAAGAAATTATCGGTTTGGCTGAAGTGCGTGATATCTTTAAGTCGCCTAAGTTTGGTTTGATTGCTGGATCCATGGTGACTGAAGGCACCATTAAACGTAATAATCCTATTCGTGTGTTGCGTGATAATGTGGTGATCTACGAAGGTGAACTGGAATCTTTGCGTCGCTTTAAAGACGATGCTGCAGAAGTTAAAAACGGCATGGAATGTGGTATTGGTGTTAAAAATTACAGCGATGTTAGAGTTGGTGACCAAATAGAAGTCTATGAGCGGACACTGGTTCAGCGCACACTTTAATTGACAGAACTTAGTTCAATATTTGCGAATGCAGAAAAAACAGGGAAGATATGGGCGATCAAGCGGAGTTTACATTTAGTAAATGAGCATTGTGAGCACATATTTGCCCGTAGGGCGCCTTGTGACTGTGACGCCGTATTGGCAAATGCAGCACATGAGGAAGTTCTAGTGAAAGACTTTAATCGTAGTGATCGCGTTGCAGAGCAATTAAAGCGTGAATTATCTAACCTAATTCATAACGAAAGCCGTGATCCACGTTTTGCGTCATTTACAATTACTGCGGTGCGCATGACACGTGATTTGTCGCATGCCAAAGTGTATCTGACCAGTATTGATGGCGAAGATAGTAGTGTTGGTGCGGTAAAAGCGATTAATAAAGCGGCTAACTATTTCAAGCACGAATTAAAATCTAGATTGTTGCTGCGTGTTATTCCGCAATTGCATTTCGTTTACGATGAGTCGATTGAGCGTGCTTCAAATATGACTAACCTGATAGAAAAAACGGTCGCTGATGATATAGCTAAAGCTGTGCCAGATGCTGAGTCAGGTGCCCAGTTAAATAAGCCCCAAGATTAACCAAGCAATGAAGAAACCATTGCGGCGTGCCGTTCATGGCATTTTGTTGCTTGATAAGCCTAAAGGTATTAGTTCAAATACTGCCTTACAACATGTCAAACGCTTGTTTAACGCACGCAAGGCGGGGCATACAGGCAGTCTTGATCCAATGGCCACCGGTATGCTCCCGCTTTGTTTCGGTGAAGCAACTAAAGTGTCTCAGTATCTCATTGATTGCGATAAACGCTACCGAGCGTCAATGCGTTTGGGAATCACCACGACGACGGGTGATGCAGAAGGTGATGTGGTCACTGAGTCAGTGGTGCCAGATATCGATCAAGGGAAAATTGAACAGGTGTTGGCCCGCTTTAGAGGCGATATTGAGCAAATTCCACCGATGTTCTCTGCTCTAAAGCAAAATGGTAAGCGTTTATATAAGTTAGCTGTAAAAGGCATTGAGGTCGAGAGACCGCCGCGTGATGTTACCATCCATCAGCTCGATTTTTGTGGTTATCAAAATCAGGTTATCGATATAGATGTGCATTGTTCGAAAGGAACCTATATCCGCACTTTAGCTGAAGATATAGGCCAACAGCTGGGTTGTGGGGCACATTTGGTTGCTCTGCGTCGCTATGCGGTAGGCAATTATACGAATCGACAGCCTCTTGCCTTGGATGATCTGGAATTAGCACAGCAAGAAGGTGATTACGCTCAGTTAGATGGGCACTTATTGCCATTAGATAGTGGTCTTAACTACTTGTCGCGACTGGATTTAAGTGATCAAGATGCAATAAAGGTACGCAATGGTTTGCGAATTGATATTAGCAAAGAATTTGCTGGCAAATTGATACGTTTGTACAGTCCTAGCGAAGGCTTTTTTGGGTTAGGTGAGCGCCGCCTTGACGGTAAGCTTGCATCGCGGCGTATTTTCCATTTTTCCGTTTAAAATCCTTGTTTTACGGGCGTTTGACGGGTAGAATGGCGCCGCAAAAGAGTCGATCTATACTATATTATTTGGATATTGGAGTTTACTGGGTACCATGTCATTGAGCGCTGCTGCAAAAGCTGAAGTTATTAAAGATTATCAACGTGAAGCAAACGATACCGGTTCGCCGGAAGTTCAAGTTGCTTTGCTTTCTACGCGTATCAAGCAATTGACCGAGCATTTTAAAGCTCACGTGCATGATCATCATTCACGTCGCGGTTTGTTAAAGATGGTTAGCCAACGTCGTAAGCTACTTGATTATCTCAAGGTAGAAGACGTGACTCGTTATCGCGATTTGATTAAGCGCCTCGGTTTACGTAAATAGAACAACCGGCCGACTGACAATCAGTTGATCAAACAAACGAATATTGACCACCATCTCACCCATGGTGGTCTTTTCATTTATAAGTCTGTCAATAAATGGGTTATTGGCGGATTGTTTAGCATACTATCTCGCGGGAAATAATAGTGAATCCAATACGCAAAGAAATTCAATTCGGTAATCACACACTGGTTTTAGAAACCGGTGAAATTGCACGTCAAAGTTCAGCAGCCGTTATGGTTAGCCTTGATGACACACAAGTATTTGTCACAGTAGTAGGTCGTAAAGAAGCTGATGCAGGTCGCGACTTCTTCCCGTTGACCGTTAACTATCAAGAACGTACTTATGCAGCAGGTAAAATACCCGGTGGTTTTTTCAAGCGCGAAGGCCGTCCTAGTGAAAAAGAAACACTGACATCACGCTTAATCGATCGCCCGTTGCGCCCTTTATTTCCAAAAGGTTTTGTCAACGAAGTACAAGTGATTGCAACCGTTGTTTCTATCAATAAAGAGATCGATTCTGATATTCCAGCAATTATTGGTGCATCAGCAGCATTGGCTGTATCAGGTATGCCATTTGCTGGTCCAGTTGGCGCGGCGCGTGTGGGTTATAAAAATGGCGAATATTTGTTAAACCCAACCACTACAGAGCTTGTTGATTCACAGCTTGATTTGGTGATCGCTGGAACTGATGATGCAGTATTAATGGTTGAATCAGAAGCTGACATTTTATCAGAAGAAGTTATGTTAGGCGCCGTATTATTTGGTCATGAACAACAGCAGGTTGTTGTTAACATGATTAAAGAATTCGCAGCTGAAGTGGGTAACGCGGCTTGGGAGTGGCAAGCACCACCTTCTGGTGAAGATGTTAGTGCAGCGGTTGCCGGTGTTTGCGCGAGCAAAATTGAAGATGCTTACGCAGTTAGCGAGAAGTCAGCACGTTCACAACGTCTTAGTGAGATTCGTAGCGAAGTTGTCGCTCATTTTGATGCGGACGATAGCAGTGATTATGCTGTTGACGATATTAAAGGCGCAATCAGCAAAATAGAAAAAGTATTGGTTCGCGATAAAATCTTAAATGGTGCACCACGTATTGATGGCCGTGATACAACGTCGGTTAGACCTATTACCGTTCGTGTTGGTGCGTTAAAGCGTGCACATGGTTCTGCCTTGTTCACGCGTGGTGAAACACAGTCATTAGTAGTAACGACCTTAGGTACCGGTCGTGACGCGCAGATTATTGATGCCATTCAAGGTGAGCGTAAAGACCCGTTCATGTTCCACTATAACTTCCCTCCTTATTGTGTCGGTGAAACCGGTTTTGTTGGGTCGCCAAAACGTCGTGAGATTGGTCATGGTCGTCTTGCTAAACGTGGTGTCGCAGCGGTTATGCCAAATATGGATGAATATCCGTATGTTGTCCGTGTCGTGTCAGAAATTACCGAATCAAACGGTTCCAGCTCAATGGCATCAGTTTGTGGCGCCAGCTTATCGATGATGGATGCAGGTGTACCGTTAAAAGCACCGGTAGCCGGAATCGCGATGGGCTTGATTAAAGAAGGTGATCGCTTCTCAGTCTTATCAGACATCTTGGGTGATGAAGATCACTTAGGTGATATGGACTTTAAAGTAGCGGGTACCAGCGAAGGTATTACAGCCTTACAAATGGATATTAAAATTCAAGGCATTACTCGCGAGATAATGGAAAAAGCACTAGGCCAAGCCCGCGAAGGTCGCTTGTTCATTCTTGGTGAAATGGCCAAGGTTATTGATACATCGCGGGAAGAACTCTCACAATATGCGCCACGTATATTGACCATGAAAGTACACCCAGACAAAATTCGCGATGTGATTGGTAAAGGCGGTGTGACCATACGTTCTATTACCGAAGACACAGGCGCGACCATTGATATCGATGATGATGGTGTCGTGCGTATTGCTTCACCAGACGGTGACGCAGCCGCTGCAGCGAAACGTCGTGTCGAAGAGATTACCGCTGATGTTGAAGTGGGTCATATCTACGAAGGCCGTGTTGCTAAAATTATGGACTTCGGTGCGTTTGTTACCGTATTGCCAGGTAAAGATGGTTTGGTGCATATTTCTCAGATCTCACAAGAGCGTGTTGAGAACGTCAGCGACAAGTTGTCTGAAGGCGAAATAGTGAAAGTGAAAGTGCTTGAAATTGATAAGCAAGGACGTATTCGCTTAAGCATGAAAGCAATTGAAGAAGGTGAAGAAGCTTAATCGGTTTCATTATTTGATTCGTAATAACACTATTACAGTCGCTTCAAAGTAAAATTGAAATGCGGCAATGGCTAGGCAAGCCATTGCCGCATTTTTGCATTTAGCCATATTGGTTTAATAATAGCTCTCTTTATTAAACAATCACTTAGGTCTGTTTTCTGATCAGGGCCTCATAGCGGAATACTAATTGCTCCTACCGGGTAACGTTATTGTTATCTGTTAGAAGGGCAAGAAGTATGAAGCGATATTCGACTTACGTAAGTGCCATTGGCATATTCTGTTTATTGATAGCACTGCTCTGGGTGTTGCCAGAAGAAGTGAGTTTATTCCTCAATATACCGGGATTATTACTTGTCATAGGTGGCACGGTAGGCGCGACTTGTGTCAGTCGTCGACGCAAGCACGTTATTGATGTGATACGCCGCATACCCATGTTATTTAAGCGACGTCATTTTGATACTGCTGCACAGGTAGATCGTTTTCTTGCCGCTGCGGAGACTTATCGCCATGGCCGTATTCGATTGACCGAAAGTTTAGCGTTGAGAATAGGTGACCCTTTTGTCGCCAGTGGAGTAGGTCTAGTGGTTGATCGTATTCAGCCAGAAGAGATTAATAAGATTCTACAATGGCGAGCTAATGCAGTGATATCAGCTGAACAAGCAAAGATACAAGTCGTTAAAACCATGGCAAGTTTTGCTCCCGCATTAGGCATGCTAGGAACCTTAGTAGCACTTGTACATATGCTCTATGGCCTAGAAAGCGCAGACATTAGTGCTATTGGTCGTTCAATGGCATTTGCTATGACGACTACCTTATACGGCATTGTTATCGCTAACTTAATATGTCGACCCTTAGCGATTAAATTAGAGCAAGCTCAACAACAAAAACTCAACATATTGAATATGTGGATAGAAGGCATTAACGGCATGATAGCGAGAAGACACCCGGTATTAATTAAGGAATCAATGGACGCTTTCATTATGCAAAATGAACAGTTCGAATCAGACATTCCGGCTCACGTAATTCCTGCACACTAATCAATATTGACTAGGGGGTGTTATGACCAATTATATTCAGCAAAGTAGAGCGACGGTAAGTTCATCTGTGATCTATGATGTTAATAATCAGATGGGTGAGAACAACTCAAGCTCAGGAGACGGCGACTCATGGTTTGTGAGTTATGCAGATATTTTATTACTGCTATTAACGTTCTTTGTATTGTTGTTTGCTTTCTCAAGAGTAGAGGGCGTTGGTGCTAATGAAGAAATAGTTGAAGATGCTGACAGAGTCATGGCATCGTCGATGGAGCAGAATGACTCAGCAGAGGTCTTAGTGACTAAGGCAATGGTCGATGACACGATGTTAAATCAAATACAAAAACCCTTAGCGGAAACACATACCAATGCACCACATATTGATGCATCGATTGGTGAGGGTCGTGTTAGCGTCATTCATGAATTAGTCGCCGCTAGTGAAAATATTGCAAGCAATGACGGTATAAAAATAGATGCATTGATTGATGAGCAGTTAAATAAACAAAAGGTCTTTGCAGAACGGGTAGAGCAAACAACATTGGCATCAGTGGCTATTCAAAATACGGGTATCAAAAATAGTTTTGAGTCTGAAAACCAGAGTGAAAAGAGAATAGAAGCTGATTTGGCAATGTATGAAACAGTGCCAGCTAATGAAAATGTAGTTAATGATGTTCAACAAGTCTCTAATACCCAAGTAAATTTAGTAGTAGAGGCGAACTTAGTAGCGTTAACGGTAGACGAGCAGCTTGCTAAACTCAGTGCAGGTTTAACCTCAAGTAAAGTTGAAATTTCAACGGGTTATCAATCGATAAATATAGAGCTCAATAATAAAATATTATTTCCTCTAGGAGAGGCTAAGTTGCTCGAAGAAGGTGAGCTATTTCTTAATGAAATAGCCACAATAATGGACAGTAACGAGTACTTTGCATCGGTTGAAGGTCACACAGACAATACACCGATTGCGACCCAGAAATTTCCATCCAATTGGGAGCTATCATCTTCGCGTGCAACCAGTGTTGCACGCTATTTAATTTCTCAAGGTGTGGCAGCAAACCGTTTGCGTGCGATAGGTTATGCGGATACCAAACCTAAAGTTGAAAATATAAAAGACGAAGATAGGGCACGTAATCGTCGAGTGTCTATTACTTTCCATTATAATAGTGACGCACCCTTAAGTTAATCTATTGATTGCTTAAGCATCAATTGCCGAGGCGGGTATCGATGCAGGTGTGATCGCCTATAACAACGGTGACTATGCTACAGCCTATTCCGAGTTTTACCTGTAGCAGAACCTGGAAATAAAAAAGCACAATTATTATTGGGCTTAATGCACGACAACGGCTTAGGTATAAAGCGAGATTATTCACAGGCCGCACATTGGTATAGTCATTCTGCAGAGCAGGGCCAACCACGTGCGCAATTTAATCTTGGATTAATGTATGAAAATGGTGAAGGTATTAATGCAGACCGTGACATGGCTGTTAGCTGGGTACGAAAATCTGCAGAGCAAGGATATGCCGAAGCTCAAGATAAGTTAGGTCACTATTATGAGACCGGCACGAATACAAAGGAAGACCTAGTACAGTCACATCGCAGATGCAGGAATTAAACAATCTATCATCGCTAAAGATCATGCTACCGCAAATTTGAGTGAATCTCAGCTACAAGAGTCGCAAGGCTTATTTGTGACCTGGAAAAACGTATTTCAATCAATCATTTAGCTACATTCCACCTTTCTTTCATTATCATCTATAATTATCCCTTTAGACGTATAAAGGGCCGACAACGATGGATGACATTACTCCACAAGAATTAAAAGAGCTGCTAGAGAAAGACCTCCCACCAATAGTAATCGACGTTCGTCAAGACTGGGAATACGAAAAATGCCACATTGACGGTTCCATCCTCATTCCTATGGATCAAATCTCAGACCATATCGATGATCTCGATCCTGAAGAAGGTATCGTCGTCGTTTGCCATCACGGCATGCGTAGTGCCCAAGTTGCACAATATTTGATTCAATCAGGTTTCACCAATATCATTAATCTTGCCGGCGGTATCGATGCATGGGCAAGGGAAATTGATCCTGCTATGGAACAGTATTAATTTCTGACTAAGGTGGTTAAATTAGGGTTAGCTCAGATAGAAATACTGCTATAAGCATAGCCTATCAAAGTGGGGGTTATGCATTAAAGCAAATAGGTGATTATTATGGATTGTATTATTTGTCTTTTCTACGACTTAGGCAGCGATAGAACAGTTAGCTTATCATAGCTTGCATTAGTTTTTCATAGGGTGTTTTTCCATTATGTGAAAA
>JAADIY010000029.1 GCA_013151045.1 Gammaproteobacteria bacterium
GCAGATAGCATCGATCTTTGTCGTAGTATTCGGGCGCGTGGTGGCGTTGATCCGATATTGGTTAAAAATATGGATGAGTTGGTAGCGACACTGAAAAATGTATTGGTGAATGATGATTTGGTATTGACTGCGGGTGCGGGTGATATTGGTCGTATGGCATCTGAGCTACCAGCTCGACTTAAGGAGTGCGCGGGATGATGGCCATGTTAGGGTTTTCTCGTGCTTCATTTTCACGCGCAACCCATGGGGTTGGGGCGATTTTTCCGTTTCACTGCATTACCAGTAGCCTATGTAGCACCACTGCATTGCGCTCTTGCTGCCTTGTGCTGCAAAAAAAGCGTTTCCAGCAGCGATGAAAATGAAGCACGAACAGATCTTAAAACACGTTCCTTTGCGTGGGCAGTTGAAGTTAGATGAAGCTATGAGTCGTCATACATCATGGCGTGTTGGCGGGTCTGCTGATCGTTTTTATCAGCCAGCAGATGTGGATGATTTGGCTAATTTTTTACGTCAAGTAGAACCTAGTGAGGCTTTGCATTGGGTTGGTTTGGGTAGTAATTTATTAGTTAGAGATGGCGGTCTACGTGGTACCGTAATTGCTTTATTTGGTGTGTTAGATCAAATGCATTTGTTGCCGGACAATATTGTTGAAGTTGAAGCCGGTGTGAGCTGCGCTAAGCTCGCTCGGTTTTGTGCCAAAAATGGTTTGGTCGGCGCAGAGTTTTTTGCTGGAATACCCGGAACGGTGGGTGGTGCTTTGGCAATGAATGCCGGTGCGTATGGCGGTGAAACATGGCCGAAAGTGGAGACGGTTGGAACGATTGATCGTTATGGTCAACGTCATCGCCGGACACCGGCAGATTTTGAGATTGATTATCGTAGTGTTGTCAGTGATCGCGAAGAATGGTTTGTTTCTGCGCAGTTTGGGTTTGTTGCAGGTGATGCGGAATCTAGCAGTCAAAAAATAAAGCAGCTATTGCGTCAACGCGCAGAATCTCAGCCATTATCTTTGCCTAGTTGTGGCTCAGTGTTTCGTAACCCAGTAAATGATCATGCTGCGCGCCTCATTGAAGCCAGTGGTCTAAAAGGCCATCGCATTGGTGGTGCTAGCGTATCTGAACAGCATGCTAATTTTATAGTGAATGATTCGAATGCCTGTGCTGCAGATATTGAGCAGCTCGCTATGGATATCGCTGACAAAGTGTTCATCGATCACAATGTGCGACTGCAACCTGAGTTTCGTGTCGTCGGTGAGAAAGGAGGTAAGCATGCAGAATGATTTGTTTGCCACATTGCGTGTCGGCGAGACGATGATACGTGATGTTAGTGAATACGGAAAAACAGCTGTGTTGTATGGTGGTAATGCTGCGGAGCGAGATGTGTCTTTAATTAGTGGCCGAGCTGTATTGGATGCCTTGCACGCGAATGGTGTTGATGCGAAAGCAATTGATCCAAAAAAAGAGTCTTTGCTGGTATTGAATCAATTTGATCGAGTATTTATTGTTTTACACGGACGTGGTGGTGAGGACGGTACGATACAAGGATATCTTGAGACAATAGGCGTGCCCTATACCGGTAGTCGCGTCCTTGGTTCTGCAATATCTATGGATAAAATACGTAGCAAGCAGCTATGGATGGCTAGTGGTATTCCTACCCCGCAATTTTTTGCATTGAAGGCGGAAGATGAGGTGGATGCTGATTTACTAATTTTTCCAGTTGTTGTTAAGCCCGCTAATGAAGGTTCTAGCTTCGGGATGACAAAAGTAGATAACCCTGATGCATTGCAAGATGCGTTGGATGTTGCTGCAAATTTTGACAATGAAATATTGATAGAACAATGGATTCAAGGTGCAGAATATACCGTTGCCATACTTGAAGGTGACGCCTTACCAATAATTCGTATCGAAACGACGAATGAGTTTTATGATTACGATGCAAAATATCAGCGCGATGACACCCGCTATCTTTGTCCGTGTGGATTAAGCCCTGAAAAAGAACAAGAGCTAAAAGAGCTCGCTTTGAAAGCATTTGATTCGGTCTCAGCTTGTGGCTGGGGGCGCGTCGACATCATGTGTGACGAATCTAACCATCCTTTTGTTATCGAAGTTAATACCGTGCCTGGTATGACAGACCATAGTCTTGTTCCTAAAGCCGCTAGTGCTACGGGTATTGAGTTCTCTGAATTGGTGATGCGTATTCTTGATACGAGTTTTAGTGATGCCTACAGCAATACATCAGTGGGCGCGATGTTTGTCGAGGCGGAGATGGCTAATGGCTTTTAAACGTCGCAAGCATAATCGTAAAAAGATTAACGTAGCGGTGAAAGCGCGTCGATACGGCTCCGTCTTCATTACTGTCGCGGGCACTGCATTGGTTGTGGCATTAATTGTAGCGACTGGTGGTTGGCTGGCTGATAACGATAATTTTCCTATTACTAAAGTGAATGTTGAGGGCGGGTTTGAGCATGTTTCTCCAGAGGACGTGCAAGCAGTGGTAATGCCTTTCGTTGGTAGTGGTTTTTTTCAATTAGATGTAGAAGGTATTAAACAGACCTTATCTGAAATGCCTTGGGTTGAGGCGGCGGTCGTTAGAAAAATTTGGCCAGATACGGTCTTTGTCCATGTCAAAGAACAAAGTGTATTGGCGCGTTGGGGTGGCGATGGTTTGTTGAATCTCAATGGGCGATCGTTTTATCCGGCCACAGATACTATTGATACTGGCTTGCCCTTGTTGCACGGCCCTGATGGCAGTGAGCAGCGTGTTGCTGATCACTTTAAAACGACTAATGTGTTGTTGAGAGATCTTGATGTTCAATTGACTAAGCTCACTTATAGTGCACGCGGATCTTGGCAGTTAGAGTTTAAGGGCGGTCAAGTTGTGATGCTTGGCCGAGAAAATATAGAGCAGCGCATGCATAGATTATCGGATTTGTACCGTGAGCTGGAACAAAGCCGTGTTAATGCCCAGTTAGCTATTTTAGATATGCGTTATGACACTGGAATAGCAGTGCGCTGGCAGCCACGTTTAGATACAGAGCAATGTGATAAACCAGAGGCGTGTAAACACGCCTCTATTACCAGTAAAACAGGGGAGCTGGTTTTCTAGCAATGTCAAAAAGAACTGAAAAAGATCTTATCGTTGGGCTTGATATTGGTACATCCAAAGTGGTGGCTATTGTCTGCGAGATTAACCAAGGCGATGAGATGGAAATTATCGGTGTTGGTTCGCATCCCTCTAGAGGGCTTAAAAAAGGGGTGGTCGTTAATATTGAATCTACTGTGCAATCAATTCAACGCGCGGTAGAAGAAGCTGAATTAATGGCCGGTTGTCAGATACATTCAGTATATGTTGGTATTGCTGGTAGCCACATTCGCAGTCTTAATTCTCACGGTATTGTTGCGATTAGAGACAAAGAAGTGATTGCTAGTGATGTTGATCGTGTTCTTGATGCCGCACGCGCTGTGGCGGTTCCTGCAGATCAAAAAATACTCCATGTCTTGCCGCAAGAATATGTCATTGATAACCAAGAGGGCATTCGTGAACCTATTGGTATGTCAGGTGTACGTTTAGAGGCGAAAGTACATTTGGTCACTGGTGCGGTCAGTGCTGCGCAAAATATTATTAAATGCATTCGTCGCTGTGGTTTAGACGTCGACGAAGTGATTCTTGAGCAGCTGGCTTCAAGTCACGCAGTATTGACTGATGACGAGCGTGAGCTAGGGGTGTGTTTAGTTGATATCGGTGGTGGGACTACTGATATTGCGGTGTTCGCTGATGGCGCTATTCAGCACACTGCGGTGATTCCTATCGCTGGCGATCAAGTGACTAACGATATTGCAGTGGCTTTACGTACACCTACGCCTAATGCCGAGGATATAAAAATAAAATATGCTTGCGCCCTAACCCAATTAGCCGGTCAAGATCAAACTATTGAAGTGCCCAGTGTTGGTGATAGACCGCCACGACGTTTATCGCGTCAGACATTGGCTGAGGTCGTCGAGCCACGCTACGAAGAGTTACTAACTTTGGTGCAAGCAGAGCTTAGACGCAGTGGATACGAAGATTTGGTTGCCGCAGGTGTCGTCATGACTGGCGGCTCATCGAAAATGGAAGGCTTAATTGAGTTAGCGGAAGAGATTTTTCATATGCCCGTGCGATTAGGCTCGCCGCAATATGACGGTAGTCTAGTTGATGTGGTGCGTAATCCAATTTATGCGACAGGGGTGGGTCTGCTCTTGTTTGGTGGCAAGGAAAGAAGTGAAGGCAGAGCGGATATCTATAAGTCTGGTTCAGGAGCGCTCTGGAGCCGAGTTAAAAGTTGGTTTCAGGGTAGTTATTAGCCCTACAGAGTTTTTAAAATTTAATTGATTAAGCGAGGAGAAAGATGATGTTCGAACTAATAGATACACATAATCAAAATGCAGTGATTAAAGTCATTGGTATTGGCGGTGGCGGTGGTAACGCTGTTGAGCATATGGTTAATGCTGATATTGACGGCGTCGAATTTGTTTGTGTCAATACTGACGCGCAGGCCTTAAAAAATTCTCAGGCGCGTACTATTTTGCAAGTAGGTGATAGCTTAACGAAAGGTTTGGGTGCGGGCTCTAACCCTGAGATTGGTCGGCAAGCAGCGTTGGAAGACCGCGATCGTATTGCAGAGATTATCGACGGTTCTGACATGGTGTTTATTACTGCTGGAATGGGTGGTGGTACGGGTACTGGTGGGGCACCAGTTGTCGCGCAAGTTGCTAAAGAGATGGGTATTTTGACTGTTGCAGTTGTTACCAAACCATTCCCATTTGAAGGTAATAAACGTAATGCTATTGCTGATGCGGGTATAGAGGCGCTAAGCCAGTATGTTGATTCATTAATTACAATTCCTAATGAAAAATTGCTATCTGTTTTTGATCGTAATACTTCGTTACTTGATGCGTTTAAAGGCGCGAATGATGTGCTGCTTGGCGCAGTGCAAGGTATTGCACAGTTGATTACCCGCCCTGGTTTGATCAATGTTGATTTTGCTGATGTTCGTACCGTGATGTCAGAAATGGGTATGGCGATGATGGGTTCCGGTGTGGCAAGTGGTGACGATCGTGCCAGAGAAGCTGCCGAGCGCGCGGTTGCAAGTCCGCTATTGGAAGATATCAACCTTGCTGGCGCACGCGGCATTTTGGTTAATGTGACCGCAGGTCTTGATCTTTCGATTGGTGAGTTTGCCGAAGTCGGTGACACAATTAAAGCGTTTGCCTCAGATGACGCGACAGTTGTTGTCGGTACCGTGTTGGATGCAGAGATTGGTGATGAGATTCGCGTAACCGTCGTTGCGACAGGTCTGGGTCAAGAATTGCGTAAACCGGTTGAAGAAGCGCCTGTTCGCTTAGTATATAAAGAAGCAAACGGTGGAGAAGTTGTCGACTATGATAATTTGGATCGGCCAACTGTGATGCGCGGTAATACAGTATCAAGCACAGATCGCTATGCTAGTCAGGATAGCTCAAGTGGTAATCTGGAATATCTTGATGTGCCAGCATTTTTGCGTCGCCAAGCAGATTAAGAGTAATTAAATGCCGATTAAGCAGAGATACAGCTAAGAAAGGTTAAATTATATCAACGGTTTGCCGAAACTGTGATATTGGCATCATTTTTGACAATCAATAGTGATGTAGTGTAAAAGGCTCTTATAAATCAAGGAATTGCGGGCGAGCCCGTTACTGAGACATTATGATTAGACAACGTACCCTAAAGAATGTAATTCGTGCGACTGGAGTTGGTTTGCATACCGGTAAGAAGGTAATGCTAACACTGAGACCCGCAGCTGCTGATACGGGTATTATTTTTCGTCGTGTTGATCTTGATGGTTACCCTGAAATTCCAGCGCACCCTAATAATGTTGGTGATACCAGTATGTCTACTACGCTGGTGCACAATGGCATCCGTGTCTCGACGGTTGAACATTTGCTTTCAGCAATGGCCGGTTTAGGGATTGATAATGCTTATGTTGATATTAGTGCTGCTGAAGTACCGATTATGGACGGTAGTGCTGGGCCTTTTGTGTTCTTATTGCAGTCAGCAGGTATTGAAGAGCAGAACTCGGCAAAACGTTTTATTCGTATTAAACAGCCGGTTGAAGTTGTTGACGGTGATAAGTGGGTTCGGTTTGAGCCGTTTGACGGATTTAAAGTCACGTTTAATATTGATTTTGATCATCCGGCATTTCGCGAGCGTGCGCAAACTGCGACAGTTGATTTTTCAACGACGTCTTTTGTTAAAGAAGTGAGTCGTGCGCGTACATTTGGTTTCATGCGTGACCTAGAGCAGTTGCAAGCGCGTAATTTGGCGTTAGGTGGCAGTATGGAAAATGCGATTGTGGTTGATGACTACCGTATTCTTAATGAAGATGGTCTGCGCTATGACGATGAATTCGTTAAGCACAAAGTGTTAGACGCGATTGGTGACTTGTATTTGCTCGGACATAGCTTGATTGGTGCTTTTAGTGGTCATAAGTCTGGTCATGCCTTGAATAATCGTCTATTACGCGAATTGCTTAAGAACGAAGAAGCCTGGGAAGTCGTTACGTTTGACGAGTCTGAACCTGCGCCAATATCGTTTTCTCAGCCTGTCTCTGTAAGCTAGTATCCACTAGCGTTATTTTTCTGCTATAGGGTGCGGCACGTTAGTTGACGTCTGCTACTGTGTCAGGCGAGACTTTAACTTTGATATAGTTAATAGTGGGTAAAGATGTTTCTTGCTTGAGCTTTCTAATTAACTCTCTGCTGAGATAGCGTAACTTAGATGCCCAAGCAGGTGAGTCAGTCACAATGGTCATTTCAGATTCGTTTATTGCTGTTACCCAGCAATGATCGTGCATCGCTAGGGGCAAGTATTTTGTTACATGTTGGGTCAGTTCCATGCGCGCGCTGGCGCCAGCTATTAAGTCGGATAAGCCGCCTTGACGATTATTGAGTATTTGATTGATAGATCTTGGTCGTGAAGAAGTTGTCATAAGTATTGCTTTTTACGCTAGTCGCCACCAGCTTAGCAATGTTACTATTTCGCGCGCAAGTCACATACTTTCCTCAAACCCACATAAGTTACTAATTTTTAATATAAATTATGGTTGCAAATATTTTTAGAAAGGTCTTTGGTAGTCGTAACGATCGCTATATCAAGCGTCTGCGTCCAATAGTCGAGCGTGTAAATGAGCT
The DNA here is from genome assembly GCA_013151045.1 of Gammaproteobacteria bacterium. GTDB lineage: Bacteria > Pseudomonadota > Gammaproteobacteria. The sequence goes on from JAADIY010000029.1 coordinate 7,206, forward strand.
GGAAAATGAAATCAGCGATTTATCTGATGAAGATCTTATTATAAGGACAGAAGCTCTGCGACAGCGAGCCTCTGATGGCGAATCATTAGACAGCCTTATTCCTGAAGCTTTTGCTACGGTAAGAGAAGCCGGTAAGCGTGTTCACAATATGCGTCATTTTGATGTGCAGCTTATTGGTGGCATGGTCTTAAACCAAGGCAAGATTGCAGAAATGCGTACTGGTGAAGGTAAGACTTTAGTGGCAACGCTTGCCGGATACTTAAATGCATTACCTGGTGAAGGAGTGCACGTTGTTACGGTTAACGACTATTTGGCAAAACGCGATGCTGAATGGATGGGGCAGATATACCGTTTCTTAGGTATGACGGTAGGTGTGATTTATAGCGGCCAAGATCAACAAGAAAAGCGCGATGCTTATGCTTGCGATATTGTGTACGGTACCAATAATGAATTTGGCTTTGATTATCTTAGAGATAATATGGCTTTTTCGTCAGCGGATCGCGTTCAACGTAAATTGAATTTTGCCATTATTGATGAGGTGGATTCGATTCTCATCGATGAGGCGCGGACCCCATTGATTATTTCTGGTGCCGTTGAAGATAAAACAGATTTATATATCAGTGTTAATAAGCTGATTCCTGGTCTTGTTAAGCAAGAAGAAGAGGATGGTCCAGGTGATTTTAGTGTTGATGAAAAAGCACGCCAAGTTTATTTGACTGAAGAAGGCCATCAACACGTAGAAGAATTGCTGGAAAATGCCGGTTTGTTAGGTCAGGGCGAAAGTTTATATGAAGCTTCTAATATCACGTTAATGCATCATATTAATTGTGCTTTACGTGCTCATGTCCTGTTTCAAAAGGATGTGCACTATGTGGTTAATAACGATGAAGTGGTCATTGTTGATGAATTTACTGGCCGGACAATGCCAGGTCGACGTTGGTCGGATGGTTTGCATCAAGCGGTTGAAGCAAAAGAAGATGTAGCCATTCAGCAAGAAAACCAAACTTTGGCTTCTATTACTTTTCAAAATTTCTTCCGCTTGTATAACAAGCTAAGCGGTATGACCGGTACTGCAGATACTGAAGCATTTGAGTTTCAGCAGATTTATGGTTTAGAGGTGGTTGTTGTGCCAACGCATCGTGAGATGGTGCGTGACGATATGACGGATTTGATCTATCTCACCGCAAACGAAAAATACGATGCTATTTTGGAAGATATTCAAGATTGCTATCAGCGCAAGCAGCCAGTATTGGTGGGTACAGCATCGATTGAAACTTCAGAGTATTTGTCTGGTTTGTTGAATAAGGTGGGCGTCAAACATGAAGTATTGAACGCTAAGCAGCATGAACGTGAGGCGGATATTATTGCTCAGGCGGGTAGTCCAGGGGCAATCACCATTGCTACTAATATGGCTGGTCGCGGAACGGATATTGTTCTAGGTGGTAATCTTGAGGTCGCTCTTAGTAAGGTTGATGCGAATGATAGTGCTGCACTTCAAGCTGCGAATGATGAATGGCAGGCTGTGCATGAGCAAGTATTAGAGTCTGGTGGTTTGCATGTGATTGGTACTGAGCGACATGAATCACGACGTATTGATAATCAGTTGCGCGGGCGTTCAGGTCGTCAAGGTGATGCCGGTTCTACGCGTTTTTATCTTTCTTTAGAAGATAACTTGATGCGGATTTTCGCCTCGGATCGTGTGGCGAATATGATGCAAAAACTCGGCATGCAAAAAGGCGAGGCTATAGAGCATGGTCTGGTTTCTAAGGCGATTGAAAATGCGCAGCGTAAAGTTGAAGGCCATAACTTTGATATTCGTAAGCAATTGCTTGAATATGATGACGTTGCCAATGACCAACGTAAAGTAGTCTACGAGCAGCGTAACGAATTGATGGACAGTGATGATGTGTCTGACACTATTAACACGATTCGTGAAGATGTTGTTAACGAAGTGATCAGCCGTCATTTACCACCAGGTAGCTTAGAAGAGCAATGGGATGTGGCCAATTTAGAAAAAGATATTGAGCAGCAGTTTGTGATGAGTGCGCCTATACGGCAATGGCTTGATGATGACGATAGCCTGCACGAAGAAATATTACGTCAGAAGCTGCATGATATGGCGGTAGAAAGTTATCGTGAGAAAGAGGCGCAAGCTGGCCCTGAAGCGATGCGTCACTTGGAAAAGGCGGTGATGTTACGTGTGCTTGATAATATGTGGAAAGATCATCTGGCGGCGATGGACCATTTGCGTCAAAGCATTAATCTTCGCGGTTATGCGCAAAAAAATCCGAAACAAGAATATAAGCGTGAAGCGTTTGATATGTTCAATAGCTTGCTTGAGCGTATTCGTCTTGAGGTGGTGACTATGATTAGTCGCGTGCAGGTAAGAGATGAAGAAGATGTTGAAGTAATCGAAGAGCAACGCCGTCAGCAGCCGTCTGAAATGCAGTATCAGCATGCTGATAGTTCGGCTATACCAGACCAATCGGGCCAGCCGGCGCAGGGTGAGCAAGGCGCGGAGCACGTAGGTGATACCTTTGTTCGCTCTCAACCGAAGGTGGGGCGTAACGAACCTTGTCCTTGCGGTTCCGGTAAAAAATATAAGCAATGTCACGGTAAGTTAGCTTAAGCGTTTAATCGAGCATAGTGAGTACTGATCAAACAGCGATAGTGGTTGAAAAAAGCGCTAGACCTATTAAAGGGGTTCGCTTAGCGACCGCGTGTGCGGGTATTAAGCAGACCGAGCGCGATGATGTCACGCTGATTGAGCTAACGGAAGGTTCTCGGTGTGTAGCGGTATTCACTCAGAATCGGTTTTGTGCTGCGCCAGTTGTGTTGGCAAAGCAGCATCTTGCTCAAGCCACGCCGCGCTATTTATTGATTAATAGTGGTAACGCCAATGCCGGTATGGGGGAGATTGGCCGCGCCGATGCTACAGCCAGTTGCCTTGAGTTGTCAAAAAAAGCAGGTGTTGATCAAACAGCAGTATTGCCATTTTCGACCGGAGTGATCGGTCAGCCCTTAGCCGTAGATAAAATCACTGCAGTGATGGATGAATTGATTACAGCGTTAGAAGAAGACGGCTGGTCCGCGGCAGCGACAGCGATAATGACGACAGATACTGTCGAGAAGGTGGCATCGGTTCAATGTCAGTATGGTGATGATAGCTTTACCGTAACGGGTATCGCTAAAGGATCAGGCATGATTCATCCCAATATGGCGACTATGCTTGCTTATATCGCTACTGATGTGGGTGTTAGCAAAGAGGTGCTATCCCAATGTTTAAGCACCGCAGTATCTCAGTCATTTAACAGTATTACCGTAGACGGCGATACGTCGACCAACGATGCCTGTGTGTTGATGGCAACGGGGCAAAATACTTTGCATATCGATAGCGTTGATAGCTCAAGCTATAAGGCTCTGAGTACGGCTGTTAATTCAGTCTGTAAGGCTTTGGCCATGGCGATAGTCGCTGATGGTGAAGGTGCTACGTGTGTGGTCCATGTCGAGGTCAGTGGCGGTCAATCGGTTGCAGAGTGTCGACAAGTGGCAGATACCGTTGCCTTATCACCATTGGTGAAAACAGCCTTATTTGCTCAAGACCCCAATTGGGGGCGTGTGCTGGCTGCGGTAGGACGTGCCGGTATTGCTGATCTAGATGCGGATAAAGTCACTATCTACCTCGATGAGGTGCTGATTGCAGAAAGTGGTTCGCGCGCCGCTAATTATGACGAACAGGCGGCAAAGCGAGTCATGGAGCGACAAGAATATCGATTATGTATTGGCTTGGGACGTGGTGCAGAGGCTGCCCAGGTTACGACATGCGATTTATCTTACGACTATGTGCGTATTAATGCGGAATATCGCAGCTAAGGAGCGTTAAAGTATTAAATTTTTATATTGGTTTAATTGTAGGCTCCATTTTGCATTAAACTCAGGTATGATCCGACTGATTCGCGTGGAGAGTGATATATGACATTGAATACTATACTAAATTTCTTAGACGGTGGCTTGTTAGAGCCAACGGTTTGGGGCTATATTGGTTGGACATTATTGTTGACCCATATCACTATTGTCGGTGTTACCGTCTATTTACACCGTTGTCAGGCGCATCGTGCTTTAGAGCTTCACGTTAGTATCAGTCATTTTTTCCGTTTTTGGATGTGGTTGACTACGGGTATGCGTACCAAAGAGTGGGCAGCTATTCATCGTAAGCATCACGCTAAATGTGAGACAGAAGGTGATCCGCATAGCCCAGTCGTTTTAGGTCTAGATAGGGTGCTATGGCAGGGTGCTGAGCTTTATCAGCAAGAAGCAGATAACGCTGAAACGCTAGAAAGATACGGTAAAGGCACCCCGGATGACTGGATGGAAAGACATCTTTATGCGCGTTCAAAAAACTGGGGTATTTCGGTGATGTTTGTTATCGACATACTGTTATTTGGTGTTGCTGGCATTGCTGTTTGGGCTGTTCAGATGGCCTGGATTCCATTTTTCGCTGCTGGGGTGATCAATGGTTTGGGTCATTGGTGGGGCTATCGCAGCTATGAGTGTGATGATGCCGCAACTAATATTTCTCCTATTGGTATTTTGATCGGCGGTGAGGAATTGCATAACAATCATCATGCTTTTGCCAGTTCAGCAAAACTGTCATCAAAATGGTACGAGTTTGATATTGGTTGGATGTATATCTGTCTATTGGAAATATTTTGTTTAGCGAAAGTTAAGAAGTTGCCACCTGAGCTGACGATTGATAGAGAAAAAATGGCGCTGGATACTGACACCGTTGTTGCCATGGTGGGTAACCGTCTGCAAGTGATGTCTAATTATTGCCAAGAAGTATTAAAACGCGTGCATCGTGACGAAGTGGGTAAGGCCGATGTCGTGGTGCGAGAGGATTTACACCGCAGTCTTCCTTTGTTGATACGTGAAGCGAGTCTTATGGATGGCATTAGCAAAGAGCGTCTTGAGAGTGTATTAGATACTAATGAAGCATTAACGACGGTTTATTCGTTTAAGCAAAACCTACAAGAAATTATGAAGCGCTCAGCGGTGACTCATGAGCACTTGTTGGAAGCGATACAGGAATGGTGCCATCAGGCTGAAGAAACTGGTATTAAGGCCTTAGAGGAGTTTGCGCAGGCATTAAGAGGGTATTCAATGCAAACCACGCCGGCAATGGCTTAAGTCTTTAGGTCTTGTACAAAAAAGAACAATAAAAAACCCCGCTTAGGCGGGGTTTTTTATTGTCGACAAAAGCGGGAGGCTACTTACTTGATTTTGCCTTCTTTGTAGATCACGTGTTGACGTACAACAGGATCATACTTCTTGATTTCCATCTTATCAGGAGTATTACGTTTATTCTTTACGGTAGTGTAAAAATGACCGGTACCGGCAGAAGAATTAAGTCTAATTTTTTCGTACATGATGCTTTGTGCCCGTGATTAAAGTTTTTGGGATTAAACGCTTTCGCCGCGTTTGCGCATGTCAGCAACGACTTGGTCGATACCTACTTTGTCAACAATACGCATGCCTTTAGATGAGATACGAAGGCGTACCCAGCGACCTTCGGCTTCTAGCCAAAACCGGCGTGAGCGAAGATTCGGTAAAAAACGACGGCGCGTTCTGTTATTAGCATGAGAAACATTGTTCCCCGCCATTGGTCGTTTTCCGGTAACTTGGCATACCCTAGACATTTTTAACTCCACCAATAATTAAAATACGCACGCATCAGCGCGTACGTAGTAAACCAAAGCCCGCCTTTATACCAGAATCTGGTCATATGAACAAGAAAAATGATAGACATTTTCACTCATATTAGTCCGCGTTCAGCGACCGATGTCGTCTGGCCGGCGCCAATAATGACATGGTCGAGAACGCGTATATCAACTAGCTCTAAGGCCTCCTTGAGGCGCCGTGTTAGCGTAATATCTGCCTGGCTAGGCTCTGAGTCGCCGGATGGGTGATTATGGGCAAATATGAGCGCTGAGGCATTATATTTCAGAGCTTGCTTGACGATTTCCCTTGGATATACGGATGCCTGGTTGATTGTGCCGTGAAAAAGCTTTTCAAAGCGAATGAGGTGGTGACGGTTATCGAGGAAGAGGCAGGCAAACACTTCGTGAGGGTAATGCCGTAGTTGGCTGGCTAAGTAGCGTCGTGTTCGAGTCGGATTAAGCATGACTTCTTGGCCAGTGAGTTCCTCAGATAAATAACGCTTACCCAGCTCCAGTGCAGCTTGAAACTGGCTATAAGCAGCATTACCGACCCCATGATGCTGGCAAAATCGCTGATAATCGGTGCCCAATAAGGGTGATAAACCGCCAAATTCTTCAAGCAGAGACCTGCCTAGCTCAATAGCATTGTATCTAGCAGTGCCAGAGCGTAAGAATATGGCGAGTAACTCGGCGTTGGAAAGAGTGTTTGCCCCGTGATTGAGTAATTTTTCGCGTGGTTGTTCGTCTTCAGGCCACTGATGTATCGCCATAGTCTCTCCTTAGACATTAGGTGTTCCTATACAATCCATTGATTTTGTCGTGATTAATGTTACCTTAAAGTGCTTTAAAGTGTCTCTATGACTACAAATCGAGTATTAAAATTAAATACCTTATGTTAGAACTAGCAAATAAGCGAGTGTTATTGGGTGTCAGTGGCAGTATTGCCGCTTACAAAAGCGCAGAACTGGTCAGATTGTTGTGCAAGCAAGGTGCACAAGTGCGGGTGGTTATGACCGCAACAGCGACGGAGTTTATTCAACCGCTGACCTTCCAGGCCTTGTCTGGAAATGTTGTCTACAGTGCATGGGATGATGCCGACCGCGGTGATGGTATGGGCCATATTGAATTGGCCCGCTGGGCAGATGTGATTGTTATCGCTCCAGCCAGTGCAGACTTTCTTGCACGCTTACGCCAAGGTATGGCGGGTGATTTATTGACAACCTTGTGTCTAGCGAGCGACGGCACCATTGCCGTTGCTCCAGCGATGAATCGATTAATGTGGGAGAACGCTGCTACTAAAGAGAACCTCGCTGTTCTTAAGCAACGAGGAATTCATATTCTCGGCCCTGGCACAGGTGGTCAGGCTTGTGGAGAGGTAGGACTTGGTCGAATGCTAGAGCCGGAGCAATTGGCACGTGATATCCCGACGCTTTTCTCAACAGGCATCTTATCTGGGACTAAATTATTGTTAACCGCGGGGCCAACGCGCGAACCCATTGATGCTATGCGGTTTCTCAGTAATCGTAGTTCCGGGAAAATGGGTTATGCCTTGGCCCAAGCCGCGATTGAAGCGGGAGCAGACGTAACATTAATTAGTGGTCCAGTCGCGCTGCCATCGCCATCGCGGGCAAAGCGTTTAAATGTAAATAGCGCCGATGAAATGTATGACGCGGTGATGTCTGAGGTTGCGGCCAATGATGTTTTTATTAGTGCAGCAGCCGTTGCTGATTATCGACCGGCTAACCCGTCAAAAGAAAAAGTAAAACGCAAAGACGATAATGTTGATTTAGCGCTGACGCAAAATCGCGATATCGTAGCCAGCGTTGCAGCCTTGCCAAATAAGCCGTTCACTGTTGGTTTCGCTGCTGAGACCAGCGATGTTGAAGTGCACGCGCGCGGTAAATTAGAGCGTAAGGGTTTAGATCTCATCGCTGCTAACCAAGTTGGTGAGGGCCAAGGGGCTGAAGTCGATGATAACGCGATGACCATGTACTGGGCTGACGGTAGCCAGCATTTGGAAAAAACGACAAAAAATAAATTAGCGCGTCAGATGGTAGCGATAATTGGGGAACATTATCGTGCAGAAAGTTGAGCTAAAAATTTTAGATGAGCGTGTAGGCAGCGAATTTCCGCTGCCAGCTTACGCTACTGATGGTGCAGCCGGATTGGATCTGCGCGCTATGCTTGATGAAACGACAGTGATAGCGCCAGGTGAGACGATATTGATTGCCACGGGTATTGCTATCCATATTGGCGATCCGGCCTTTGCTGCGGTCATTTTGCCGCGTTCGGGTTTAGGTCATAAACACGGTATTGTTCTTGGCAATCTAGTTGGCCTTATTGATTCGGATTATCAGGGCGGTTTATTTGTTTCCTGCTGGAATCGCGGCCAAGCTGAATTTAGCATTGAAGTCGGTGAGCGTATCGCACAGTTAGTTGTGATACCTGTGGCTCAGGTTAAGTTTGATATTGTGCAAGAGTTTGATGCAAGTGAACGAGCAGAAGGTGGTTTTGGCCATTCTGGTCGCATGTAGTGACTGGGCGAGTTCGAAATAAGGATTGGGTTTGAGTAGTCGCTAAAGTAAGGATATGAAAAACAAGCTTAAATTATTGGGTAAGTCTGGGGCGGGCGCTAGTAATTTCAATTCGACGCAGATTGATCATCAGGCAAAATTTAGTATCCAGGGTCTGTTATGGATATTAGCCATCTTAGCAATAGCGATAATGCTTGCGGCGGGTGCGAGTGCTTATGTACTGCTGACCGAGCATTTTGCTCAACGTTATGAGCAAAAAAACAACGCAGATGCCGACGCAGTAGGTCGAGAACTATCAAATTATTTTGTTCGTTTTCACTCGCGTATAGAAATTTTAGCGAATGATCCTGTCGCAGAGCAAGCCTTGGAAAACGTTGATCCTGATGCGCTGCAACAGCGTGAAGCCGAGATAGCCGTTCTTTTCCCTGAAGCTATGCGCGTTATGTTGTTGCACGCGGATATCGTTCGCAGTGGACGTACTGGTGATTTTCCGGAGTTGGGTTTTGCTGATATTGATCTACTTGATTCACATGGCCGGGATATTGTCGCACCGTTAGAGAGTCATCAATTTGGTACGGAGTATGGCCATATTGATTTTGTAAATCGCGTAGAGAGCCGGTCTAACCGTAGTCTATTAGGGTTTTTGTTGGTTAGTTTTAAAGATGATTTTCTCAACGAAGTTATCAAGGGTATGGCTGAGTATAGTGAGGGTTATTTTGAAATACAGCAGCCCCTGACCAGGGGTAAACCTTTGGTCTTAGCGAAGCATGGTGATGCGACATTAGTCGAGCCAAGCAGATTACTAGAAAGACCCATAGACGATACCGCGTGGCGTTTGCATTATTACCCACCATTGCCGTCAACACTGGGTTTCGAATTAAATACGCGTAATTACGCGATCGTATTCTTTGGTGCGGCTTTAGCTTTATTAATATTAGTGATGGTGTTTGCTAAGATTATTGCAAGTTCAACTCGCAAAGACCTCAGCAGCATCGTATCGTTAGTGAGAGACATGGTTGCTGGACGCGTGCTGAGGCAGGTAAGTGATATACATTTGCGTGATTTCGTTAGTACTTATGACGTTATCAGCCGCATTGATGTCGATGTTACGGCAACCCCCGTGCATTTCGGTAGTAGCCAAGAGAGTGGCGCTGGCGATGATGATGAGTATGAGCAAGCCGAGATACCGAGCGCAGGGTTTGAAACGATTGATCTGATTTTTCAAGATGAAAGTGCCACTGTTGCAAAAGACATAGTTTCAGTGCCGCAGCTCGTTCAAAGTAAGCAAGTGCCATCAGGTATTTTTAAAGCTTATGATATTCGCGGTGTTGTTGGTGAAACCTTAACCGCGGATATTGTTACTGATATTGGTCGCGCTCTAGGGAGTGAAGCCTATGACTTGGGCCAACAAACCGTCATTGTCGCACGAGATGGGCGACTATCTGGTCCCGAGTTACTCGATGCCTTGATAAAAGGTTTAACGGCAAGTGGGCGTGATGTTATCGATTTGGGTTTAGTGCCTACACCGGTACTTTATTTTGCAACGCACTATATGAGTACGGCTTCAGGTGTGATGTTAACGGGGAGCCACAACCCAGCGAATTATAATGGTTTAAAGATGGTGCTCAAGGGTGAAACGCTGTCTGGTGAAGCGATTAAAAACTTGCATGCGCGTATTGAACGACAAGATTTTCAAACGGGTATGGGCAGTGTCGAAGATGTTGATATTGTTTCCGATTATATTGAGCGCATAGTGGGTGATATTGAGTTATCGCGACCGCTGAAAGTAGTGGTTGATTGTGGCAACGGTGCTGCGGGTGACTTAGCACCACGTCTATTAAGAAGTTTAGGCTGTGAAGTTATAGAACTGTTTTGTGAAATAGACGGTAATTTCCCGAATCATCACCCCGATCCCAGTCAGCCAGAAAATCTAAGTGATGTCATAGAAGCGGTAATGCTTAATGACGCCGACCTAGGCTTGGCCTTTGACGGTGATGGTGATCGTTTAGGTGTTATTGATTCGCGCGGTAATGTTATATGGCCTGATCGTCAGTTGATTCTATACGCTAAGGGTGTCTTGAGCCGTAATCCCGGTGCTGAGATTATTTACGATGTGAAGTGTTCACGACACTTGGCTACGGCAATTAAGAGTTTCGGCGGTAAGCCAGTGATGTGGAAGACAGGACATTCACTGATTAAGGCGCGTATGAAGCAAACAGGTGCCTTGCTTGGTGGTGAGATGAGTGGCCATATTTTCTTTCAGGAGCGTTGGTATGGTTTTGACGACGCGCTCTATACCGCAGCGCGTTTACTCGAAATTGTTGCGGCAGATTTACGCAGTAGTTATGAGTTATTTGCTGAAATTCCCAATGCGGTGAGTACACCAGAGCTTAAGTTGGAAATGGATGAGGCGACTCATGCAGGTTTTATACAGAACCTAATTGCTTCGGCAAACTTTCCTGATGCCAGCGTCATTACCATAGACGGTTTACGTATTGAGTTTGACGATGGCTGGGGTTTAGTTCGTGCGTCTAATACTACGCCGTGTTTGGTGATTCGCTTTGAAGCAGATAACCCATCTTCGCTTAAACGTATCCAGGGTGAATTCCGACAATTGATGTTAGGACTTGATTCGACACTGCTACTTCCGTTCTAATGGCGTCATGACACTAAAAAATCGCAAAGCGCTAGACATAGCGCGAGTCCTCACTGAGGCATTACCCTATATTCAGAAATTCTATGGCAAGACTATCGTCGTTAAATACGGTGGTAATGCCATGGTTGATGAAGATCTAAAAAACAGCTTTGCCCGCGATATGGTGCTGATGAAGATAGTCGGCATGAACCCGATCGTTGTCCATGGTGGCGGCCCGCAAATTGGCAGTCTGCTCGATAAGCTTGGTAAAGAAAGCGAGTTCATCGACGGTATGCGTGTGACCGACAGCGAAACCATGGATGTGGTTGAAATGGTGCTGGGCGGCTTGGTTAATAAAGACATTGTTAATCTGATTAATAACCACGGTGGTAACGCAGTAGGCTTAACCGGTAAAGACGGTGGTTTGTTACGCGCCGAAAAATTACTGTTTACAAGAGATGCGCCCGAGCTTGATGCGCCAGAAATTATAGATATGGGCCATGTCGGTAAGGTGGTGGGTATTAACACCAGTGTCGTTGACATGCTGACCAGTGGAAATTTTATACCGGTTATTGCGCCGATAGGTGTCGGCAAAGATGGCGAGTCATACAATATTAACGCTGACCTTGTCGCTGGGAAATTAGCCGAAGTACTAAAAGCAGAAAAATTGATTTTATTGACCAACGCTGCCGGTGTGCTGAATCGTAACGGTGATGTGCTATCAGGTCTTAAGACTAAAGATATACAGGCCTTGATTGATAGCGGCGAAATTTATGGCGGCATGTTGCCTAAGGTGGGTTGTGCGATAGACGCATTATTAGGTGGTGTGTCGACAGCGCATATTATCGATGGCCGTGTACAGCATGCGGTATTGCTTGAGATTTTTACCAACGAAGGTGTTGGTACCTTAATTCGTGCTTAGATAAATATTGGTTTAGCGCGCGGTAGCTGTAGCCCGCTGTGTGCCAGTGAGTATTCGATAGAGTTCTAAGTCTTGGTTGAACTTGTCGCGTACGTCGTCTTGCTCAATATTTTTTTCTTTAATAAAGGCTTCGGCTTCATCAATTTTGCTGCGCGTTTCCGCAATTTGCGCTTTGAGTAGTTTGGGCGTGATTTTACCGCTGCGCTCAAATGTTGCAGCTTCTTTGATTAGGGATTCGAGATCTAAGCGTAAACCACTTAAATTAGCTTCAACGAAATTAATGCTGACTTGAATAGAATCAATATTGCGATCACGCGTAGCGATAAGATCTGATTCGTCGCGATAGTTGGCCACTAAGTTTCGTTTATAGTCTTCAGCTTTTTGTCGATTTTCTTTTTCTTTTTTACGCAAAGCGGCTTCCCGACGTTCGGCGGCTAATTGTTCTTTGCTTTTCGCTGCATCGGTTTCAAGTGAACGTATTCCTGACTCGTTAATGACTTCTCGTTTACGTTTGATATCTTTGGGCGGCACATTGTCGCTGTACTGAACATTGCCGTTTTCATCTGTCCATTTGTAAAGTTTGGCCTGTGTTATTGGTGACAACAGACACAGGCAAGCGCTAATGCCAATGCAGACAAGCAATTGGTAGGGTGAGAGAATTTTTTGTCCTAGAGACAGCATATCAGGCTATATTAACGAATCACGTCCCGACAATCGAGAGAGAAACTATTTTGGACTGGTCGAGCCAGTTGATACTGCTGATTGTGTCACTTTTCGCCAATGCTTTCTCCGCATTTGTTGGTGGTGGTGCAGGCTTAATTCAATTACCAGCGCTGATATTCTTAGGCCTGACATTTAGTGTCGCCCTAGCCACGCATAAAGTCGCTAGTGTTGCTTTAGGTGTCGGCGCGACAATCCGCCACTTAAGGACAAGTTCGCTAGAAAGGCGCTTTGCCCTGTTTGTTTTGGCTACCGGCCTACCAGGTGTCTTCATTGGTGCCGCCATTATTCTCAAGGTGCCCGATGCGGCTGCTCGTGTCGCTCTAGGGTTATTGACCATTAGTTTAGCGGTATATTCCTTTCTCAAGCCTGAATTAGGGCAAGTAGTTAGCCCAAAACACCGTGATGGCTACGGTTTATTGGTTGGTGGGGCCATATTATTGGTCATTGGGGTATTAAATGGATCGCTAACATCAGGGACGGGGCTTTTTGTCACCTTGTGGCTGATTAGCTGGTTTGGTTTTGATTATAAAATTGCGGTCGCCTATACCTTGATTCTAGTTGGTATTTTTTGGAATGGCACTGGGGCCTTGGTGTTGGGCGTGCTCGGCAATATTGAGTGGACATGGTTACCGGCTTTAATAACAGGTTCATTGATAGGGGGTTACATTGGCGCTCATATGTCCATAGTAAAAGGGAATCGGTGGATTAAGCGTGTTTTTGAACTAATAACATTATTGATTGGCTTAAAGCTATTGTTTGCTTGATGCAGTTATGCGGATGTCGAAACAAATGAGCCACGTTGTTGAATAAATTGAATAGTAATAAAGCGCACGCCGATTTTGGAGAAAGGGCCCATAGCTTTACAGTATTTCAATTCGGCGATGGCTTTGAAGTCTTCAGCATCAATTTTTATTCGGCTGCCGACGACTAGCGGTTTTTTGCTAATAAAGCTTAGACCGGTGGGTGAGACATCTGATAATGCTATACGCTCAGGTTGGCTTGGCCATAATGTGTACATGGCAGCAGGCTTTTTTACCTTGGCTCTTGCCACGCTGCGCCGAGGTACGTTCTCATAGGCTTTTTCAAGCAGAATAAGCGGGCTACGGCAGACATCACAATATTCGTGTTGATGGGCGTAGCCATTATGTGAATATGGCGTTTTGCAAAAAAAACATTGTTGTCCAGCTTGCCTACCATAGGCATGAGCGTTGTTGTGGTGAGTAGATTTTTTATAAGCTTGATAGGCAGAGTAAGGGTTGTTGGTATTGGCTTGGCGTTGCTGCTGGTGTTCTTGTTGTTCGGTGCTTGATGCGTTTTTTTTTCTTTGTTCTGCTTGAGGCTTTTCTTGGTTTTGTCCTGAAGCTTGTTTTTGATGCGGCTGTTTTGGTTTAGCCCCAGCACTATCGTTATTTGCCGTATTTTGTTTTTTCCCTGCTATGAGGTATTGATCATATTGTCGTCGTTTTACTTTGTTATTCAGTGTTTTCCACGCTTCCTCAAGCAGCGCATGGTTGATTTGTGGATTGCGTTTTAGCAACTTATAACTGGCTTCGATAACCACTAGTTCCGCGTCGGGTTGAACTTGCAGTACGCGGTAGTAATTGCGCCGGCTACCTGATTGTTTGCGTTTTACTTTGAATGCATGAGGTGTTTTGCCCAAATGTCCGCGAGATACAGTTTCTATGTCGCTTTTAGTAAATAGTTTGCGATCATAGGTTGCGCGTTTGGCTGGGTTACGTAGGGTAGCGTAAGCCGCATTGATATGACTGGCATTCCATTCATCACCACCAAGATCGGGGTGGTGATGCAACTTTTGCATAAGCGTGCGGTAGCTTAGCTTGATTATTTCAAGCGAGGCATCGGGTTGCACTCTGAGTAAGCGATAAAAATTACGACGGCTTTTCATGTATCCGTTAACGAAATTGTTTAATTCGCTAACGGCTTGATTTTGCTAAAGTTGAGCTAAATTACGCTTATTATGTGATTCAGGCCGTCACTAGGAAAGCTGGGCTTAGCTGCCCCATTGCTGCCGATATTGTTGAATGGCGGCCAGTTGCTCGCCCATATCGCCATGGTCATCGAGGTAGCTGACTAAATCATCTAAAGCGACAATGTTGCCAACCGGGATACCGTAGCGTTGTTCTACCATGGTGATGGCTGATTCTTTGTCTTGTCCGCGCTCTTGTCTATCGAGAGCGATAAATACACCTGCTGGGCTGGCCTTTGCGGCGTTGATGATTTCTATGGATTCGCCAACCGAGGTACCTGCAGAAATAACATCATCGATAATCAAGATCTTACCCTTGAGTTCGGCACCAACGATGGTGCCGCCTTCGCCATGGTCTTTGGCTTCCTTACGATTAAAGGCATAGGGCACATTACGATCATGGTGTTCTGCTAGCGCTGTAGAGCAGCTCACAGCAAGGGGGATACCTTTGTAAGCAGGGCCAAAGAGCATATCGAACTCGATGCCAGAGTCGATAATGGCGGCGGCATAGGCTTGGCCGAGTTTGGCAATACCGCGACCGTCATTGAATAAGCCAGTATTAAAAAAGTAGGGACTTTGGCGGCCAGATTTTAAAGTGAAATCACCAAAACATAAGGCGTTTTGCTGAAGAGAGAATTCGATAAAATCTTTCTGATAAGTTTGCATGATGCTAAGAGCCTTTAAGTAAAAATAGTTATATTCGAATATTTCGGTTTATGCGCTTTTTGCCGGTGCTTCGTTATAGCGTTCAAGCACTTCTTTCAAAAACTTGCCAGTGTGAGAATGCTCGGTGTCGGCGATTTGTTGAGGTGTACCTGCGGCAATGATTTCGCCACCTTTGCCGCCGCCTTCTGGTCCGAGGTCCAGTATCCAATCGGCTGTTTTAATGACATCTAAATTATGTTCAATAATAATGATGGTGCTGCCTTGATCGCGTAAACGATGTAAAACTTTTAATAGTTGACGAATATCGTGAAAATGTAAGCCAGTTGTCGGTTCATCAAGTAAGTAAAGAGTGTTTCCGGTATCGCGTTTGGAAAGTTCTCTTGATAATTTGACGCGTTGAGCCTCACCACCCGATAAAGTAGTCGCGTTTTGACCTAACTTAATATAAGAAAGTCCAACGTCAGTTAAGGTGTCAAGTTTGCGTTTTAGTACAGGCACGGCGCTAAAGAAGCTTGCTGCGTCTTCGATGGTCATGTCGAGCACTTCGTGGATGGTTTTCCCTTTATAACGTATTTCTAGCGTTTCACGATTATAGCGTTGGCCTTTGCATATATCGCAGGGCACATAAATATCAGCGAGAAAATGCATTTCTACTTTTATAACGCCATCACCTTGGCAAGCTTCGCAGCGGCCACCTTTAACATTAAAACTAAAACGACCAGGGTTATAGCCGCGAGAGCGAGCCTCTTGTGTGGCGGCAAATAATTCGCGGATTGGAGTGAACAAACCAGTATAGGTGGCAGGATTAGATCGTGGTGTACGGCCGATAGGGCTTTGATCTATATTAATTACTTTATCGAGTTTATCTAGACCGCTAATTTTTTTATATGGAGCAGGCTCAGTAGTGCTTTGGTTGATAGCCATTGTTGCTGCACGATAAACCGTATCGTTAACAAGACTGGATTTTCCTGAGCCCGAAACACCTGTCACAACAGTCATTGCTGCAAGTGGAAAATGTGCGTCGACATTTTTTAAATTATTACCCTCGGCACCAAAGACACTTAAAGTTTGTTCAGCATTGAATTCAAAGTCGTGCTGAGGAATTTCGATTTGTTTGCGCCCTGCGAGGTAGTCAGCGGTGATTGAGTCGGTATGTTGTAACACTTGAGCCGGTGTGCCTTGTGCAATGATTTCGCCACCATGAACACCAGCGCCAGGACCTATGTCGATAACGTAGTCGGCAGCGCGTATAGCATCTTCGTCATGTTCTACGACGATGACCGTATTGCCGAGATCGCGAAGGTAGCGCAG
This sequence comes from Gammaproteobacteria bacterium, assembly GCA_013151045.1. Classification (GTDB taxonomy): domain Bacteria; phylum Pseudomonadota; class Gammaproteobacteria. Next base: position 23,701 of record JAADIY010000029.1, read on the forward strand.
AGTACCTAATAAGCGTTCATTGTCACGTTGATGTAAGCCTATTGAAGGTTCATCGAGCACATACATGACGCCAACAAGGCCAGCGCCGATTTGACTGGCGAGGCGAATACGTTGTGTCTCACCGCCTGATAGTGTGTCTGCGCTGCGTTCTAAGCTTAAATAATCAAGACCGACATTGACTAAGAATGATAAACGTTGGCCGATTTCTTTAATGATACGTGAGGCAATTTTACCACGTGCGCCAGTTAGTGTTAGATTCTCAAAAAATGCTTTGGCATCGCCAATAGGTAAGCATGCGATATCCGGCATAGACCTGCCATCAACATAAACGTGGCGTGCTTCGCGCTTAAGTCGTGTGCCAGAGCAATTAGTACAGTTATGTGTTGACATGTATTTGGCCAACTCATCTCTGACGACGCTTGAGTCAGTATCTTTATAGCGTCGTTCCATGTTTGGAATAATGCCTTCGAATGCTTGTTCTTTTTCAAAGGTTCCGCCACGTTCACTGAAATAGGTGAATTTGATTACCTCATCGCCAGAACCATTAAGAATAAGCTCTTGAGTGGCTTCGTCGAGCTCTTCAAATGGCAAGTCAATGTTAAAACCGTAATGGGTTGATAGCGAAATTAATAACTGATAATAGTAACCATTGCGACGATCCCAGCCACGAATTGCACCGCCGGCGAGGCTCTGCTGCGGATGGGTGACGACACGTTTGCGGTCAAAAAATGTTTGTTTGCCAAGGCCGTCGCAAGTAGGGCAGGCACCAGCCGGGTTGTTGAACGAAAATAAACGTGGTTCGAGTTCAGTAATACTATAGCCGCAGACAGAGCAGGCAAAGCTTGCAGAAAACACAATTTCTTCACGTTTTTTCTCATCAATAAAAGCAAGGCGAGCACGGCCACCACTGAGCTGTAAGCAAGTTTCAACTGAATCTGCTAACCGTTGTTGGATATCTTCTCTGACTTTAAAGCGGTCTATGACAGCTTCAATAGTGTGTTTGCGTCGTAAGTCTAGTTTTTCAACCTCGTCGATTTCAGTCACTTCACCATTGACACGGACACGAACAAAACCTTGGCTGCGTAATTGTTGCAATATTTGTATATGCTCACCCTTGCGTTGTTCAACTACAGGGGCTAATAACATAACCCGCAAGCCTTCATCGAGTTGGAGAATGTGATCAACAATTTGGCTAACAGTTTGTATTTGCAAGACAGTGTCATGGTCAGGACAGCGCGGTTCACCTGCGCGGGCATAAAGCAGTCGCAAATAGTCATAAATTTCAGTTACGGTGCCGACGGTGGAGCGTGGATTATGTGACGTTGTTTTTTGTTCAATAGAAATTGCTGGTGATAAGCCTTCTATTGAATCAACATCAGGTTTCTCCATAACGGATAAAAACTGCCGCGCGTAGCTCGACAGTGATTCAACATAGCGGCGTTGGCCTTCAGCATAAATCGTGTCAAATGCGAGCGATGATTTACCGGAGCCAGATAAACCGGTAATCACCGTTAATTGGTTACGCGGGATATCGATATCGATTCCCTTAAGGTTGTGCGTGCGTGCCCCGCGAATGCGGATTGTGTCCATCTTGTTTCCAACTCCTAGAGTCTTTTGATCTTTCATTTGCTTCATTGCTGTTACCGCTTTTCTTGCTCTGCGCCCTGCAGGAAGTGCACTTGGTGTGCAAGGGCTAAGGAGCGTTGTGTAGTGGTTCTACATAAGTGACTGACTAGGTGCCCTCGGGGTGCTACGTGCCCTTGGGGCGCAACACAATAGGGTGCAAAAAGCGGTGCAGCCCTTTGGGTTACGCCTGAAAAAGTGCCATTTTGCGTTGCTTGTCGTTTGTTTGGAACTACCAAACTTTTCTCCTCGCGCCATGATTGGCACTTTTTCCAGTGTATTTCTGGTGTAACAGTGATGAAAATGAAAGGTCAACAGCCCCCAATGCAACCTGGTAATATACGCGTTTTTTGCCGTAACAATCAAAGAGCCTTCCCTTTGTCATACCCTGGTCTGAATTCAACTGAAAAGCGCGCGACGTTAACACTGGCGAGCCTATATTCCTTGCGAATGCTAGGGTTATTTATGATATTACCGGTCTTTTCCCTTTATGCCGAAGGCCTTGCAGATGTCACGCCATTACTGATCGGTATTGCTATTGGGGTCTATGGCCTGACGCAGGCGCTATTACAAATTCCCTTTGGGCTATGGTCGGACCGTATAGGCCGCAAGCCCGTCATTATCATTGGCTTAGCGATTTTTGCTATAGGCAGTGTGGTCGCAGCAATGGCAGATTCCATTGTTATGATTATTGTTGGCCGAGCGATTCAAGGCGCTGGGGCCATTGCTGCGGCGATAATGGCTTTGGCTGCCGACGTTACCCGCGAAGAGCAGCGCAGCAAGATTATGGCGACGATTGGTATCAGTATTGGCTTTGCCTTTGTTTTGTCGATGATTTTAGGGCCTATTTTGAATCAATGGGTAGGCGTGCCCGGTATTTTCTGGATTACGGCCTTGCTGGCCTTGTTGGGCATGGCATTGGTGCAACTTGGTTTGCCAAAAACCGTTGTCTTACGTAGTCATAGGGATGCTGGCACGCGGCCGTCGGATATTGGGTCAATTATTAGAGACGGTCAGCTTTTACGTATAGATCTGAGCATTTTTACGTTGCACTTCTTATTAACCGCGTGTTTCGTCGCATTACCACTGGCTTTGCGTGATGGTGCCGGGCTTGAAGCCGCTCAGCACCCATGGGTTTATGGCCCGGTCTTGATTATCGCAATGCTGCTAATGGTACCTTTTGTTATTATTGCTGAAGCAAAACGTAAGATGAAACCAGTGATTTTGTTCGCTGTTGCAGGCATTTCAATCGGTCTGTTTATCATGGCAATATCACCGTCTAGCCTAGTTGGCATCATTGCAGGCTTGTTTATCTTCTTTCTGGCGTTTAATGTGCTAGAAGCAACGCTACCTTCATTGATTGCAAAAGAGGCGCCTGCTGATAAGAAGGGCACTGCAATGGGGGTATATTCCAGCGCGCAATTTCTTGGTGCTTTTGCCGGAGGCGCGCTTGGTGGATGGGTAATGGGCCAATGGGGCGCGTCGACAGTATTTATGGTGGCGGCCATAGTGACTTTGCTTTGGTTGGCTGTCATGTTTTCTTTGCGTAGTCCGAGTTATTTTAGCAGTCGTATGATCCGCGTCGGTGCAGTAAGCCAGGCTACGGCGATCACTTTAAATGATCGTTTATTAGCGGTATCAGGTGTTAAAGAAGCAGTAGTAATTGTTGATGATGAGGTTGCTTATCTGAAAGTAGATAAAGCCACTTTAGATGAAGCGGCGTTGCAAGCCTTTCGGATAGATTATCAAGAGCCTGATAGGACTGATTCATTAGCAGAATCGGTATCGTAAAATCATAGTTATAGAGTTTAGTTCGGGAGAGAGAGATGGCACGAGGCGTAAATAAAGTTATTTTGATCGGTAATATGGGTAAAGACCCTGAGGTTCGTTATATGCCTAGCGGCGGTGCTGCAGCTAACTGTTCAATAGCAACAAGTGAAAGTTGGCGCGATAAAACAACCGGCGAAATGCAAGAAAAGACCGAATGGCATAACCTGGTATTTTTTGGCAGACTCGCTGAGATTGTTGGTGAGTATTGTAAAAAAGGCTCAAAGGTTTATGTTGAGGGGCGTTTGCAAACCCGCAAATGGCAGGATAAGAGCGGTACAGATCGTTATACGACAGAAATTGTCGCTAACGAAATGCAGATGCTTGATAGCCGCGGTGGTGCCGGCGATAATTTTGGTGGCGGTCAGCAGCAATCGTATAATTCGCCATCACAAGCACAATCATCACCTCAGCCTTCGGCTGGCGCTCAGCAACAACAGCCAGCACCAGCAATGGCTAATGATGATTTTGACGATGATATCCCGTTTTAATTTATCGCAAGGTCATATTGCAGAGTAGTTGTAGTCGTTACTGCTCTGCATTTCTAAATTTATTGAGTCACTGAAGCAATGAAGCTCCACGAATATCAAGCTAAAGCCTTGTTCGAGAGTTTTGGTATTGATTTACCAAAGCATGGTGTCGTCTCGTCTGTTAACGAAGCACGTAGCGTTATGGCAGAAATACCTGCAGATGGCTGGGTGGTTAAAGCTCAAGTCCATGCAGGTGCTCGCGGCAAAGCAGGTGGTATACGTGTAGTTAATGATGGTGCCGAGTTAGAACGTGCTGCAAATGATTTGTTAGGCTCGCAACTAGTCACAAACCAGACAGGCCCATTAGGCTTACCTGTTAATCAAGTGCTCATAGAGCCAGCACTAAAAATTGAGCAAGAACTTTATTTGAGTTTATTGCTCGATAGGAAAATCGAGCGTGTCGTTTTTATTCTTTCCACTGAAGGTGGTATGGATATCGAAGAAGTTGCTGAAAAGCAGCCTGAGAAAATTTATCGTCTCATCATCGATCCGGTTGTCGGTTTGCAATCATGGCAATGCCGCCAAGTAGGCTTTGATTTGGGTTTGCCGACATCATTGATGACAGGCCTCGCTAAATTAATGCATTCACTTTATCGCTTGTATAGCGAGAAGGACGCCAGCTTAATTGAAATAAACCCTTTGGCAGTCTCTGATAAAGGCGAGCTAGTACCGCTTGATGCCAAGGTCGAAATTGACGACAACGCGCTTTACCGTCATCACGATATTGCAGAGCAGCGCGATGGTGAGCAAGAAGATGAAAAAGAGCGTGCCGCACGTGTCCACGATCTTAATTATATTTCTTTAGACGGTGATATTGCCTGCATGGTGAATGGTGCAGGTTTGGCGATGGCGACCATGGACTTGATCAAGTTGCACGGTGGTGAGCCAGCGAACTTTCTGGATGTCGGTGGTGGTACTACCGCGGAGAAGGTGGCTGAAGCATTTAAATTGATTGTGTCGGGAGATCAGGTTAACGCTATATTGATTAATATTTTTGGCGGTATCGTGCGCTGCGATTTGATTGCTGAAGGTATTATTTCTGCGATTAAGGAAGTAGGAATAACGATTCCAGTTGTTGTGCGATTACAAGGTACTAATGCTGAGCAAGCGCGCATGATGTTAGATCAAAGCGGATTAGATTTGGTCGCCACCGAAGCCTTGACCAATGCGGCACAACAAGCGGTTGCCTTAGCGAAGCAACATAATGGTGATGCCTGATGAGTATATTAGTCGATAAAAACACCAAAGTTATTTGCCAAGGTTTTACAGGCAAGCAAGGGACATTTCACTCTGAACAAGCGATTGCTTATGGTACGCAAATGGTCGGTGGCGTAACCCCGGGTAAAGGCGGTCAAAGTCATCTAGGTTTGCCTGTGTTTAATACGGTTCGCCAGGCAGTAAACCAAACTGGTGCCGAGGCAAGTAGCATTTATGTGCCGGCTCCGTATGCTGCTGAAGCTATTATTGAGGCGGCGGTCGCCGGTATTAAAATAATTTGCTGTATTACAGAAGGGATCCCTGTTTTAGATATGTTGAAAGTTAAGGCAGTTTTAAAACAGCATGGCGCCTGGTTAATTGGACCTAATTGTCCGGGCGTAATTACACCCGGTGGCTGTAAAATTGGCATTATGCCGGGCAGCATTCATCAGGTCGGTTCGGTAGGTATCGTTTCACGTTCAGGTACGCTTACTTATGAGGCGGTGCATCAAACTACGGCGGTCGGCCTAGGTCAAAGTACTTGTGTTGGTATAGGTGGTGATCCGATTCAAGGTATGAACTTTATTGATTGCCTAGAGTTGTTTGAACAAGACGAGCAAACAAAAAGTATTATTCTTGTTGGTGAGATTGGCGGTGAAGCTGAAGAGGCTGCTGCTGAGTTTATTCAAAGTAATGTAAGTAAACCTGTTGTTGCTTATATTGCCGGTGTCACCGCGCCAAGTGGTCGTCGAATGGGGCATGCGGGAGCAATTATATCGGGTGGTCAAGGTACCGCTGAAGGTAAGATTAGGGCCTTGGAAAAAGTAGGCGTTGATGTGGTGCGTTCTCCTGCTGATATTGGCGATCAACTAAAGCAATGCTTGTCCGCCTAAGCGTAAGACAGGTATCTTCTTTAAAACCACTTTGTTAAGGGATGACATTTATGACTAAACCTACTATCGCTGGTCGTACCCCCATACCTACTCAACTAGAGGCAGGTAAAACTTATTATTTCTGCACTTGTGGTTTGTCACAGAACCAACCGTTTTGTGATAGCTCGCATCGTGATAGCGATTTTTCACCAAAAGCATTTGCCGTTGATGAAAGTAAGGCGTATTACTTATGTGCGTGCAAGCAGTCGGCTGATTTACCATTTTGTGATGGTACGCATTCAACGTTAGATGCCAGTCAATAACGTTACATTATTTCACTGTTAGGGCGATTAGTTTTGGCAGAAAAGCTTCGTATAAGTATCGCGCAGTGCAATTTTCGTGTCGGTGATATTGAAGGTAATGCTGAGCAAATATTGTCTTCTGTCGCTTTCGCTCGTGATGAGCAGTCTGCTGACTTGGTGGTTTTTCCTGAGCTCAGTCTTAGTGGTTACCCGCCTGAAGATTTAGTATTGCGTGATGGGTTTTGTGCCGCAGTGGCTCAGACCCTTTATTCTCTAGCGAAGCAAATAAAAGGTATTCATGCGGTCATCGGGTACCCGTTAATGCAAGATGGTTTGTTGTATAACGCGGCATCCGTTATGGCTGACGGTAAAATACTTGATACGTATCATAAGCAACAAATTCCTAACTACGGTGTGTTTGATGAGAAGCGCTATTTTACGCCCGGCGATCAGGCCTGTGTGTTTAGCATTAAAGGCACGTCATTAGCATTAACAATATGTGAAGATATTTGGCGGCCAGGACCTGCTAATCAAGCAGCGCGCGCTGGTGCAGACATGATCGTTAATATAAACGCCTCTCCCTATCATGCAGACAAACAAGGCGAGCGTGAATCGGTATTGGTTCAACGCGTGCGTGAAAGTAAATTACCGATTGTTTATTGCAATTTGATTGGTGGCCAAGATGAACTCGTATTTGACGGCGGCTCTATGGTTATAGCTGCTGATGAATCTATTCATCGTTGCTCACCGTTATTTACCGATGCGCATACCTTGGTTGAGTTCGATAGAGATCTTAATCCGAGTTTAATTGAATCTTTTCAAATACCTATGCGCGAAGAAGCGATATATCGCGCAATTGTGTTAGCAGTAAAAGATTATGTGCGGAAAAATGGTTTTCCGGGTGTGGTTATTGGTTTGTCAGGCGGTATTGATTCCGCTCTAACACTGGCGATTGCTGTTGACGCGCTGGGAGCAGAAAATGTTCAGGCGGTGATGATGCCATACCAGTATACCTCCGATATAAGTATCGAAGATGCTCGTGCAGAGGCTGAGGCGCTAGCTATTCGCTACGATGAAATTGCTATAGAGTCGATGGTAGATGCTTTTGTTACTGAGCTGAATCAAAAAGAAAATTTCTCTCCGGGTGATTTGGCCAAACAAAACTTACAAGCACGCTGTCGCGGTGTCTTACTCATGGCGATTTCGAATGAGACGGGTCGTATGGTTTTGACCACCGGCAACAAAAGTGAAATGGCGGTAGGTTATGCGACGCTTTACGGCGATATGGCGGGTGGCTTTGCTCCATTGAAAGATGTGTCAAAAACATTGGTCTATCAGTTGGCAGAGTATCGCAATACGATAAGCCAAGTGATTCCCGAACGGGTAATAACCCGACCACCTTCTGCTGAGTTGGCACCAGATCAAAAAGATGTCGATTCACTTCCGCCTTATGAGGTATTGGACCCAATTCTTGAAGCCTACGTTGAAGAAGATAAATCGATAGCAGAAATTGTTGCCGAGGGTTTTGTTGAAGAAACTGTGCGTAAGGTCGTCATGATGGTGAGGCGAAATGAGTACAAACGTCGGCAAGCACCACCGGGTGTCAAGCTAACGGCACGGGCGTTTGGTAGAGATCGACGTTATCCGATAACGTCGTGTTATATTTGATGGTAGATTGTCTGTGTCGCTAAGGTGCCTTTTGCCAAATTGACGTTAGGCATCGACGAAAATGTGTAGCCGTTGTACTATAGGCCAACGCAAGCTTATTCAACGGTTTTTGCGAATACTAATAACCCTCTCTGCTCGAGGCAGCTATGAAAAAAATAGAAGCGATTATTAAGCCGTTTAAGTTAGACGAAGTACGTGAAGGATTATCAGCCGTTGGTATTACCGGCATGACGGTCACTGAAAGTAAAGGTTTTGGTCGACAAAAAGGACATACCGAGCTCTATCGAGGTGCGGAATATGTTGTCGATTTCATTCCTAAAGTGAAGATTGAAGTGGTTGTCACTGACGAGCAATTAGATAGTGCACTTGAAGTGATCACTAACGAAGCGCGAACAGGAAAAATTGGCGATGGTAAAATCTTTGTATTGCCGGTAGAGAAAGTTGTTCGTATAAGAACTGGCGAACTGGATAACGACGCGGTATAGAACGATTTTATAGACAGCTCTCATCATGGGAGCTGTTGAACTTTTATTTAGCTGCGTTTGAATTCCGTATTGGAATATTAAGCAGGCTATTTTCTTTAGCTTTTAGTTTTTCCGCTAGGCGTTCTGCTAAGTGGATGCTCAGGGTAGTTAAGCTGTAGCACACTTAGGCTCTCATTCGATAAATAGTGCATACCCAGGCGCTTGTATGTGCGGACTAATATTGCCAATGCTTCAGCAGTGGCATTCGATTGCGGGAGTTTCTCAATAATATATTTTGCACGGTTAATTGCTGCCACAAAGGCGCCGCGTTTGACGTAAAACTGTGCGACGTGTAATTCATGGTCAGCCAGAATATTGCGCAGATAAATCATGCGTTGTCGTGCATCAGCACTGTATTGGCTTTCCGGGTATTTGGTCACTAACTCTGAAAAATATTGAAAGGACTCGTTTGACGTACGCGGGTCTCTTGTCGCTGGATCAAAAAAACGAATTGGACCAAATTTTCCTGATCTATCGTCAAAGGTCGCTAGGCCACGCAGGTAATAAGCACGATCAACCTTTTCATGGCGTGGGTTCAGCCGAATAAAGCGGTTGGCTGAGCTTAGAGCGAGTTCAGGTTCAGCGTTATCAAGATGGACAAAGCCGATATCGAGTTGAGCACGCTGGGCAAATGGGCCAAACGGAAAGCGTTTTTCTAGTTCTTGGAAGTATTCAACAGAGAGATCGTAGTTTTTCTTACGGTAGGCGGCGCTGGCTTCGTCATAAAGGCGCGCGGCACTCCAGTTGGAAGGGATATCGTCTTTGTCTGGAAATAATGAGCAGCCACTGCTTAGTAATATGGATGTAAAAAGGAGTAGGGCAAGTAGAGGACGCAAGCAAGACACGAGGATATTCCAATTGATCTAAACGATTAGTATAGCAAAGCTACTGCGATTTTGATGTCGCATACATTACAGATTTAATCGATGTTATTTGAGCTTACTGTGAATATCTGACATTGGTCGCACCCACGGATTGGGCGCTTGGAGTTCAGCGCTAAGGCCTTGTAATGCCAGTAGAGCCTCATTTCTACTGCGGTAATTGCCATAGGTTAAGGTATACCAATCACCGTTCTCATTGCTCGTGCGGAAATAATGCGCTTCGTCAGCAATGTCGTGGGTATCGATATATTCTTGTAATGCATTTTCGTTGTTGGTGCCAAGTAATTGCAGGGTATAGCCAGTACTAGGCTGTGATAAATACCAGGTTTCTTGGTCATTGCTAGCCCTGGCGATGACGAAATCGCTAGGGTCGGCAGTATTTGGAGTAATAAGCTGTAAGGGGCTTTCGTCTGCGGCTTCTTTAATGCTTCTGTGTTGAATGTCTCGGGGTTGCGGAATGTTCGCTTTGGCAGCCGCTACCGCTGAGCTCGGCGCGCCATTTTGTTTTTGTTTAAGTTTAAACGGGTCAACACGCGTCACTTCATTACCACTATTGTGGTTGCTAGCAATGTGGTGATAGTCCGGGTATTTTCGCTCTAGCGCTTTGCGTACGTCAGTGGCATTGATCAAATCACCCTGCGCAGTAAATGCGTCAATCATTACCGAGTATGCCTCAGGCGTTGATTCGGAGCGCGCATAATTTTTTATGACGTATTCAGCTCGGGCAATAGCTTCTTTATACTTATTAAAGGATAAGGCCGTTCTGGCGGCCGTGATCTCATGTTCGGCAAGTTTGCTATGCAGAACTTCCATACGTATGCGCGCATCTTGATTGTATTTGCTGTTAGGGTAAAGGCGGACCAATTCAGCGAAAGATTCAAATGCTTTACGTGCCATGGTGGTCCGAGCATTGCCGGTGAGGTCACGATTTTGTAGTTGTCGAAGACCACCGTTATAGCGAGCGAGGCCACGCAAATAATAGGCATAGTCAATGAGCGAATGTTCAGGGTAGGTTTGAATGAAAGCGTTACTGGTCTCAACAGCAGGTTCGCTATCGCCCAATTTATAGTGAGCATAACCGCTGCCTAGCAAAGCTTGTGGTGCGCTTTTGTCTTCTGGATATTGTTTGCGCAGACGGGTGAATTGCGCAAGTGCTTCGTCATAGTCGCCACTATCGACAGCACTTTGACCGCGAGCATAGATTGTCATCGCCGGGTTTTCAGACTTGCTATTGGGGCTGTGAATAGCGTTCGTTGGTGTTGTGCTAGGAGTGCTTGAACACGATGCGCAAATCAGAATCACTAAACCTATTAGCGTGAATTTATGCACTGATTTAGCTGTTCTGCTTTTCATTAAGTAGTTGATGGTCAATTTCTCTTTGTGAAAGCGATTTATGTAAAGAATCTGCTTTAATTTGTTTGCCCTGAGCTGCGAAAGCACCGATCATAATGGCACACGCCTTATGTACTCAGCGCGCGCAATTGCTTCATGGTTTTTATCTTGTTCCGATACTCTTTTGGCCAAAACCAATTTGTTATCAGCAAGGCTATTAAATAATGCTTCCATTCGTGTGCGTGAATCTTCGTGATATTGGCTGTTTGGGTAGTACGCCACTACCTGTAAAAAAGATTCAAACGCTTCGCGTGCCAAACTATCGCGATTATTGCTGACTACTTCGTTACTTTGCAACTTTTTGATTCCCGCACTATAACGCGCTAAGCCATGTAAATAAAAGGCATAATCGAGTAACGCGTAACTTTTCTTTGGCTCAATAAAGTTGCTGGTAATTTTTGCTGAGCTTTCTACACCGCCTAATTGGTAATGTGCGTAAGCAATACTTAGCAGCGCCTGTGGTATTCTTTGGTCAGTTGGAAAGTTATCTATATAATGTCGTGACAATATGTGAGTGCTGGCGAGTATTGACCTAGGCTGATCGCATTTTGTCCGCGAGAATACCTGATTTGCTGATTTGCCCTCGTTTGCAAGCATTGTATTGCTCTTGATGGGTGTTTCTCCTCTGTTATTAGAAAATGGCTTGGGTAAGTCGGCGGTGACTTCATATTAAAGAACAAGGCTGCGGATGCGGTTTTAGTGAAGACTACCGGCCATTGTCTTAATTTGTGCTGAATTATAGAAATGGTCACCACTCTGTTAATACACTATTTGCCGTTATGGGCAAGGTTGTGGCCAGTGTTATGATTTATTAGGCACCCTAGAGCAAGCCCCTATATGACAAAAACATCGACAGACAATACTTATTTGTCGGCAACGGTTTCCGCAGAATGCAATGGTTTGAGGCTAGATCAAGCCTTGGCACGTATGTGGTCAGAGTATTCGCGTTCGCGGCTGAAGCAGTGGGTTGATCAAGGCTTAGTGAAGGTCAATGATGAGAGTTTGCGACCTCGGGATAAAGTGTTTGCAGGGGATGTGATTTCTCTGCAGCCGCAGCAAATCCCCGACGAGACGTGGAGCGCAGAAGACATCGCCATTGACGTTGTCTACGACGACGATGCGTTGATGGTCGTCAACAAGGCAGCAGGGATGGTCGTGCACCCGGCAGCAGGAAATTATAACGGCACGCTAGTCAATGCCTTACTTCACTACGCGCCTGATTTAGCAGGTCTTCCGCGAGCAGGCATTGTTCACCGACTGGATAAGGATACGACAGGTTTGTTGGTCATCGCTAAGACTTTGCAGGCACATAAAATATTGGTCGAGCAGTTAGAGCAACGTAGCGTTAAACGTAAATATGTAGCGATAGTGCAGGGCACCATGGTGGCGGGTTCGACGATTAATGAGCCGATAGCGCGACATCCTGTGAATCGGCAGCGTATGGCGGTAGTCTCGACCGGTAGAGAGGCGATTACTCATTATCGTGTTCGAGAGCGCTTTCGTCGTCACACAATGGTAGATGTGCAGCTAGAAACTGGGCGTACACACCAAATTCGTGTGCATATGGCGCATATAAAATGCCCATTGCTTGGCGATCCGGTTTACAACGGGCGAGCGCGGCGTATGGCAGGTGCATCTCCAGAGTTGACGGAATGTCTGGATGGATTCAAACGCCAAGCCTTGCATGCGTTTGAGCTAGGGCTGATTCATCCTGATAGTGGCGAGCCAATTGAGTGGCAAGCACCTATACCCGACGATATAGTTGCTGTTGCCGATGCCTTGCGTTTAGATAACACTCTGCATAATGGAATATAAGGCTGCGTTAATATACCCAGACTGGCCGGCACCCTCTTGGGTGCATGCGGTATCAACGACACGACAGGGTGGTGTTAGCAGCGGACCTTTTTCAAGTTTTAATCTTGCTCAGCACGTTGGCGACAGCAATGACAATGTATCTTTAAATCGTGCTCGATTAGTGGGCAATGTTTGTTTGTCGCAAGAGCCGGCTTGGCTGACTCAAGTGCATGGGAATCGTGTGCTGGATGTTGCAAATATCGATAGCAACGGCTTAACCGAGGCGGACGCGAGCTATGCTAGCAAAGCAGATCAAGCATGTGTCGTTATGACGGCGGATTGTTTGCCTATTCTATTGTGTCATCGTAAGAAAAAAATAGTGGCGGCAGTCCACGCAGGGTGGCGCGGTTTAGTGCAGGGAGTCGTCGAAGCGACCTTGTCGCCTTTCGGCGATGACCGGTCGCAAATCATCGCTTGGCTTGGACCAGGCATAAGCAATAAGGCTTTTGAGGTGGGTGATGATGTTTGCCAAGCTTTTGCTACAGATAAAGATAAACCATCGTGTTTTAGCGCCATTAGCGAGACGCGATGGCATGCCGACTTATATGAACTTGTGAGATTGCGCCTAAACCGTGCGGGCGTGGACGCGATATATGGTGGCGAGTTTTGTACTTACACTGATTCCGAGCGTTTCTTTTCTTATCGACGAGACGGAAAAACCGGTCGTATGGCCAGCTTGATATGGCTAGCTGATTAAGCGATAGGCTAAGCTATTTCAATAGCTGATGAATGGTTGGCCAAACATTATCTAATATAAGTACTTGCGCGTCGGCTGATGGGTGAATTTGATCAGCTTGAAAATAATTGGGGTCATCTTCAAAACCTGACAACATAGATGGAACCAGTGCGACATCATGTTTGTCTGCTAGTAGAGAAAAACTGTCACTAAAGGCCTTGGTATAGGTGGGTCCGTAGTTAGGTGGGAGCTGTACGCCTAATAGCATTACCTCAGACCCGCTGGTTTTAGCAGTAACAATCATTTGGTCAAGGTTGTTACGCATTTCATCAATGGGTAACCCTCTTAGTCCATCATTACCGCCAAGCTCAATAATAGTGAGGCTGGGTTTGGCATAGCGCAGTGCTTCATTGATGCGACTGAGGCCGCCAGCTGTGGTGTCGCCACCGATACTGGCGTTAACGGTGGTTGCTGAGAAATTATTTTCGCCAAGACGCTTTTCTAGCAAACTGACCCAGCCAGCGTCTTGTGGCATATTGTAGGCGGCGCTCAAGCTGTCGCCAACGACAAGAATAGTATGTTTTTCTACCGACGAAGCGAGTGTTACGACGGTAAATAGCATGGTGCTAATTAGCGTAGTCAATAAGGTAATAAATTTATTCATGAATGATCAAGTTAAGTCTTCGTCAATGCCTGCATCAATGTTAGTTGTTTCATCGCTTACCAAAGTAGTCGCCAGTCCGGGCGGTGAATTACGCTTGTTGCAAGATATTAATTTTAGCGTAGATGCCGGCGAGCGTGTCGCAATTATTGGTGCCTCGGGTGCAGGTAAATCGACTTTGTTGGGGTTGTTAGCGGGTTTGGACACACCAACCAGTGGTTCGGTTCAGCTCAATGGGGTTAATTTATTTGATCTTAATGAAGATCAGCGCGCACGCATGCGTGGCGACAATATGAGTTTTGTTTTTCAATCGTTTCAATTGTTAGCCAATCTTAATGCATTAGAAAATGTGGCTTTACCCTTAGAAATAAAAGGCGATGATCAGGCCTTAAATAAGGCGAAAGAGCGGCTTGACGAAGTAGGTTTGGCTGAACGAATACACCATTATCCATCGCAATTATCTGGTGGAGAGCAACAGCGTGTGGCCTTGGCGCGTGCGTTTATCACCGAGCCAAAATTGCTGCTTGCAGATGAGCCGACAGGAAGCCTCGATCACGACACGGGTGTGTCGGTGATTAATTTATTAACTCAACTTAATGAAACACAGGGTTCGACACTAATAATTGTAACCCATGATGAGAAAATAGCCGAGTATTGCCAACGCGTTATTACCATTGAAGCTGGGCGTATTCAGGGTATTTCGGACGCAACAAAATGATTTCATTGAAGTTGTCGTTACGCATGCTGCGTCGGTCTTGGCGCAGCGGAGAAATACAGATTTTATTTTGGGCTTTGTTTATCGCGGTGACAGGTATGACAGCAGTAGAAGCCTTTACTGAGCGCGTGCAGCTAGCGTTGGAACATCAAGCCAATGATTTACTGGGTGCAGACTTAGTGGTCAACTCCGATCATCCCTTTGATAGGCAATTACCCAATTTAGCGAAGGTAAATGGGCTGCGGTATGACTATAAAACGGAATTCCCTAGTGTTGCTATAGCAGGTGATAAATTACAGTTAGGCTCTATTAAAGCGGTGGGAGAGTCTTATCCGCTGCGCGGCCAATTACGTATCGTAAAAAACAGTAGTGGTCAGTTCATTGATGTGCAAACGGGGCCGCCTCTAGGTCAAGCATGGTTAGGTCAGCGCATGATGTCGCAACTAGCCGTTAATGTTGGCGATACGGTGACCCTTGGCGACAAGCAATTTGTAGTTGGAGCGATGCTACAACAAGAGCCTGATCAATCGTCAGGTTTTACCGCTTTGGCGCCACGCGTAATGATTCATCAAGACGATTTGGCGGCAACGAAGTTACTACTGCGTGGTAGCAGAGCACGTTATAGCTTATTACTGGCCGGTAATATTGCTCAACTATCAGTATTTCGCACACAAGCTGAACTCCTGCTAACGTCAGGACAACGTATGGAAGACGTTAAACAGGCGCGGCCACAGGTTGCTATCGCGCTTGATCGTGCTGATCGCTTTTTATCGTTAGCGGCATTGGTTGCTGTTGTGTTGGCAGGTATTGCGATTGTCAGTGCTAGTCGACGTTATCTTGCGCGACATTTAGGTGAGGTCGCGGTATTACGATGCATGGGAGCGAGCTATGGCAGCATTTTTATTATTGTTGCCGGACAACTCATTATCGCTGGTCTATTTGCAGCTTCCTTAGGTGTTGTTGTTGGTTATGGTGCGCAGTTTTTATTGACGGGTACTTTGTCGACGTTTGTTGCGAGCGAGCTACCACTGCCGGGTGGAAAAGCTGGAGTTGTCGCGTTTTTATCTGGAGTGTTACTGCTATTGAGTTTTGCTTTGCCCGTATTGTTGAGGCTTAGACAGATTCCTGCGCTGCGTGTGTTGCGTAACGATGTCGGCAACATTCAAATGAGCGGATGGAGTTTATACCTGGTTGGTTTGACGACGGTTGTATTGCTGATGTTATGGCAGGCACAAGATGCACGTCTCGTGGCGTATGTCGTAGTAGGTGTGTTGTCGGCTGTTGTTGTGTTGTATATTTCAGCGCGCTGCGCTATCTATTTGTTGCGCTATTTGCCCTTAAAAAAGGGTTATGGTTGGCGCTTAGGTTTGCGTGCTATGACTCAGCGCAAAAATGATACTGCAATGCAGCTAACTGCCTGTGGAATAGGTTTAATGGTGTTATTGCTGTTTGGTTTGATTCGTACCGATTTGCTAAATCAATGGCAAGCGAGTTTGCCGGAAGATGCGCCGAATCAATTTCTCATTAATGTGCAGCCAGGGCAGCAGCAGCAAATATTCGATTTATTTGATGAATATTCAGAACAACGGCCTGACTTATACCCAGCGATACGAGGTCGTTTGATTTCAGTGAATGATGATGGCGCGCGAGCCAGCAATATTGATGGTGAGAATGCAGATGAGCAGCGTGGACCCGCTCGCAGTCTTAATCTTTCTTTTTCTGAAAATGAGCCTGCACACAGTCCTGTAGTTGAGGGTGATTGGTGGAATGGGAGTGAAGAAGGTTTGGTTTCGTTAGAGCAAGATTTTGCTAAGCGTATTGATGCCAAGATAGGTGACATAATACGAGTTAATATTGCAGGTAGGGAGCTTGAAGCAAAAGTGGCGAATTTGCGTGCTGTCGAATGGGATTCTTTCAAAATAAATTTTTATATGATTTTTTCTCCCGACGTAATGAAAGCGCAGCCGACGACTTATATTGGTTCTTATAAACAGCGCGCAGAAGATAATGCGCTAACCAATGCGTTAGTGAATCATTTGCCTAATTTAACGATTATTGATGTCGGAAGCATTATTAAACAAGTGCAACAGATTATTAACCGTGTCACGAGCGCGATAGAGTATGTCTTTATGTTTACCGTGTTGGCGGGTTGCGTTGTATTGTTTGCGGCTATTCATTCAACACTTGAGCAGCGTGTACGTTATAGCGCTTTAATGCGTGCATTAGG
>JAADIY010000026.1:0-954 GCA_013151045.1 Gammaproteobacteria bacterium
TTCGATATAATCGTATGAACAATAGTAGCTGCTTTTATTTTAGGGCGCTATTCCTGAAACCGCTTCTTCGCTTGCAGTTAGAGGAATACCGCTAACACTGGCAGAAAAATCTTGACGCACAAGCCCTCGATTAGCAGCAAAATAATAATCAACAATTATGTTATTAGTCGTAGTGTTACTAATCGCTGATATCCTAACACGAACAACATTATTGAATGTTCCAGCCGGCACTGTAAATGCCCCCTCAGTAAAACTTTGATAAGTCACTTGAAAACTTTCACCATCAATATCTAAAGCATTAAAAAGTGTTGTAGACTCATTCTCGACAAATGGAAAAAATAAAATTGGTGTAGGCTCAGTGCTCTCACCACTCACAACATCTGTGTAATCCACTATTCCAGTCAAAGTATTTGCTAAACGCAAACTAAAACTACCATCGCTCAAAAAATTATTTGATGCTAGCTCTTGCGTAGCAATCCCTTGAACCGCTGCGGCATTAGTTGTCGTGATTTGATTGGTATACACTGTCGGCGCACCACCGCCCACACTTACACTACCATTGAACGTAACCACCCCATTGACTATATAGTTATTGTCTCCTGGGCCACTTGTCTCTTCACCTGCTGTAGCCGCAGAGTTTGCAAAATTATTTAAATCAGTATTATTAACAGATAAATCTTGCGTAGCATCCATAACAGCATCATTTATATTGCCACCACCACTGACAGGACCTGATGTCACTCTGCGCAAACCTGAAACCAATGCATCAATTTCATCAACTGTATAATTAGTCAGCTGATTTATTCCACCCACTTCTTCAACAACACGCAGAAAGACGGTTTCAGACTCAACTGTGATATCGATATCTGTACCGGTTACAAATGCCCTTAAAAAACCACTTCCCACACGCACTGCAAGTGTAGTCCCTGGGGACACACCCAAGCTGGTCAAATT
>JAADIY010000026.1:971-41167 GCA_013151045.1 Gammaproteobacteria bacterium
CTATAAACACCACTACCATTTGAAGTAGTAGTAGCAATCACTGAATCTACACTACCCGTAAGGTTAAGGCGAACTAGCTCTACCGTAGCGTTGGTAACTGCTGAAACTCCAGTAAAATCTGCCAATACTGCTGGCAAAAAAATATCTAAAAGCTCATCACCAATATTTCTATCTTGGAGCAATACTAAAGCACCACTAGGCGCCAATACTTGGCCTGATAAGGTATTAGCAGGGGCACTACTAAAAGAACCACCGCCCCCGCCACCGCCCCCACACGCGACAAGTAAAACCAAAAACATAGCCATTGAAAAACCACGTAAAAACGACATTAAAATCTCCCTCAATAAATATAAAAACGAAACTTAGTCATTAATTCAAAAACACTTTCTTATTTATAAGACTGTATCAGTATTTTTCGACTATTTATGCAGGATATTCCCTACAAATTAAAAAATTCGTCACAAAAATGCTTATTTGCAGGTTTGTCGACCATTTGTAGAAATGATTGGTAGTTTAAGTGCTAATGCGACGTGCGCTAACGACATTGGATAATTGGGAGATTTTTGCAAGGACTCGACTAAGGTCATCAATATTGCTTATTTCTATTGTTAAGCGCATTTTTGCCTGGTTATTGTCCTTATTTGACAAAGTGTTAGCGGCGACGAGGTTGACTCTATTGTTAGCAAAAACTGATGTCACATCATGTAATAAACCGTGACGGTCATAAGCGATAATTTCTATATCAACACTATAATCTTTATCAGGTTCTTGGCCCCAGGATACTGCTATCAATCGTTGTGGAGATTCCGCACTTAAACGTAAATAGTTACTACAATCACGTCGATGAATACTGACGCCAGCGCCACGAGTAATATAGCCGCCAATCGATTCACCCGGAATAGGTTTACAACAACGCGCAAGTTGTGTCATTAAATTACCGACACCTTGTACCTTGATATCTCCAGATTCACGCGTTTCGATTACTCTCGTAGGCTTTGGCAACTCAATTGGAGCCTCTTGAGTCTTTCGATTTAGCAATCGTTCGGCAGTTCTAACAATTTGACCTAATTTAATTTCATTGCGGCCAACACCTGCGTAAAAGCTGTCTATTTTTGTGCAATTAAATTGCTCAGCTAATTTTTGCGTATTCACTTGATTTAAACCTAATCGATCCAGCTCTCGATCAACCGCTTGTATGCCAGCAGCCATATTTTGTTCAAAATCTTGCAACCGTAACCAATGTTGTATTTTGCTACGTGCACGTGCAGTTTTAACATAGCCCTGATGTGGGTTTAACCAATCTCTACTGGGGCCACCACGTTTAACTGTTAAAATTTCTACGTAGTCACCCGTCGCTAAGGTATAAGTCAGCGGCACCATCAATTGGTTTACCTTTGCACCACGGCAACGGTGTCCTACCTCGGTATGAATATGATAAGCAAAATCTACTGGGGTAGCCCCAAGCTCAAGGTCAACAATTTTTCCTTGCGGTGTAATGACATAAACACGATCTGAATGTACTTCTGATTTAAAGCGGTCAACAAAATCACTCGCATCAGAGACTTCTTCCTTCCAATCGAGCAACTGACGCATCCATTGCAGTTTGTCTTCAAAAGCGCCATCGTGAGTTGCTCCTTCTTTATAAGCCCAATGTGATGCCACACCATGCTCAGCATGTGCATTCATATCATGAGTGCGAATTTGTACTTCTACGGTGCGACCATGTGGCCCAATAACAGCAGTGTGTAATGATTGATAATTATTTTTTTTTGGCGTTGCGATATAGTCATCAAACTCGCCACGCACATAATTCCATTCTGAGTGAACAACACCTAACACGGCATAACACTGCGCCATATCTTTTACTAACACGCGCACACCCAAGACATCATAGAGTTCGTGATAGTCGATATTCTTGCGCTGCATTTTTTTCCATATGCTATAAATATGCTTAGGCCGTGCAACAATATCAGCAACTATATTAGCTTCTTTTAATCGATTTTCTAAATGCTCCCTCAATGCATCGAGATAATCTTGGCGCTCTACTCGGCGCATCTCCAACATCTTAGCAATACGCTTATAGGTATCAGGCTCAAGGTAGCGAAATGAAAGATCTTCTAGCTCCCATTTTAATTGCCATATACCTAAACGGTTTGCTAGCGGCGCAAAAATATCTAATGTTTCGCGAGCAATACGTTTTTGTTTTTGTGGGCGAAGGCAAGACAATGTGCGCATATTATGCAGACGGTCGGCAAGCTTGATTAAAACCACTCGCACGTCTTCTGCCATGGCTAATAACATTTTACGAAGACTTTCTGCTTGCGCGTGTTCTTTGAGCATTGCCGGATCATGACCAGGCAATGAATCGATCACATCCATTTTAGTCACACCATCGACCAGGGTCGCTATGGTGCTACCAAATTCAGCTTTAAGTTCTTCTAGAGTAGTACTGGTATCTTCTGCTACATCATGCAATAAAGCCGCTGCAATAGCTTCGTGATCCATCTTAAGACTAGCCAGAATGTTGGCTGCCGCAAGCACATGCTGAAAATAAGGTTCACCCGATGCGCGGGTTTGATCAATATGGGCTTTTTGAGCGAGATCACTAGCTCGACGAATAATACTGATGTCATGCGGACTGTATACCGAAGCTAAACTGTCTAACCATGTTTCGACATCAAGTCCGCTATCGGTAGTTTCTATTGGGTGTGTTTCGGCTGCTTGTACCACACTAAAAACATCTATTTAAATTGTCTAAGACTACAATAACACTGCGTTTTACTTATTGCGACAACTAATTGAAACAGCGAAATATTGCTTAGCTCAGAGAGAAGAATCAAACTTTTTAGGCAGCAACCTGAATTCGATCGCGACCGAATTCTTTGGCTCGGTACAGCTCAACATCGGCATTACTAATCATCGTGCTGAGACTGACAGCAATACGATCTGTCACGCCTGCGCTAAAAGTGACATTAATTAATTCATTATGCCAGGACATAGGCAAATCGCGCATGTCCGTTCGAATAGATTCCAACAATTCATTGCACTTTGATGCTTCTACACCTGGCATGAGTAAACAAAACTCTTCTCCACCGATGCGTGCAATCATACTATCAGCACATTTTTCCACTAGATAACCAGAAAATATTTTCAATACAGCGTCGCCACAATCATGCCCATAGCCATCGTTGAGTCGTTTAAAGTAATCGATATCAATTATTGCAACACTAATCGGTGTATTATTTTGGCACGCCTGACCTAGCAATAACTCCCCTTCACGAAACAAATATCTTCTATTGAACAGCCCCGTTAAATAATCTTGATTTGCTTCCGCTTCAATTTTTTCTATCAAGTGAATAACATCAAGATTGTGTAAAACTCGGCATAATAATTCTTCTAATGCTTAAGCGGTTTCGCGGAAAATGTCGCCTTCGCTTCACTCTCCTTGACAGTCAGCAGAGGTTACGACTATCCAACCATTGCTCTGATAACTTGATCTTCCAACTCAATACGGTCAGCTAATGTTTCACCAAGAGTAGATAGATCTGTTCTCAAATGATTAAGTTCGTCAGTATCAGGAATTGTCTCTGGGTGGTCGTATTTATCATTGAACTCAAGAATAGAGTCCGTGCACTTTGAAATACGCGGGAAAGCTTTTTCGGCAACGTCAATAACGGCTTTACGTCGCTCACGCTTTTCATCAAAATATTGGTATAACTTAAAGTGTGCGGTCGCAGTGTAATCGATTAGTGATTCACAAAAACGCTGCAAAAGCACGGGTACTGCTGCATCGCCAACCTGAGGTGGATGCGTTGCTATCTCGTTATACAAAGAAAGTAAGTGCGTGCGGGTTACTACTAAATCATCAATAGAATTATGTGTCACTGTACGGCGTTCATTATCCATTAGATTACCTTTTATTGTTATCACGTAACTATCTACTGTGGGCTATAACGAGCGCGTCAATTTATTGCCTAAATCGCTCTTCCTCCCACCCCTGACACTACTAATACAATTCTCATGCCAATACGATAAAAATAATCTATAGAAACAACCAAGACGCACCACACATCGAACCATCATGCCAGCTATGATGCCTTTCTATACCTTGGTATCGATTAACGATCCAATTAATTCGTTTGTGGTGTTCACCACCTCTGACGAAGCTTGAACCTGCTGTTCAGCCTGCCGCAGATCAACGACTGCACGGGTAACATCACCTACAGTGCTGTCTTTGTTAGCCACAGCACCGCTAATCTCATTTGCACTTTTTTGGGTCTGCCCCAATCCGCGCTGTATACCCAACAATCCGTTATTAAACGCACTGTCAATTCTCATGGCGTATCCTTCGGTATGCCCCCCGAATCAAGCCAATCACATCGTGTGATTTTGCCTGCGTCGCCTATTATTCATGTCAGCTTCTTTTCCGACTTATAGTGATTAACGACCAAAAACCGTCAAACTTTAGGCGCAACCAAAAATTTAGATCGTAAAATAGGGTTTTATTTAGAATGCTTTGCCAATAAAGCGATTAAACCTGACTCATCAAGCACGGCGATACCCAGTTTTTCTGCTTTAGTCAGCTTAGAACCCGCTTTCTCGCCAGCAACCACAACTGACGTCTTCGCCGAAACACTTCCGCTCACTTTGGCACCAAGCGCTTGTAACTGCTCTTTAGCAACATCCCTACTCATTGATGTCAACCCGCCCGTCAGCACATAAATTTCACCTGACAAAGGTAGTAGATCGTCATCCTGAAAATCAGCTTCGATATCGGGCCAATGCACGCCTGATTTTACGAGTGATTGAATCACCTCGCGGTTTCTAACATCTCTAAAAAACTCATAAGCATGTTTTGCCACAATAGGTCCAACATCGGGCACCTTGATTAAGGTCTCACTATCTGCATCCATTAAGCTGTCTAAATTGGTGAAATAATTCGCCAATCCTCGTGCTGTGGCCACACCAACTTCTCGTATCCCCAGTGCAAAAAGAAATCGTGGCAAAGTCGTTGACTTACTTTTTTCTATCGCAGCTAAAACATTATCAGCAGATTTTTCTGCCATTCGCTCAAGACTAATCAACTCGTCTCGTTGCAAATGATAAAGATCAGCAATTGTCTGCACCTTGTTTCGATCAATGAGCTGCTCTATCAGCTTTTCACCCAAGCCCTCAATATCCATGGCTTGGCGCGAAACAAAATGCTTAAAACCTTCTTTAATTTGCGCATCACAAATAAGCCCACCACTACAACGGCTAATCGTCTCTTCCTTGATCACACTCGACTGACATACTGGGCATACATCCGGCATGACAAAGACATTTGTCTGCTTCGGCCGTTGACTCATTACCACTTTAACAACTTCAGGAATCACATCTCCTGCACGTCGTACTATTACGGTATCACCAATACGTACATCCTTACGTAATACTTCAGACTCGTTGTGCAATGTCGCATTAGTCACCGTGACGCCACCAACAAATACGGGCTCTAAACGCGCTACGGGTGTCAATGCACCAGTTCGTCCAACCTGAATATCGATATCAATAACCTTCGTTATTTCTTCTTCAGCGGGGAATTTGTGCGCTATTGCCCAGCGTGGTTCTCTTGAAATATAGCCAAGGTCTTTTTGCTGCGAAATTGAATTTACTTTATAGACTACGCCATCAATATCATGGGGTAGCTTGTCTCTTTTATTTAAAATTTTTTGATAAAAATCTATGCAAGCATTGATATCTTTCAATAGCTGCATTTCTTTTTGTACTGGCAATCCCCAGCTTTTCAAAGCAAGAATGATTTGATAATGGCCGTCTGGTAACTTACCACCCTCAACAATGCCTGTAGAATAACAATAAAAAGACAAGGGTCGTTGAGCAGAAATTTTTGGGTCCAATTGCCGAAGACTACCCGCTGCTGCATTTCGTGGGTTTGCAAAGGGCTTTTCTTCTTTATCATTTTGAGCGCGATTTAATTTGCGAAAACCTTCTTTTGACATAAAAATCTCGCCGCGCACTTCTAGCCTTTTTGGAAAACCAGCCCCGCGTAACAACAGCGGAATCGAATCAATCGTACGAACATTATGTGTCACGTCTTCGCCCGTTGCACCGTCACCGCGTGTGGCGGCGCGAACCAGTTCACCATTTTCATATAACAAACTAATTGCTAAGCCATCTAATTTTGCTTCAGCGACATATTCAATCATATCGACACCTAGCCGTTCGTGATTGCGTCGATCAAAACTAATCACATCATCATCTGAAAATGCATTGCCAAGTGATAACATAGGTTGTTCGTGCACAACCTGAGAAAATGCACTCAGTGGGGTGCCGCCGACACGCTGCGTAGGAGAACTAGCAATAACTAATTTTGGATGATCATTTTCTAACTGACGTAACTCAATCATTAATCGATCATATTCCACATCTGGAATTTCAGGATCGTCAATTACATAATATCGGTAGTTATGATAATTGATTTGTTCGCGCAGAGCATCGACACGCTCAGAGGCTTTAGGGTTGGCACTCATAATATAAGGTTAAGTAGCAATGCGGGATAGTGCAAAATGCATAAGAATCTAAAGATTCAATTGACCTTGCTGCCATTTATTCTTTGACTGAACTTTAGGTTGCACTGGGCGCTTACTATAAAACTCATGAATGGATTCCTTGATCAGATTAGCACCTTGTGAAGTCAAAGTACCTCGCTGACTATCGCGTAACTCACCGCCTAAGCGTTTCGCAAGTTGATTACCCACATCAAGCAAGCTCTCAAATGTCTGGACATTATTGTTTGCGCCAGGCAGTAACATAAACAGGGTAACGCCGTTGGTGTTAGTCTGCTCCATAGTACTAGGATTAAATGTGCCTGGCTCAACCATATTCGCCGCGCTAAACTGAATTGACTCACCCTCTTCACTACAATCATATGAGTGAAAAATATCGCGATCACCGTGCTGCAAGCCTACTTCGTTGAATGCTTCCAGCAACTGACCACCATGGAATTCACGCCCCGATTTAGCCACAACATGAACACTAACAACCATTTCTGGATTCTCAGGTAAGGTGGCTTGATTAGCGGGTGATCTATCTTGCAGTGACCTTAACTCATCAACCGTTGCTGATTGTTGCGCGTATTCTTCATCGATATCAGCTATTTCCGAAACTACAGTTAAATCATCTTCAAGCTCATCTTCTCTAACTAGCTTAGCTAGTTGATCAAGCTCATCACCAAAGATATCTTCATCAACATCCGCAGCGCTTAACTCTTGATCAATGTGCTTTCGTCCAGTGACATCGTGATTAGAGAAGTGAGCTTGATCATATGTTGTTTCATTATCTTGAGTTTCAGCAATATCTGCTGCGCGCGCGACTGTTTCGTGCTGATCGCTAATATCAGTCAGTTGATCAATATCAGATACCGCTCGCTCAACCGACGATGCATCGTCAGCATCAATTTGTTCCCAACGAACGTCGTCATGACCAAAGCTCGATTCATCTTCTATATGACGTTGATACCACAAATAGCCGCCAATGCCTATCAAAGATAAACCTACTACGCATAAGATAATAGTCATTAGCATTGCATCACCCTGTAGCGCGGCCGTCCGTCATGGCTACTGCCTCGTCAACATCAACAGCAACTAAACGTGACACCCCAGGTTCGTTCATCGTCACACCAAGCAACTGATCTGCCAATTCCATAGTGACTTTATTATGACTGACAAAGATAAACTGAACCGTTTTTGACATTTCTTTAACCAGTTCACAGAAGCGTCCAACGTTGGCATCATCCAGCGGTGCATCAACCTCATCGAGCATACAAAACGGTGCTGGTGTGAGCTCAAAAATTGCAAACACCATCGCCACCGCCGTTAACGCTTTCTCACCACCGGATAACAATTGAATCGTACTATTACGTTTACCAGGTGGCTGCGCCATCACTGTTACACCCGTATCCAACAAATCAGTACCGGTCATTTCAAGATACGCTTCACCACCACCGAATAAGCGTGGAAACTTCTCTTTAATACCACTATTCACTTTATCGAAGGTTTCTTTAAAGCGTAGTCGAGTCTCACCATCAATCTTACCGATAGCCTCTTCTAAAGTGGCAATGGCTTCAGTTAAATCTTCATTCTGTGCGTCAAGATAAGTCTTACGTTCAGTTTCTGACTTATATTCATCAATAGCTGCCAAATTAACCGGCTCTAGTCGACGAATTTTTGCATCAATTTTCTCTAGTCGCTGTTGCCACAAAACATCATCAGCATCTTCTGGCAGTGACTCTACAACTTCTTCTACCTTATAGCCGCTCTCTTCAACTTGCTCGACTATGGTATCGGTACGCACTTTAAGCTCGCCCATGTGTACACGGGAGGATTCTAAACGTGTGCGCACTTTCTCAATTTTTTGATCAATTTCATGGCGTCGTTTATCCAGCGACATTAACTCATTATCAAGCGTGGCAACGGCATCACGGGCTTTATTTAAAGACGCTTCTACTTGCAAACGTTGTTCAAGTTTCTGCTCCAAGTCAGCAGAAAACTTCTCTATGGGCTCGTCTGCTGTTGTCAGTGAAAGCTGCAGTTGTTCTCGACGTGAGCCAATAGTCTGCAACTGTTCAGTCATACGCTCCAAACTTTGCTTGGTTAAGCGCAGTTGAGTACGCATAGACTCTACACTCAATGCTAGCTGATGCTTTGCGTCTCGGTCGGTTTGAGATTGAGTTCGCAGACTAGCAAGCTGCGAAACATGGCCGTCTCGCTCCTGGCTTAGACTGCTGCGACTAATATCCACTTGCTCAGTTTCGCTGAGCGCTTCATACAAGCGTAGCTGCACATTACCCAGCTCATTTTCTGTCGTTTCAAGGCCTACGCTAACTTCTTTTAGCTGTACTTGCATTTGCTCAAGCCGTGATCGACGCTGCGCCAAATGTGCTTTCTTACCACTTAACTGTTCACGTAACTTAGCATGCTCAGACGAAATAGTGGCTAACTCTGCTTGTAGGTTCTCTCGTGCAGCTTCTGTGTTATCAATTTCTTCCGCAACGCCCATCAACTGCGTCTTTTGTGATTCAATTTCACTGTCTACGCTATCAGATTGGCTCTGTAGATGCTGAATCACTTTTTCACGTGCCAGTACACCCGCAGCTTCGTCATTAGGCTTCAGTACTCGCACCCAAGATGGGCCGAACCAAATCCCTGCACGCGTAACAACTGAATCACCTTCAGCTAAACGAGAGCGAATAGCTAAGGCCTGATCAATAGAGTCACAAACGCTAACGCGCGACAATAGGTTTAATACTGGTTCTGGGGCCTTAACCTTACTTGCTAAGCTATCAGTATTTGAAGCACTCGATGTCTTTAACTGGCTACCAGCTAGACTCAGCAGTTCAAGTTCACCTTGCTCGAGCTTATCTAATACTTGAGCATAACTATCCAAATCATCAACACATACCGCCTGCAAATGGAAATCGAGCACCGACTCAACAGCCTGCTCCCAGCCCTCATCTACGTCAACAATGTTTGCTAAACGTTTTGCATCAGCAAGGCCACTTTGCTCTAACCATTCTCCGACTTGCTCTTGCTGACCACCCAAGGCTGCCTGTTGCAAGCCTTGTAGAGAAGCGAGTTCATGCGTCAATTTTTGGCGTTGCCCACGTTTTTGTTCTAGGTCTTGCTCAAACGTCGCTTGCTTTTGACGTTGCTCGCTGAGTGTTTGTCCGTAAGTTTCTAAACGCTGGCGCGCATTACCCAATTTATCGCTTGCTGCTATCGAAGCAGTTTCCAGTTTTTCAATTTCCGCTTCATCATCAGACAAATTAATGCCGGCAATTTCACTGTCTAAACGTTCATTCTGTTGAGTAAACTGACTGCGACGTTGCTCAAGATGACGTCCACGCTCACGTTCTACTTCGGCCACACGCTGCTGTTCTGCGCTTTTTGCTGTTATGATATCCCAGGCTTCTTGCCAAGTATTCATCAATGCTTCTAATTCTGCCAAAGCGGAAACATTGGCTTGTTCGCTTTCCGTCAGTTGTTCTAAGCGCGGTTCGTTTTCAGTTAAACTCTGCTGTAATTCTATTACCTTACTATTGTCTTGCTCAATGTGAGCATTAGCATGTGCCCAAGCATGCTCTGCACTTTCTAGTTCGGATTTTTGTTGCGCTTTTTTATCTTTCGCACTATTTACTGACTCTTCAAGTCTTGCGATATCTGCACCTAACTCATAATAGCGAGCCTGAACAGTATTCAGTTCGGCATCGTCTTCGCCTCTTTGTTGACGCTGCTTTTCTGTGCTCGTTTCAACACTCCGCAATTCTGCCTGTTCTTCCTCTAGCTTATTTTCATCTTCGCGCAGACTAACAAGCTGCTTTTCAACATCAATTTGTAAGGTTTGCCAACGCAGCACCAAAGCCTGTGCTTTAATTTCTCGAGACTCTTGCTTTAATATTTTGTATTGTTCAGCAGCCTTAGCTTGGCGATCAAGCACACCAATACGCTTGCCGATTTCTTCACGAATGTCGCTTAAACGACTGAGATTTTCGTGGGTATGACGCAAACGCGTTTCGGTTTCACGACGGCGCTCTTTATATTTGGAGATACCGGCGGCTTCTTCTAATAAGTTGCGCAACTCATCTGGCTTTGCCTCAATGAGACGCGAAATCATCCCTTGCTCAATAATCGCATAGCTACGCGGGCCTAAACCGGTGCCCATGAAAATATCGGTGACATCACGACGACGACAACGAGTACCGTTGAGAAAATAGGTGGATTGCGATTCTCTGGTCAGTAAACGCCGTATCGAGATTTCATTATAAGCGGCATATTGACCGCCTGCCGCGCCATCGCTGTTATCAAAAACCAGCTCGATCGATGCTTGGCCTACTGGCTTTCTCGTACTTGATCCATTAAAAATGACATCGGTCATCGATTCGCCACGTAGATGCTTGGCTGAGCTTTCGCCCATCACCCAGCGCACCGCGTCGATAATATTTGATTTACCACAGCCATTTGGGCCAACAACACCAATTAAATCACCAGGCATTGACACACTAGTTGGGTCGACAAAGGATTTAAATCCTGAGAGTTTGATTTTTTTTAAGCGCATTCCACTTCTATTATTATGAGGAGATCAATTATAAAGCTCATAGTTGCTACAATCATTCGGTACAATAGGCATTTACCTAATAATACTGAGATCATGACAACAACACCGAGCAAATTACTGGAAACATTCCCAAACCCAAATCCCGAAAGAGATTATACGATACGGATTCATACCCCAGAATTCACCTGTCTGTGTCCTAAGACCGGACAACCTGATTTTGCCACAATCGACATCGAGTATGTACCGGAAAATGCATGCATCGAACTTAAGTCATTGAAACTATACGTTTGGTCATTTCGTGAGGAAGGCGCATTCCACGAAGCAATCACTAATTCCATACTCGGCGACCTCGTTACAGCGTGTGCACCAAGGTTTATGCGGATCAGCGCTAAGTTTAATGTTCGCGGCGGCATTTATACCACCGTAGTGGTCGAACATCGAGCTGATGGCTGGGCTCCGCAGCAAGCTGTCACTTTGCCATAACTGCGTTCTATTACTGACTTAGCACCACCAAATCTTATCCATTACGGCGTGCTAGACACATCTCAGCCACTATATTTAGGTATAGATTTCGGCACTTCTGGCTGCCGAATCGCACTTATTGACGATAATGGCTTGAATCACGGCTTATACAAAGCCTCGCTACTGCCTTCTACAGGTGGCAGTAACCGTGCTGAGCAAAACCCGTTAGATTGGTGGCATACTCTCAAAACCCTAATCGACAAGCTTGATATCGGACTCAAACAGCGTATTAAAGCGATAGCAGTAGACGGCACATCCTCCAGCCTGCTCTTAGCTGACAAACTCGGCAACCCCCTAACACCGTGCCTAATGTACAACGACCAACGCGCGCTTAGCGAAGCGCAGTCGATTATCTCTAGCTCTCATGCAATACCCAGCGCAGCAAAAGGCCCTAGTTCAGCACTAGCCAAACTGCTCTATCTCGAAAAGCAAGATATCAAAGAACCATTTTACGCTTTGCATCAAGCAGATTGGATTAGCAATAAATTAGCTGGCAAATTTGGCTATTCTGATAGTAATAATTGCTTAAAACTTGGTTATGACCCGCAAACCCAGTGTTGGCCTGAAGAAGTTATCAGACTCATCGATCAACCCTCTTGCTTACCAAAGGTGGTATCACCCAGCAACGTCATTAGTCATATCGACCCGGCTATCAGTGATGCTTGGTCGCTACCAAAAGAAACATTAATTATCGCCGGCATGACAGATAGCATTGCCGCGTCATTTGCAGCGGGCGCAAAACACCCTGGTGATGCAGTGACCTCTCTTGGCAGTACGCTAGTCGTCAAGGTCGTCTCTACCAAAGCTGTCTCGTCGGATGAATACGGTATATACAGCCACCCTTACAATGGCAATTGGTTGGTTGGCGGAGCATCGAATACTGGCGGCGCTGCATTGCTCAAGCATTTTAATTTAGAACAAATAAAACAGCTATCGCAAACGATTGATCCAGAACATGAGACCGGTCTTGATTATTATCCTCTGCCGGCAGTAGGTGAGCGCTTCCCGTTTTCTGACTCTGCAAAAAAATCTAAGACACTGCCTCGCCCAGATAGTGATGCAGAATATTTTCAAGCATTGCTTGAAGGCATTAGTAATATTGAAAAACTGGCCTATGAACGACTTACCGAACTCGGCGCCACACCGGTTAAACGTATTATTAGTATCGGCGGTGGCAGCAATAATACTGCCTGGCAAAATATACGCGAACGCAGATTACAATCGCCTATGTCAGCGCCGTTATATCAAGAGGCCGCTTGCGGCAGTGCACTGCTTGCGCGCGAAGGCTATAGTAAGTACCGCAAGCTTTCTTAATTCAACAACCATTATATTAACCAAACTATGCAATTACTACGTGGCGCAAAATACTTCTTCACCGGCTTCAGCTTAATACTAAAACCCAATGTCAAGCGCTTTATGTTAATCCCGCTTGCCATCAACATAGCATTATTCGCCTTGGTTATCGCCATAGGCTATAGCTATACCAGCGATCTAATACTATTGTTGACGACAAGAATAGATGACTGGATTATTTCTTTGCCAGGTTGGTTATGGTGGCTGGGCTCACTCGTGAGTAGTCTTCAGTGGATAATTTGGCCACTATTTGTTTTATCACTATTACTTTTTTTCTTTTTTTTCTTTTCGATGCTCGCTAACTTAATCGCCGCACCATTTAATGGTTTTCTAGCCGAAGCAGTAGAACAGCACTTAACCGGCAATAAACCAAACGGTGATAATGTAAGCCTAGCCAAAGAAACCATTCTTGCTATGACGCATGAGCTGCGCAAAATTGGCTATTTTTTACTGCGCGCAGCACCGTTACTGCTTTTATTCGTCATCCCTGTCATTAACGTCGCCGCCCCTTTCTTATGGCTGCTTTTCACTAGTTGGATGCTTGCCGTGGAATATATTGACTATCCAATGTCAAATCATCGGATCGCATTTAAACATCAGCAGCAATATCATAAGCAACGACGCGGCCTATCGCTGGGCTTTGGAGCAATCGTCGCCTTTGCCAATAGTATTCCTTTACTTAACTTTATCGTCATGCCTATCGCTGTCGCCGGTGCTACTGCGTTATATTGCCAAAATACACACGAAGAATCTGAGCAATAAATTCAGCTAAATAAAATAGCGCCGATATTTAAGGTAGTCATATCGTAAAGATAACTTGCATCAATTAATTGAAGACTTACACTAAGCCCCCATGACCGTTAAATTCTTTAGCAAAACACCTCTTTTCATCTATACCTTCGTATTGCTGACCTCATCGATTCTCATATCAAGCAGTCACGCTGTAGTGAAATCTTATGAACCATGGATATTAATTGACACGACTGCTGAACAATTATCGATCAAACGTAGCAATACGACTGTTAGAGTATTTAAGGATATTGCCATTGGTCGTGGCGGCGCCGCGCAATTACGTGTACGTGATGATGGCAAAACACCCTTGGGCGAATTCAAAATAGCGTGGATAGCCGACGAAAGTCAGTTTCATATGTTTTTTGGTCTCAACTACCCTAATCTTGAGCGCATACAAAAAGCTTACGATAGAGATGAAATCGATCGACGCACTTATTACCGCATCAAAGACGCCATTGCACTTGGCGAAGTCCCTCCGCAAAATACCAAGCTAGGCGGCTATCTTGGCATTCATGGCCTAGGCAACAAAGACCTTAAAGTTCACCAGAGATATAATTGGACGCTTGGTTGTATCGCATTAACCAATCAAGAAATAGAAGAACTGGCTTTATGGTTAAAGATAGGCACACGGGTCGTTATCCGCTGAACCCTAACTGAATATGAAATAAAGTTAAAAAAACGCATTAAATATTTGACGAAGCTGAAAATATTGCTACCATTGCGTCTGAAAGCTTAATGCAGCAATTCTTCTGTATCGATTGGGCTGAAACAAAGAGGGAGACACTTACTCATGATTAATTTGAAATCTGTATCTAAATTGGCAGCCGTTGCCATTACCGCTGGCGCACTTTATGGTTGTGCTGGTCATGAAGGTCTTGAAGCTGCTGTTGCAGAAGCTCAAGCTGACGCTGCTGCCGCTTCTGCTGATGCTGCTGCTGCATTAAGTGCTGCTAACAGCGCTAAATCTGCTGCTGCAAGTGCTACTAGCACAGCAAACGCTGCACAAAAAGACGCTAATGCTGCTTACGACTTGGCTTCTGAAGCTAGTGAGTGCTGCGATGCAAACACAGATCGTCTTGACCGTATGTTCAAGAAATCTATGCAAAAATAAGCACCACCCAGAAAACAGAAAAGCCCGCACACTGTGCGGGCTTTTTTTATGTCCATTAATTGAACACAATTAATTTAATAAGATAAAACCAAAGCAATATTTAAAACTATTGTGATGAAGAAACCATACTCTGTTCAAGGTCTACCGTTGACTCAGGGTTGGCAGGCAACTCACTCGATGAGAACGATATTGGCACGGGCAAACCATTTGCGCTATCAACAATCAAATTCAAACGCGCCCATTCAATACTCGCTTGCCTATCTCGCGTTGCATCAATAATCGCCTTTACTGCTAGTGTTTTATCAGGCGTCTCTGCGTCAGCTTCTGTCCCTAAAGCTTCGTGCACTTCAATATATAATTGATTATCCAACCAACCAACCTTATAGGGCTGGTCAACTAAACGTACTTTTACACCAACATCAACTGACTCAAATAGAGACTCAATATTTTCTGGGTATAGACGTATACAACCGTGCGTCACCTGCATGCCGACACCTGCAGGCTTATTGGTCCCGTGAATCAAATACCCGGGCATGCTTAAATTTAATGCAAATTTACCGAGCGGATTATCAGGTCCAGGCAATACCACCTTAGGCAACGGGTCACCATCTTCTTCGTGTTCTTTTAATATCGAAGCAGGTGGCCGCCAAGTAGGGTCTTTACGCTTACGGACAATTTTAGTTAAACCTAGTGGCGTCGCCCAATCGACACGCCCAACACTAATTGGATAAGTAATTACCGTCGCAGGCTCATCTTTGGCGGGCTTAGGGTAGTAATACAAACGCATTTCAGAAATATTAACAACAATGCCTTCACGCGGCGCACGCGGTAAAACATACTGAGTAGGCAAAATAACTTTAACGCCAGAGCCCGGCAACCAAGGATCAACATCAGGGTTAGCTCTAACAATTTCCTCATAGCCTAAACCCCATTCACGAGCGATATCCGCCAAAGTGTCTTCATACTTTGCGTAAATATAATCAACTTCACCAATCACATCAGTCTCTGCAGACGGCAAGTTAAACGTCTGTGCAAAACTAATGCTTACCAGAAAAAAATAAGCTGGCAGGCCAACTAGCAACAACGCTAATAAATTTTGGGGCGCTCTTTTCATTAGTAACTACTCACAACAATAAGCCATTTTACCATAGCAATTAGTGGCTGAACCTCTGCTAACGCAGCTGCTTTAAATAGGTTGATAGCCTAGAAACACCTTCGCGCAGCCGCGATAACTCGGTGGTATAGGCAAATCGCACATAATGTTTCGACTGATTATGACCAAAATCATTCCCCGGCGTCAGCGCAACTGCCGCACGTTCTAATATTTGGTCGACAAAAACGCGGCTATCTTTACTAAACGCCGCACATTGCGCGTAGATATAAAATGCACCCTGCGGCATTACTGGCACTTTAAAACCCAGTTCTGTTACTGCATCAACCAAATAATCACGTCGTTGCTTCAATTGCTGACGACGCCTCTCTAACTCACTCAAAGTCCCTTCGCTAAACGCGGCTAAAGCTGCATATTGAGCAGGTGTAGAGGTTGCCAGAAAGAAATTTTGAGCTAACTTATCCACTACCGGCACAAAACCATCTGGCATAACCATCCAACCTACACGCCAACCGGTCATACCAAAATATTTTGAAAAACTGTTAATCACAATTAAATCATCACTCAGCGATAACACTGTTTCAGGCTCTGAGTCATAAACGAGTGATTGATAAATTTCATCTACAATCAACACGCCGCCCTTTTCTTTAACTAAGGCAACAATCTTTTTTAGCTCGGACAGAGAACAACACGTACCAGTAGGGTTAGATGGACTAGCCAGTATTACCACTCGTGTGCTTGTAGACCAATGCTTAGCGATTAGCTCAGCAGTTAACTGATATCGTGTTGATTCATCAACAGCGATAAGTGCTGGTAAACCTTCAAATAAACGAACAAAATGGCGATTACAAGGATAACCTGGGTCAGCCATTAGCACTTCATCACCTGGGTTTAATACCGCAGCCAATGACAATTGCAACGCACCTGAGCTACCTGGGGTCACGGCAATTCGATCACTACTAATGTTGACGCCAAACTGAGATCGGTAATATTGGCTAATGGCTTGGCGCAACTGTGGCAAACCTAAGGCCGGAGTGTAATGAGTAAAACCACTTTCTAAGGCCGCAATCCCTGCTTTAACGATGGGCTCTGGCGTTGCGAAATCAGGTTCACCGATCTCCATATGAATAACATCTACGCCGCGCGCTTCCATAGAACGTGCGCGCGCCAATATATCCATAACCTGGAACGGCTCTATCTCCGATGCGCGTTTTGAACTTTGCACTACTTAATCTATATATAGCTTAACTAGCGCAAACGATCCAAAGTATCGACATCAAGCATGGTCACTCCGTCAAACTTCGCCGCTTGAGTGCCGCCTATCACCTGCATACTACTATCTGGCTCACCGAGGTCAGAAACAATTAAATCTGCGCCACTAAAATCGTGATCATGGGTGAAACTGTTAACCGTAATCAATGTAGTTAGGTTTGCCCCTTGAGCTGAAAGAAGACCATTACGTGAATCCTCAAAAGCAAGACATTGCTCGGCTTCAAGCCCCATTTCTTTTAAAGCATATTTATAGACATCAGCGGCCGGCTTTTTATTTGGCACAATATCACCCGCTGCGATCAACTCGAACCAATCAATAGACTCTTTACCGAGTGTATTGCTAAGCAAAGCCGTGACATTACCGTAAGTAGTTGTGGTGGAAATCGCCAAACGTCGGTTTTTTTTGCGCGCTTCTCTTATTAATCTCTCCACACCAGGGCGCAACGCTACCGCACCATTATCAACTAAATCCTTAAATTGATCGGTTTTAGCCGCATGTATTGATGCAAAATAGTCCTGTAAATCCGTCGATGTGTCTTCGAATGGCGGGTCGTATTTCTGCAAATAATGCAGCATCCTTTCCTTGCCACCAGTGACTGTAAGTAGCTCTAAATAAAGCTCAATAGACCAGTGCCAGGCTAAACCTGCGTCAGCAAAGGCCTTATTAAAGGCGACTAAATGGCCGTCACGCTCGGTATCCGCCAAAGTCCCATCAACATCAAATAGATAGGCATCAAAACAATTCATTAAACCCCCTAATCAAGCGTTCAGCATAGCGTCAGTAACAAAAACATCAGCATGTCAGCATAGCAAACCCACATCTAAGCAGATAGCCCAAAGAACTATTTGAACTTGGTCAAGACGTATGAATATGCTATAAAGTGAGGTTTACTGCGTCGAGTGAGGGAGTACGGCATGCCTAAAGTGAAAAATAAAAAGGCGCCAGCAAAAAAAACGGCCACAAAGAAGGTCGTAAAAAAGACAGTAGCGCCTAAAAAATCTACTGTTAAAAAAAGCGCACCTAAAAAGAGCAAAACAAAAAAAACGGCCACAAAAAAAACGGTGAAGAAAACTATCGTCAAGAAAAAAGCGGCAGTAAAAAAGTCTCCACCTAAAAAGAAAGCCGCTGTCAAAAAGGTCGCCCCTAAAAAGAAAACCGTAGCTACAAAGGCTCCTACAAAGAAAGCTGTTGCTAAAAAAGCAGCACCGAAAGCAACTGCGGCTAAAAAGCCCGCACCTAAGAAGAAGGTACCAGTGAAAGCAGCATCAACAAAAAAAGCAACCACCTCAACACCTAAAGCCAAATTAGTCAGCGCTAGTCGAAAACAGGCTGCACTTGAAGGCACAGATATTTTGGCAATGGGCGATACGCCTATAGCACCCTATAAAGAAAAACGTGGTGAGTCGTACATGGGCGATGAGCAAGCAGCTCATTTTAGTAACATCCTCAATACATGGAAACGCGCATTAATGCAGGAAGTTGACCGCACCGTTCATCATATGCAAGATGAAGCCGGCAATTTCCCCGACCCTACTGATCGCGCCACACAAGAATCTGAATTTACAATTGAGCTTCGCACACGTGATCGTGAGCGCAAGCTAATCAAAAAAATTGATGAGTCTTTAGGACTTATTGATTCAGAAGATTATGGTTATTGCGAAACCTGCGGTATTGAAATAGGTATTCGTCGTCTTGAGGCTCGCCCTACCGCAACACAGTGTATTGACTGTAAGACGCTGGATGAAATTAAGGAAAAACAAGTTAGCCGTTAAAAAATTAACGGCTACAGAGCAACAATGGTGACTGAAAAACCTCAACAAGACACCATAGACTCTATTTTAGTTGAAGATCGACGTTTTTCACCATCAAGTCAGTTTGTTGAAAACGCGTCGATCAACAACTCTCACCATCTCAAAATTCTCAATAAACTCGCGAGCGATGACAACGAATTATTTTGGGCAAAGTTAGCCCACAATGAAATCGATTGGCATACGCGATTTAATAAAGCCCTAGACGACAGTCAAGCACCCCACTACCGCTGGTTTGACGACGGCACACTCAATATCAGTTATAACTGTATTGATAGACACCTCATTGATCGCGCCAACAAAAAGGCCATTGTCTTTGAAGGTGAGCGCGGTGACAAACAAACACTTACCTACCGTGAGCTCCATCTTGCTGTAAGTCGCTTTGCCAACGTACTAAAAATGTATGGCATAAAACGCGGCGACCGAGTTGTTCTCTATATGCCGATGGTGCCAGAGGCAGTCATTGCAATGCAGGCATGTGCGCGTATAGGTGCCATTCATTCCGTCGTATTTGGTGGGTTCTCAGCTAAAGCGCTGAAAAATCGTATAGAAGATGCCGCTGCAAAAGCAGTCATTACCGCCGATGGCGGATACCGTGGCGGCAAGATTATCCCATTAAAAACAGCCTGCGATGAAGCCTTGTCCGAAGGTTGCAATAGCGTCCAAACCGTCATCGTATTAAAACGCACAGCCCAAGATATTCCTATGGTGCAGGATCGCGATATTTACTGGGACGAAGCAATTAAACATGTCAGCGATGATTGCGCACCCGAATGGGTTAATAGCGAACATCCGCTTTTTCTGTTGTATACCTCCGGCTCAACAGGTAAGCCGAAAGGTATCCAGCACTCAAGTGCTGGTTACCTGCTTGGCGCAATTGTTACTATGCGCTGGGTCTTTGATGCAAATGATAACGACATCTACTGGTGCACCGCAGATGTCGGCTGGATCACCGGCCATACTTACGTCACCTATGGCCCCTTAGCCTTAGGCATGACACTATTCATGTATGAAGGTGCGCCAACTGTTCCCGATGCAGGACGCTTTTGGAAATTATGCCAAGATCATAAAGTGACCGTGTTTTATACGGCACCGACGGCTATTCGCGCTTTAATGAAAGCAGGCGATGATTTCCCTAACAAATATGATCTTTCTTCATTACGCTTACTTGGCACTGTCGGCGAACCCATCAACCCCGAAGCATGGATGTGGTATCACCGAGTAATAGGCAAAGAACGTTGCCCTATCGTCGATACCTGGTGGCAAACAGAAACCGGCGCCAATGTCATTGCACCATTGCCGGGGGTTGTAGAGACAAAACCAGGTTCCTGCACCCTACCACTACCCGGCATGGACGTGGCTATCGTCGATGAAAGTGGCAAGGAAATAGAAGATGCTGATAAAGGGGGTTATTTAGTTATAAAAAAACCTTGGCCTTCAATGCTGCGTACTATATGGGGTGATGACAAACGCTATATAGAAACCTATTGGCAACGCTTTAATAATAAATATTATGTCGCCGGAGATAGCGCACGTCGCGATAAAGACGGTTACTACTGGATCATGGGGCGTATCGATGATGTCCTCAATATATCCGGACATCGGCTAGGCACAATGGAAATAGAATCTGCGCTCGTCGCCAATGAAAAAGTCACTGAAGCGGCCGTTGTCAGTAGACCAGACGAATTAACTGGTGAAGCGATTTTTGCCTACGTCGTATTAAAAGGAGAGCGACCTACAAACGGTATTGATGCCGACTTAACTAACGAATTACAACAATGGGTCGCCAAGCAAATCGGCTCCATCGCCAAACCGAAAGAAATACGCTATGCCGACAACCTGCCTAAAACTCGCTCAGGTAAAATCATGCGTCGCCTACTCCGAACTATCGCCTGCGGTGAAGAAATCAGCCAAGACACCTCAACATTAGAAAACGAAGCCATACTCGAGCAACTACAAGGTAAGCAATAGTTCAGTTTCAGTTGTTATACTTAAGCTACACAACCGTATTTTTAATACTAGAAAACACCCAGCCACTGTTATAGAGATAAACGAATAATGAAATTTCAATTAAAACAAAGATTTCATATCCCAGCCAGTTTCTTAATCTTAATAACACTACTGCTTAGTGCCTGCGCAACGTCACCTACCGGCCGTAAACAAATACTTCTGTTCCCCGAATCACAAATGGCACAAATGGGCGTAGCGGCTTACCAACAAACAAAAAAAGACACACCTATCTCTAAAAACTCAAAATCAAATGATTATGTAAACTGTATTATCAATGCTATCACTCCAAAAGTCGATGCCGATACTGAATGGGAAGTCACCGTCTTTGATAGCGAGCAAGTTAACGCCTTTGCATTACCTGGCGGTAAAATTGGTGTCTATACTGGCCTATTAGAAGTCGCTACCAATCAAAATCAACTCGCCGCAGTCATTGGTCACGAAATAGCCCATGTCACAGCACGCCACGGTAATGCACGTGTCTCAGCATCAACGCTTACGCAAGCAGGCTTAGTCGCCGCGCAAGTACTTGCCGGAAGCGCAAGCAAAGAGAAACAACAACTCTTAGGCCTACTCGGCCTCGGTGCTCAAGTTGGAATTTTATTACCTTATGGCCGAGGCCAAGAAAGTGAATCTGACATACTCGGCCTCGTTTATATGGCCAGTGCAGGCTTTGACCCGAGAGAAAGTGTACAACTGTGGAAGAACATGGCTAAAGCATCAAGCGGCAAAGCACCACCCGAACTCTTATCCACTCACCCTGCTAATGCCACCCGTATTGCCGATCTCAATAGAGCGATGCCGGATGCGATGATCATTTATAACAAAGCTAGAGCTCAAGGCGAAAAACCTAACTGCAAAAAATAAGTTTATTTCGAAAAGATAATATTAATCAGTTTTCACCCGGTCGCCCTGGCCACGACCGAGAAAAGTAGAAAATATATAATAAAAATAGCTAGTTATATTCAAATGTTCAAGCATTAATGCATCATATCTCGATAGCTTTTTAGGCGTCGACATATCCACATCGTTGATCTGCGCAAGCCCCGTAATACCCGGTTTAGCCGAATAAACACCCCGCTCAAAACGACAATTAATCAACTCCGTCTGATTGAACAAACACGGTCTTGGTCCCACCAAACTCATCTGACCTAAGAAAACATTAAAAAGCTGAGGCAACTCATCAAGCTTAGTTCGACGTAAAAAACTCCCCAAAGTCGTTACCGAAGAACTTTTAGCTAAATGCGTCGCCACCGAATCCGTATTTACTCGCATGGTGCGAAATTTAATCAAAGTAAACGCCTGCTTATTTTTACCAACACGCGTTTGAAAAAAGAGTGGCTTACCGGTATCAAACAAACCAACGAGATAGACCAATAACATGATAGGTAAAGAAATAACTATTCCAATACCGGATAAAATAATATCTAAAAACCGCATGCAATACGACTCAACACATTTCCACTAATGCAATGACATCACTATCAAATAGATAGTTTTGCATCACACATTTCATAATTTCAATCTACGCAATTAAACACCAAGGTCAAGGGTTAGGTTAGAGTGTACTGAGCAATTAGGATGGATAAATTAAACTGCATGATACATCAATTTTTTTAGGTGAGGGAAGTGGCAATTAAATGTTTGATACATGCGTTGTCGATTGTAGAAGACCTCCATATACTGAAAGATAGCTGTTTTAGCTTGCGAATAGCCAAACCCACACTAGGCAGAACCACACCTTAATTAAAATAAATAATGTATGTTGAGACTGTAACAAAACTGTGTAACTGGCTATCAGTAACCCCTGATGGGAAGGATAGGCAGGTGATTAAGAAAGAAGTGTTAGAAGCTTTTTCACACAAAGCGGCAAACTGGACAAGCCCCCACAGACGTTAAGAGCCGTGCTCACGGTTGAGGCTGCCCTCAATGCTGAGCTAGACGATCATTTTGGTTCTACTCACTACTGTCCCATAAGCTTTCACAGTCAATATAGCTGGTGAATTTTCTGGGTATTTTACTCTGGTGGATCACCAGATAGCACAGTGTTCTGCCCATATTCGATATCAGACACTTTCAGTATCTATTTTCAGCCATGAGGTGCTAAAAAGTCGATCTCAGGGCCTACCGAGACAATGCGCGTAGGGTTAACAGATTCGTGACTACCATAATAGTGGTTCTTAATTTGATCCATATGTGCGGTTTCAGCCACACCTGGGTACTGATAGAGCTCTCTTAAATACCCCCAAAGGTTTGAGTAATTGATAATGCGTCCAATGTTGTATTTAAAATGACTATAGTAAACCGCATCAAAGCGCATCAAGGTTGTAAATAAACGCCAGTCGGCTGCGGTTATTGTGCTGCCCACTAAAT
This sequence comes from Gammaproteobacteria bacterium, assembly GCA_013151045.1. Taxonomy (GTDB): domain Bacteria; phylum Pseudomonadota; class Gammaproteobacteria. Next base: position 24,431 of record JAADIY010000026.1, read on the forward strand.
AGCGTTGTTTGCTCAGCCTGTCTTCAAGCCAGTCAAGTGTTTCGAATAACGGATAAACTGCTTTCTCGTATGCTTGCTGCGTTCGAGTGTTAATTTTGGTCGGGCCGGAAAAGTTATTTCTGCAAAAAAATAATAACCTAAATAAGTATACGACAAAAACAATCATCGCAATACAAACGCTACTTTCAGCATAAACCCGCCAATATGTGTTTAAGCAAATCTTAACAAATAAGAACTATCTGCGAACGCCACGCCAATCAAGTGACAAGCTACACCTTACGTAATTTAGGTTATGCTGGCAAAATAGCCACAATCACCAATAAAATAGGTACCATCGGCGACACGACAATGAGATGCGTTTTTCAGCACAGCCAAGCAGGGGCTGACCAATAACATGGATAACAGCAAAACAAGCTGGCCATCCATCCTCGTGCGAGCGAGTTTATTCGCTCTCATTTGGTCGGTGCTTAGCGGCGGCGCTACAGCATCCTGGTGGATAGGTATACCAGCGGTATTACTTGCCGTTATCGTCAGTGTCGCGTTAATTCCACCTACACCTTTGGTATGGTCTGAAATACTACGATTCGCACCCTTTTTTCTTCAGCGCTCTCTGCTCGGCGGCACAGACGTAGCCTGGCGTGCCTTTCATCCGCGCAGGCCCATCGCTCCGGATCTTATTGAATATCCACTGCAACTACAGCCAGGATTGCCTCAAGTATTTATGGTCAATACAGTAAGTCTGCTGCCAGGCACACTGAGTGCTGTACTTGAGCATAATGTGTTAAAAGTACATGTACTGGACAGACAAAAAAATGTTGTGGCAGAACTCAAGGCGTTAGAACAAATTGTGGCAAGGATGTTCGACACATCCCTGAATATTTCTTGAGGAGATATACAAAATGAAAAGATTCAAAAATATTCTTTGCGTAGTGGAAACCGAAAAGGCATGCAAGCCTGCCCTCGAACGTGCTGTTGCACTGGCAGAGAATAACCAGGCCAGCTTGACAGTCATCGACATAATTGAACATGTCACCGCCGGTGTCCATATGCCGGACGTAGCGACGATTACTGCCAATCTGCAAACCACAATGGAGAGCACTCATGAGCAAAACTTGAATACATTGGTTGATCCTTATCGCACACGGATCGCGATTAAAACCAAAATATTAACGGGCGTACCTTTTTTGGAAACCGTCCGCGAGGTACTACGCAACAGGTGCGACCTAGTGATCAAAATACCCGAAACCCGCGATTGGCTAGACCGCTTATTTGGTAGCAACGATATGCATCTGTTACGCAAATGCCCGTGCCCGGTATGGCTCATCAAGCCGCAAACACTGAAACCCTATCGACGTATCCTGGCTGCGGTTGATGTGGACGATGGCTATCCGCTGGCAGAACTGGAAGCACGAAGCATATTAAATCAGCAAATTATTGAAATGGCCAGTGCTGTAGCATTGTCCGATTTTGCTGAACTGCACGTTGCCCATGCCTGGAATATTTTTGGCGAAAGCGCTATGAGTGGTGGCTTTATACAAGCACCAGAAGATAAAATTAATGCTTACGTCGAACAAGCAATGCAACTGCACAAAACCAATCTGGATACACTGATGCATAAGGTAACCCACGATTTAGGGCAGGACGTCCTCGATTATCTCAAACCACAAACGCATTTGGTCAAGGGCGGCGCGCGTAAAGAAATACCTGCATTGGCAAAACGGATAGAGGCTGATCTCGTCGTAATGGGAACAGTGGCTCGCACTGGTATTCCCGGCTTTATTATGGGTAATACCGCAGAAACGATTTTGAATCAACTCGATTGTTCCGTACTCGCTATTAAACCACCCGGCTTCGTAACACCTATTACGCAATCAAATTAAACACGCATGCAACCCCTCTACCTTGCATTAGCACTGTTTCTGCTGCTCAACCTCGGCGCTGGCATGTGGCGTGTGCTGCGTGGCCCGACTGCTGCCGATCGCATGTTGGCTGCGCAATTATTCGGCACTACTGCCGTGGCCATATTATTATTGCTGGCGCAAGCAACTGCAAACGCGGCACTGCGTGACATAGCACTGGTATTTGCCCTGTTAGCCACAATGACGGCAGTGGCTTTTGTACGACGCGCCTGGCCGAACCGGGAGGCAAACCATGAATCCAAATGATTACCTCTCCGCTGCATTGCTGATCACCGGAGCGGTCTTCTTTCTGGCTGGCACTCTGGGTCTGTTGCGTTTTCCCGATGTTTATACCCGCCTTCATGCCTTGACCAAGGCTGACAATGTAGGGTTAGGGCTGATGGTGGTAGGACTCGCCGTGCAAGCAGAATCCTGGTCTGTGGTCGGTAAGCTACTGCTGATCTGGTGGTTAGTGTTGATCGCCGGGGCCAGCGTTGCCCATCTAATCGCCAGCGGCGCACTACAACGGGGGATTCGCATGTGGAAGCCATGACGCTACTGACATGGATATTCGATAGCCTGCTGGGATTAAGCTTATTGTGGTTAGCCTGGCGCGCGCTGGCCTGCCCAAACCTATTCAAGGCCATTGTCTTGTTCGTCGCCTTTGGCTTGTTGATGGCGCTGGCCTGGGTACGTCTGGCAGCGCCGGATGTTGCCCTCGCCGAAGCCGCCATCGGCGCCGGACTGACCGGCGCTCTGCTTATGGCGGCGTTGGCAAAATTGCACCCAACCGAAGCGCATAACGATTTCGCTGTACCACCAGAAAAAAACGTGACAAAAGTTTGGTCATGGCAATGGTTACCAGCAATTACAATACTGCTGGTCACTACCGGACTCGGCTATGTGGTTTTATCACTACCCCCTTATGCAACAGGACTCAGTACAGAGGTTGCCGCAAACCTGGAAATCAGTGGAGCGAGTAACCCGGTGACCGCAGTACTGCTCAATTTCCGCGGTTACGATACCCTGCTGGAGATCGTGGTGTTATTACTGGCACTGCTGGGTGTCTGGTCACTTAATAGCGCAGATCTCGACCACAAGGCTGCACCAGGTATTGTGTTGGATACCCTAGCGCGTCTGCTAACACCGATATTCATTCTGGTGGCCGCGTATCTATTGTGGGTGGGTGCCCATGCGCCCGGCGGTGCCTTTCAGGCAGGGGCGGTACTGGGTGCAGCGGGCGTATTGTTGCTATTGGCCGGTTGGCGTCCCCGCACTGGTCTCATGGCCTTGCCACTACGACTCGTTCTGGTAATAGGTCCTGCCATATTCGTGATAGTGGCTATGCTCACCCTGCTGATTGCGGGACAGATGTTGGAATATCCTCCAACGCAGGCTGGAGCACTGATTCTGATTCTTGAAACCGCAGCGACAGTCTCTATTGGTGTCACACTGGCCGCGCTGTTTCTGGGTGGAGACCCTAGAAAAAATAACCGGAATAAGAACCACACATGAGCACCGCTTTTCTTTACGCCCTGGTAGGTACGGGACTGTTCGCGCTTGGCCTATACGCCCTGATTGTTCATGCACACCTGCTACGCAAAATTCTAGCGCTCAATATAATGGGCAGCGGGGTTTTCATGGTGCTGGTGGCATTAGCAAAACGCACCGGGGACGCTCCACCGGATGCGGTACCGCACGCCATGGTCATTACCGGTATTGTGGTTGCAGTTTCGGCCACGGCGCTGGCGCTTACCTTGATGCTTAAGCTGAATGCAAAAAGCGGGCATGCCGAGCTTCCTGACGACCGGCGAGAGTAACATTCGATGGGTGCAGTGTTCACGGAGTTTCCCTGGGGTGTCATTCTGATCCTGCTGCCGGTAACGGGCGGCATACTCTGTTTTCTTTGGCCACAGATAGCGAAGATAACGGGGCTGTTTATTGTTTTTGTCGTCGCACTGCTTGTAGTGGGATTGGCTTGGCAAATCTTTAATAATGGTGTTTATCGCCATGCAGTCGGAGGCTGGGGCGCACCTCTGGGCGTCGATTTGTATGCTGATGGTCTGAGCCTGTTAATGCTCGCCATTACTGCATTGGTGGGGATGGGCGTCAGCGTTTATTCGGCAGCTTATTTCAAACATGAACAAGCAGCGCAGTTCTGGCCGCTGTGGCTGTTGCTGCTGGCCGCACTGAATGCCCTTTTTCTTTCAGCCGATATTTTCAACGTCTACGTCACCTTCGAACTGATGGGGTTGGCAGCGGTGGCACTGGTAGCGCTGGCGGGTAGCCGCGAGGCGCTCGGTGCTGCTATGCGTTATCTGCTGGCGGCGTTGCTAGGGTCGTTGGCCTATTTGCTTGGCGTCGCACTGCTTTATCACGGTTTTGGCACTGTGGACATTGCCTTGCTTGTCGAGCGGGCCGAGCCTTCCCCAGTAATTTGGGCTGCATTGGGGCTGATGGGGGCCGGTCTGTTACTCAAGACGGCATTGTTCCCACTGCATTTCTGGCTGCCACCCGCCCATGCCAGCGCGCCGACTCCTGTAAGTGCTCTGCTCTCAGCGCTGGTGGTGAAAGCCTCTTTTTATATCCTGCTGCGTTTGTGGCTGGAGATATTCGATCCCCTTGTTGGCGGTGCAGGTGTCGAACAACTGTTAGGGCTGCTTGGTGCCGCGGCCATACTCTGGGGCTCTGTACAAGCCTTGCGTCAAACCCGACTGAAGTTACTTATCGCCTATTCCACTGTGGCTCAGGTTGGTTATTTGTTTCTGGCGTTTCCGTTAGTCGCGGCTGCGGGTGTTTCGGCCTGGAGCGCGGTCACATACCTGGTGCTGTCTCATGCCCTGGCCAAGGCAGCCATGTTTATGGCGGCCGGCAATCTACTGTGCTTTGGTGGGCATGACCGTATCACCGATCTGGATCGAGTGGTACAGCGCCTGCCTCTTACCGCAGCCGCCTTTGCTCTGGCCGGAGTCAGCATCATGGGGCTACCGCCGAGCGGTGGCTTTATCGGTAAGTGGCTATTGCTTGAGGCAGCTTTGATGCAGGGACGCTGGGACTTGGTCGCGGTTATGATTCTCGGCGGCTTGTTGGCAGCGGGTTATATCTTCAAAGTGCTGGGCTACGCCTTCACCCAGGCTGACATATCGCACGAATCGAAAGCCGTTCCCGCCAGTATGGAATGGACCGCGTTGCTGCTCGCATGCGGGGCTATCCTACTAGGTTTTCTGGCGGTTCCAGTATTGTCGTTAGTTGGCATTGGTGACCCATTTGGTATCGGTGAAGTCAGGCCATGAACTGGAATGCATGGATACCCGCCCTTATGATTGCAAGCTCTTTGCTGCCAGGCCTGATCATTTTCGGCCTGGCAGAAGAGAGAGTTCGCCTACGCACTGTACTCAATTTATCTGGTGCCTTGGTGAAACTGGTCTTGGTCGGATTTGTACTGTGGGGGGTTTCCCAAGGGCAGCAGTATGAAACACGGCTGGCACTGTTGCCAGGGCTGGAGCTGGTGCTGCGGGCGGGCCCGCTGTCGCTGTTATTCGTTTCCCTGTCTGCGCTGCTGTGGCTGGTCACGACTGTTTATGCCATAGGCTATCTGGAAGGTTCACCCCATCGTAGCCGCTTCTTTGGATTTTTCAGTCTGTGCGTCACCGCCACCGTTGGCGTAGCTCTATCCGGTAACCTGATCACCTTTTTGCTGTTTTACGAACTGCTGACCCTGGCCACCTACCCGTTAGTTGTACATCGCGGTACCGAGGCCGCACGCCATGCCGGGCTGATTTATTTACGGTATACGATTGCAGGGGGCGCCTTGTTACTGGTGGCAACGGTATGGCTCTATACCTTGACCGGCACATTGGAATTTACACCGCAGGGGTTTCTTGACAGCGTGGGAGCAGAGCAGCATACGGCATTGATTATTATTTTCACTTTGTTGATTGCCGGGTTTGGTGTCAAGGCGGCGTTGGTACCGCTGCACGGCTGGCTGCCGCTGGCCATGGTCGCACCGGCGCCGGTCAGTGCCCTGTTGCATGCCGTAGCGGTGGTAAAGGCTGGCGCGTTTGGCATTGTGCGTGTCGTCTATGATGTGTTCGGGGTGGAATTTGCCGCCAACCTGGGCGTGCTCGGCCCCCTAGCCTGGCTAGCAGCAATAACCATTATTTACGGTTCCTTGCGCGCCCTGTTTCAGGATGATCTAAAGCGCAGACTGGCATTTTCCACCATAAGCCAAGTCTCCTATATTGTGTTAGGTACCGCCATCGCCGGGCCCATTGCTGCCATTGGTGGCGTAGTACATTTGGTGCATCAGGGCTTGATGAAAATTACCCTGTTTTTCTGTGCCGGTAATCTTGCCGAGACTCTGGGGATCCACAAGATCAGCGAAATGAACGGTGTCGGGCGGCGTATGCCCTGGACCATGACAGCCTTTACCGTCGGTGCCTTTGGCATGATTGGTGCTCCGCCAGTGGCCGGATTTGTCACTAAATGGTACTTAGGTCTGGGCGCGCTGCAAGCAGGCCAGGAATGGGTGATTATCGTACTGGCAGGCAGTAGCCTGCTTAACGCCGCCTATTTTTTGCCAATTCTGCATCGCGCCTGGTTTCAAGAGCCACCGAACACTTGGCCAAAAGAGTTCGACTTTGGTCGCAAGGAAACAGCCTGGATGCTATTGCTGCCACCTGTCATCACTGCACTAATGGCATTAGCTGCGGGCCTATTAGCGGCGGTGGCCTTTAGTCCGCTGGAATGGGCACAATTCATTGCCGAGCAAGAGTTCTCTCGGCCATGAGTGCAGAAACCTACGCTATTTTGCTTTCGATTGTTATGGTAATTGCCGTGGTCTGGCCGCTGCTACTGACCATACCTGCACTGCATTCGCGCCTATACTGGCCGCGTCATCTAGCCATTGTGCCGGCAGCGCTGCTGACTGTATTACCTGGCGATATCTCGCGGCAACTGCCCTGGCTACTTTTCGGAGCAGAGTTCGCCATCGATGGTGTAACTCGCTGGGTTTTGGCGATGTCCGTTGTAATCTGGTTCATAGCGGCGACGATGATGAAGTCTTCGAAACAAGGTTTTGCGAACGGACGCACAACCACATTTTTTCTACTGACTCTGGCTGGTAACCTGGGCGCCGTGTTGGCAAACGATCTAGTGGGCTTTTTTTGCTTTACTACAATCATGGGCTACGGTTTTTACGCTCTGTTCGTTCAGAACGGTAATGCAGAGACGCAGCGCGCTGGTCGCCTTTACCTTATCTTTTTAATCATAGCGGATCTACTGTTATTCGAAGCACTATTACTTGCCGCGTTCACGACAGATAATTTACGTTTCGAAGGCGTTCGCGCAGCCATAGCAAAGGCTTCATCATCACAATTTTATCTTTGGGTAACCTTCATCGGTTTCGCACTCAAGACAGGAATATGGCCTGCCCATTTGTGGTTGTCGAGCGCATTCAAGTCAACGAACCAGGCCACAGCTTTGTTAATAATTGGCGTGCCGGTTGTTATGGGATGGCTTGGAGCAGTGCGTTGGTTGCCGCTTGGCGAACATGCCTTTGGTATTTCAGCGATGATTATCCAAATGGTCGGGGTAATCGGCGTACTGTACGCGACGCTTAAGCTTTGCACGCCAACATCTGTAAAAATAGTGTGGATGAGCAGTGGCGCCGCTAGCTTGTTTATCGCGGCATTGGGAACAGGGCTGGCCCACCCAACGATATGGCGTCAATACGAATACCTTGGCTATCCCTTCATCGCTTCATTGGGGGGCTTGCTAGCATTACTGATTGTTACCATCGGCTGGACGCAGAAAACACGCCACCAACACCCTGCCGTAGCGTTACCGCGAGTAGACATATTGAGCCGATGGATCGGCGCAACCCGGCAATGGGTTGAAGACACGCTGCTCGGACTTCCGTCGCTTTGGCATGTCTCACGGTTAAAGCTGGTAAAACACTATCAGTACGGCAGTCACTGGCAAAAACTGCGAGACTTTGTAGTTGGATGGAAGGCTGCGATCACACTGTTTGTGTTATTGGGTTTGGCACTGGCCTGGCTGGCTACATAACGTGAAGCGTGATCTTTTGCTGACCGCAAGGAGAGCACCCCTAGGGCACGTAGCGCAGCGGAGGCGATTAGTCCCCGATAGGCAACCCTACTTTGCTTTAGATAAGTCCTGATATTTAGGAGAAACAGTTACTAATGTCATAACTAGGCTACTATCGATAGATGTATCGTATTGCGATATTTCTATCAATAAAATCTGTCAAGACAGTCTTAGAGTGCCACGGACAAAAAAAACTTTACCACATCAAATCATCAGGAATCTTATAATCTGCATACGGGTCATCTTCATCAGTAATAGTTTCGGCATCACTGTCCGTATCGACAATACACTCTGAATCACGTTGCTTTATTTTTTCAGCAACTGGCGTAGGCACTAATTCGTAACCATCGATAAATTTGGCAATAGCTAAGCGGCCAGTGGCGAGATGTTTATGTATGGGTTCTGATACGTGCAAGCGTTTAATCACATTGGCATCAGTAAAATTATAGGCCACATCACCATCACGATCTTTAATACAATTCGTTTCGATAAGCTGTTTGATTTGTGCTGCAATGGCTTTTTGATCGGCCGCTTCTTTTTTCTGCTGATTAAGTAGACGATCGCGTTCGACTTTTTCTGCTTGAGCTTGCTGCGCTAGTCGCTTTGATTCATTAACGGGAACTGGTACGCCCTTCTTGGCTTTTTGTTTTTTCTTCGGCTGTCCGTGCCTGGCTTTTTTTGCTTTTTTTCCGTCGACCAAGCCGCTTTGTTTTAGCTGCTCGAATAGTGAATTCCCCATCACTTGCTCCAATCAATTTTTAATTGCTGTTTAAACATTCACTCTCAGACACATTACAAACAACAATTGGGTTGGTAAAGAGTTTCGCATTAGGGATTAAGATTTTATCGCCATCTTTGGCTAACTCTGTATAACGTAGGTCAATAGCAACAACATCACCTTCAAAGCCGGCTATTTTTATATGATCACCCATCTCAAACGGTTGATGCAAAAGTATCAATACGCCCGACAATATATTTGAAATAGTATCTTTTAGAGCAAACCCCAAAGCAAAGCCAGTAAGACCGAGTCCTGCTATCATCGCTGAAACATTAACACCCAACACACCTAAGGCACTAACAAAACCAAACAAGAGTAATAACACACCAATAATACGCGATGCCAAGACGGCAATATGTTCGTCTAACTTTAAACCGTATGACACTTTAGTGATTACCCTCTTAATCATTTTTGAAAACATGAAAAATACGAACAACACAAAAACAGCCAAGCCAACTTTAGGTAACCAAACCACTAATCCATCTAAATAAGATTGAAACACCGATTCCATCGTCTATGATTCAATAATTGCTTTGATTTCTGCATACTTTGCACGGACAAGCGCTTTGTCACCACGTGATTCGACGTTTACGCGCAATACCGGTTCGGTATTCGAACTACGTACGTTTAAACGCCAGTTTTCAAACACCATATCGATGCCGTCTATGCGTAGCATTTTGAATGGCTCATTCCAATCATGAGATTCAATACGCTGAATCACTGCTTTAGCATCATCTACGGTAAAGTTTACTTCGCCGGAACTTGGGTACTTGGCTATACGATCTTTGACCATCGACGATAATGTCTGGCCACTGATACAAATCAGCTCTGCGACTAATAGCCATGGAATCATGCCACTATCGCAATAGGCGAAATCACGGAAATAATGGTGAGCACTCATCTCCCCCCCATAAACCGCATCTTCTTTACGCATACGCTCTTTAATAAAGGCGTGTCCGGTCTTTGACATGATAGGTACGCCGCCGTTGGCTTCGGCGATATCCACGGTGTTCCAATACACTCTTGGGTCGTAAATCACTTTTGCACCAGCGTTTTTCTTTAAAAATGCTTCTGCTAATAAACCCACTATATAATAGCCTTCGATAAACTCGCCGCTTTCGTCAAATAAGAAACAGCGATCAAAGTCGCCGTCCCAAGCGATCCCCATATCGGCTTTATGTGCAATGACAGCATCGGCGGTATCCGAACGGTTTTCTGGTAGTAATGGATTAGGGATACCATTGGGGAAGGTTGGATCAGCATGATGATGAACCTTTATAAACTCTATGGGAACGTTCATATCACTGAAGCGCGCTTCTATCGCGTCAATGACATGGCCCGCAGCGCCGTTACCTGAATTAACAACAAGCTTTAGTGGCGTTACTGACTTTAGATCAATATATTCAAGTAAATGCTCAACATAAGCGGCTAGAGTTGATTGTTGTGTGTAACTGCCACGGCCTGTCTCGGCAGTCGCTGCAAAATCATTTTCTTCGGCCAAACGTTGAATATCACGCAGACCGGTATCCCCAGAAATAGGTCGACTGCCTTCGCGTACCAGCTTCATGCCATTGTAATCAATCGGATTATGCGAAGCAGTGACTTCGATACCGCCATCGACACCTAAGTGTGTCGTCGCAAAGTAAATCTCTTCGGTGCCGACCATACCGATATCAATGACATCGACCCCAGCATCTTGTAAGCCGTTGGCTAGTGCCAGCTTCAATTCTTCTGAGGTCTCACGAACATCACCGCCAACCACTACGGTTTTTGGCTTTAAAAAATCACCAAAGGCGCGTCCAACTCGATAAGCTATGTCTTCATTCAGCTCCGTTCCTAGTTGACCACGAATGTCGTAAGCTTTAAAACAAGTCAAAGTTGCTGCGTTTGCGCCCTGTGTCATGTGTCTTCCCAGTAAATATACTATAAAGGTAGCATGCTAGTATAAGCATAATACAGATGCGTTATATCAGCGCAAATAGAATCTTATGTATTGGCGCCAGCCATACCAAAATTAGGCTCATCAGTATGCGTACAATCCAGCTATTTAGCGCTGCTGCGGGCTTTGTGGTACTAGCACTTCTTGCTGCCTGCTCTTCAACCTCGCATAGCAATACTACTGATGACGTGATCGAGTTAGCTAATTACTCGCTGAAGTATTCGGTTGAAACCAGCGCTAAAAAAAGCACTATTTGGCGACTCTGGAGTGATGTAGAGAATTGGCAAAAATTCGACACGATATTAGAATATTCTTATCTCGTTGATAACGCCGAATTCAAAACGGGTTCTATCGGCTACTTAAATGCCAAAGGCGCGCCTAAAACAAAATTCATATTAACCGAAGTGAATGATGAAATCTCATTCACCGAAAGTCTAAAAATACCGCTTTATCAAACCATTGACCTACAACGCTATTTCGAAGTAAACAATAAAGGCAAGACAACCTTCACCCACGAAGTAAACTTCAAAGGGTCACTAAAAAGTATCCTATATTTCCTACTGAGCGGAACATTTAAAAGCGAACTGATCAATGTCATGGAAAACCTAAAAAAAGTCGCTGAAAATGAAGAACAAGAAGCCCTAGAGCAACATAGAGAAACACAGGAAAATAACTAACAACCACTGTAACGACCCAATATTGCTATACCTCAAAATAAGGATTAACTAAAAAAGGATACTTTGCTATGATTGATATAGCAATTTGCCCCCAATGGAGTACCCGCTCGGCCTAAATAGTAGCGCCGGTGCTGGTTAAAATCGCAGGAGCGGATGAAACACGATCAGATTCGAAAACTCAGTCAGATTCTAAAGGCGCGGCGCACACCTGTTGCTATTCGTGTTCTAGCAGACGAACTCGATTGCACCACCCGAACAGTGCAACGCTATCTTGACGACTTGCGCGACATCTACCACGCACCGTTAGATAACCTGCCCGGTAAAGGCTGGATACTCGACCAGAAAAATAGCCCTAACTGGGAAATACCAGGTTTATGGTTAAGCGAACAAGACATTCAGTCGATGTTGCTATTGCTGTCCATTCTCAAACGTTTTGGTAACGGCCTCATGCGCAAAGAGCTAAAACCAGTCGAACAACTCATCAACAACACCCTAGCACAACGCAATATCTCTCGCAGCCAAATAGACCAACGCATCAAGATTATTCCCCTAGCCAATGCTGTCCTAACTAATAAACACCTCTATTGTTTTTTTAACGCCATCATCAACCGTCAACAAATTACCCTGGATTACTGCGATTACCAGCAGCAACACAGCCACCGAACCATCAGCCCACAACGCCTCGTCTATTACCGCGACAACTGGTTTTGCGATGCCTGGTGTCACCGCCGCGACGAGCTACGTACCTTTGCCCTTACTCGTGTAGAGCAAGCCGAACTGGCCAATAACAAAGCCATAGACATTGCCAGCGAACAACTGGATCAGCATTACAGCCCCGGCTATGGCTTGTTTGCAGGTAACAATAAATATAAAGCCACCCTACGGTTTTTTCCTACTATCGCCCGCGACATTGCCAAACAACAATGGCACCCACAGCAACACGGAGAATGGGATGGCAACGACTACCTGCTCACCCTACCCTATTCCGACCAACGCGAATTGGTACAAGACATCCTGCGTCACAGCCCTAACGTCATCGTAGAATCGCCAGCGCGCTTAAAAAATGCCGTCAAGCGCCAATTACACATGGCCCTAGAGGTTTACAATCAAGTCTAACTATAAAAAACTACTGTATAAATACTCACGACAGGTTTTGTCACTGGCGTGGGGTAGGATATAAATGAACAAAAACAGGTAAAGGAAAAATGGAACAGCTAACGGACTTAAAAGCCATCCTTCACTCCAAACGTGCCAACATTTATTATTTAGAAATGTGCCGTGTTATGCAAAAAGACGGTCGCGTACTTTACCTCACCGAAGAGAAAGTCGAAAAGCAATACTGGAACATCCCAATCGCCAATACTACCTGCATCTTACTTGGCACAGGCACATCCATTACCCAGGCAGCCGTTAGAATGCTGGCATCGGCCGGCGTACTGATCGGTTTCAGCGGCAGCGGTGGCACACCACTCATTGCTGCCAACGAAATTGAATGGTTATCACCACAAAGCGAGTATCGGCCAACGGAATATATCCAGGGCTGGATGACCTTCTGGTTTGACGAACAAAAGCGTCTCCTCGCAGCCAAATCCTTTCAGCAAAGCCGCCTGGATTACCTGTTGACAGTCTGGTCGAAAGACCGGGATTTACAGACCGAAGGGTTTGCAGCGGACGATACCGGCATTCAGAGAGCCATCAGTAATGCCTCCGCAAAAATAGAACGCTGCACCCGCGTATCCGACCTGCTCCTGGTCGAAGCGCAACTCACCAAGCAGCTTTACAAGATTGCTGCCAATCGCACCAAACAGGGTAATTTTACCCGTGACCATGCAGCGGTCGATAACGCCAACGCCTTTTTGAATCATGGCAACTACCTGGCCTACGGACTTGCCGCCACCACACTCTGGGTGCTTGGCATACCCCACGGATTTGCCGTCCTGCACGGTAAAACCCGGCGCGGCGCACTGGTTTTTGATGTGGCAGACTTAATTAAGGATACGTTGATTCTACCTTGGGCATTCATCTGCGCCAAAGAAGGTGCGAGCGAACAGGAATTTCGCCAGCAATGCCTGCAAAATTTCACCCAGCACAAAGCCCTCGACTTTATGTTTGAGAAAGTAAAAGCCATTGCACTGGAAACCCACTGGGAGACGCAAACCCCGTGATTAAAGGTACCCATCTACAAAATGAAAGATCAAACCTGACGCGATTCACACAGAGGGTTTCCAGCAAAGTTGCAGATCTTCAGCAACGGCCCGCAAGCGACGATCCTTCGTCCAGAGGGAGGTGCCAGGTGTGAGTAATACAGAGGCCAGAAGATGGATATCAATCCAGCCTGTCCCTTTGCCCATTAAACAGTTGTGCTCAAGACAGTGTAGCGCTTCACTGTGTGACGTTTCGACGGCATGTGGCAGTTTGTGTAGCAAGGCGATGAGGGCATGACGATTGTGCAAATTCCCACACGCCAGTTCACCAATGACCATCGGGTGCATCAATACTCGGCCTTGTTCAAGCAGTGCGACGAGTACCGAATTCGTCGAACGCAAATGATCTACCCAGACAGAGGTATCAACCAATACCATGGCAATCAGCTGGAGGGTTTTGATCGGCGCCGGCGGATAGATTCCAGTGCCGGTTCAGAACCGCCCAAACGTGCCAACCTGCGAGCGCTTTCACGCTCAATCAAGGCTTTCAGACCTTCGCGCAACAAGGCTGTTTTTTCAGAAATACCAGTCAGTTCAACAGCTTGCTCGTATAGTAAATCATCAATATTTAAGGTGGTACGCATCAATCAGCCCTCGAAAACGCATCAAAATATGCATCATTATATGCAATTAATGATGCTATTTGCAACTCGAATAATGGCAGGTGACCCACCATGATGGTTACCTTCATTTCTCAATGCGAAAAGAAATCACTCAATAAAACCCGACGAGTGCTTGACGCATTTGCTAACCGCATCGGCAATCGAACATGGCAAACTGTTATTACCAATGAGGGTTTGCAGGCGGTGAAGAAGTTGTTACGAAAGACAGCGAGCAAAAATACAGCGGTGAGTTGCCATTGGATACGTAGTCGTAGCCGGAGTGAATACCTATGGGCAGTTGGCAATAAAGATAAATTTAATTCGGAGGGCATTGTGCCTGTGAATTATACCAATCAACTTGATGCACTAAAAATGGATGAAATCGACGTGAACATTAAACAATACTACGCAAATACAAAGAAGCAACCACTAGATCAGCATCTATTCGCAGTGGGTTATGTTGCACATCAAATCATCAAGCAGTTTGCTATTGACGATGATGGAGGCAAGTTAGCGAGAGCTGTTTTTATATCAGGATGTCTGCATGACATTGGTAAAATTGATCCTGCTTTTCAAACATGGATTATAGATAAAACAAAAAATAAACTTATCAATGAGTTGCCCGATGAAGGGCAGCATATCAACAAAGCTGGAAAATTCTCGTTTGAAACGCATCCCCGACACAATGAGATTTCAGCATTGCTATATCATTTAATGGTAAACGATAATTACAAAGAAAAGGACGCATTAAATAATGCCAATAAAAACAGAGTCAAACATGCACTCTATTGGCATCACGCTAAACCGATAAGAAAACAAGAATTTAAAACACTCGATACTGTTTACAAGAAGCTCAAGAAAAATATCGGAGATGCTGAAATAACGACACTAATACAGGTCTTTAAGCAGATTGTTGCTGGAATCAATACAATTTCAAACAGCTATTTTTCTGAAGATTCAGAAGACCTCTTACTACTCAAAGGATTTCTATCAAAGTTAGATGAAGACAAGATATATGAACTTGATGATGAACCTTTGCCTAAATACAAGCGATATGCTCTGAATGAAGATATTGATGATTACGTCGGTTATGTGAAGGAAAACGCCAAAAACAACCTTGCCCGAACGGCACTGATTACTGCGGATCGCTTGGTGTCATCCATTAGCTCTGAAGCTTTAAACAATCATATTGAAGAAGCCTCGTTAAACACACTTTTAGAATCGGCCTTAGCCAAAGAGCGTGGCTTAAAGAAAGACATACAAGCCTGTCTTGATGGATTTATAGAGAGGTTCCCAGACAGCGATCAAAACAAAGCACAAAGCATAGCCGCGAATAAACTAACAGAAGTTGATGATATTGGTGTGCTCAATGGTCCTGCTGGTTGCGGTAAAACTAAAATCGCTCTGGAGTGGGCAGTTTTAGGAAATGCCAGGAAAATAATCTGGGTCTGTCCACGGGTTCAAGTCTGCCAGGGGTTAATTAATGATTTAACGGCTGATGACTATTTGCCTGATACAAAAATTGAAATCAATACCGGTGAATTCAAAACCATTTACCAATCAAGCAAAGAAACCGAAACACCTGAAGGACAAGAGTTTTCAGGTGACATCGTCATTACCACGATAGACCAAATCGTTAATGCTATTGTCACTCATCGAAGCGTGACCACATTGGTTGAGTATATGAATGCTCATATTATATTTGACGAATACCATGAATATATCACCATGCCAGCGTTTAACCTGTTATTCGCAGAGCTGGTGGAATGTAAAAAACTTCAACAAGATAACGCCAACACACTTTTAGTATCAGCGACCCCAAACTACTATTTTGTAGAAAAATTACTAGACATTGACGCTAACGATATTATCGGTATTGATAGCTTTAATAATAGCCAGTATTCCATTCAGTTCGCTAACTATGATGAAACCTTACAGGATAACGGCAACCCACTTTATGAAAACCAGCCAGAAAGCACCTTTGTTATCAGTAACACAGCCATTACGGCACAAAAGAGCTTTATCCAAAACCAGAGCAATGAAAATGCCTTATTAATTCACTCCAAGTTTAAGAAATCAGATAAACAAGAGCTGTTTGAAAAGGTGTTTGATTGTTTTAAACGGGACGGAAATAAATCCTACGATGTACTACGAGCAGGGCCGATTGTGCAAGCTTCATTGAATATCACCTGTAACAAAATTATTACCGAGTTTACCCACGCCGAGAATTGGCTACAGCGATTAGGGCGGCTTGATCGCTTTGGTGAAAACGATGCAATCAATCTATACATTACTGCTGTTCCAGAAAGCATAGCCGAAACCGGAAAACAAAAAGGCGCTTGCTCACGTTTTCTAAGTGGCTTGCATAGCTTCCAAAGTGCAAAAGCATGGCGAGAGTTTTTAATGGATAAAGATATTGAAGGCAAATCCGTAACACTTGCAGAAATCTATCAGCTCTATCGAGACTTTTATGAGGATGACAAATGCCGTGATGCAGTTGATCAAGATTTGATAGGCGCACTTAAAAAGAG